>CAYHRK010000115.1:2252-11492 GCA_964358795.1 uncultured Vicinamibacterales bacterium
CGTCGGCGCCTCGACGACCGTGCTGGTCTCCACGCCGGATCGTTCGGCGGGGCGAACTTCGGGCGGCGCGAGTGGTACGGTCGCAGCGGTACCTCCTGCTGCCCCGCTCGTGGCTGGCGCCGGAACGGACGGTGTGGACTGCGCGCTGTTTGAAGGCTGGCTACCCGGCACCGGCTGTGGCCGTTCGCGTGGCAGAAGCGTAGCCTGACGACTCGAGGGCGAGCTGGAAAATGGCCCAGCCGGGACCAGGCCGTTCATCGCGGCAACCTGCCACAGGAGCACGCCGACGACGATGACCAGCACGCCGGCCAGTACCACCCGCAGCGCCGGCCCGAATCCGGAACCGGGTTGTCGCTGCGACTCGTACCCGAGCGAGGCCAGCACGTTTTCCTCGGTGGCATTGCGGCGCGGCGCCGGATCCGGGTTCTGCGACGTTCCATGGTGTTGACGCAAGGCGTCTAGCATGCGGCTCACGATGTCACCTGGCCGAAGATGGGTTGGCGCCGGCACCCGCGACGAACGGGTTGCGGCGACGGAGCCACGAGAACCTTGAACGCTCGGCTGGCTGCAGGTCTAGCGTTTCAGCGGCGCGCACGACGAGATCGTGCGAGACCTTGTTGGCGCGTGCCGAGTAGGCACCGAGCAGGCTGCGATCGCAAATCAGGTTGATCAAGCGCGGAATGCCACTGGAGTACTGGTGCACGTACTGCAGCGCCTTCGGCGTGAAGCCGACGGCGGCCGATCCGCCCGCCACGCGAAGGCGGTGCGAGACGTATGCCGCTGTCTCCTCGCGTGTCAACGGTTTCAATGCGTACCTGATGGACACCCGCTGATCGAGCTGGCGCAGCTCGGGGGATCGAAGCAGCGGCTGAAGATTCTGCTGTCCCACCAGGATCATCTGCAGGAGTTTCTCCTTGTCGGTTTCCAGGTTCGACAGGATGCGCAGTTGTTCCAGCACCTGCAGAGGCAGATTCTGCGCCTCGTCGATAATCAACACCGCGTTGGCCTGCAGGGGCAGCAGGCCCAGAAGGAAGTCGTAGAGGGTATCGATCAGTTCCTGCTTGCTGATCCCGTTCAGCCGGCCCGCTTTCATTTCCTCGCGCGAGACGACACCGAAGTCCTGAAGAATCAACTTCAGAAGATCGTCCTCCGACAGAAACGGGTTCAGCACCAGGGCGCTGAACGTGCGGCGGTCGATTTGCTCGAGCAGCGCCCGGCACAGCGTGGTCTTGCCCGTGCCGATGTCGCCGGTGACCACCACGAACCCTTCGCGACGCCGAATGGCATACTGGAGCAGTTCGAACGCGTTGGCGTGCGACTCGCTCTTGTACAGATACTTCGGGTCTGGCGTCAGGCTGAATGGCTTTTCGGCAAAGCCAAAGAAATCCTCATACATGGTCGCCCCTTGGTCGGTCGGCCTGCTCGGGTGGCCGCCTACTTGCGCACCGGCTTGCTCTGCGCTTCGTACATCCGTTGCTGATCCGACGCGGCGGTGGCAGCAATGTCGCCTGGGGACATGAGCGTCGGCGTCAGCAGAATCACCAGATCCGTCTTGCGCTTCGACCGGTCTTCTCGACGGAACAGGCCACCGACCAGCGGAAGGTCACCCAGGATCGGCACCTTAGACTTGTCGACCGATGCACGGTCCTGCATCAGACCGGCAATCACAATTGTTTCGCCTTCGTGCACGCGAACCAGTGTGTCGGTTTCGCGCACGCTGACGATCGGCACCTGGTCGCCCAGCCGCGAGGTGGCCGTGCCGGTGCGTTCCGTGATGCTCGGCGTGATACTGAGGTGCACGATGCCGTCACCACTGATCTGGGGCGTGACGCTCAGCACGACGCCCTCGGTAATCGACTGCGGGGTGACTACGGTTTGCAGGATCTGTCCGGTGGTGGCATCCACTTGCGACGTCGTCACGAAGAACACGTCCTGCGTGCCGACTCGCATCACGGCCGGCTCGTTGTTCATGGCCATCACGCGGGGACTGGCCATCACGTTCACCTTGCCCTGGCTGGCAAACGCCTCGAGCAGGCCCGCGAAGTCCTTGATGTTGAATCCCATGGTGAAGGCGCTCGATCCACGCGTGGGCGCCAGTCGCTGCGTCAACGACACCGCATTGCCGGCACTGCGAAAGACGGTCGCCCAGTCGATGCCCGCCGAGAAGTCGTCCCGGAGTTCGACCTCGATAATCTTGGCCACGATCAGGACCTGGCGCAGCGCTCTGCCCTCGTACGCTTCGAGGTAGATCGCAACCTTGTCGAGCGTGCTCGGGTAGTCCGTGATCTGCAGCATGCCGGCCTTGCGGTCGAGGTTGAACTTGCCGTCCGCCGACATCAGTGTCTGCAGACCCATTTGGATTTCCTCGAAGACATCGCCTGCGTCGGAACTGGACACCGAGGCCTGGGTACCGCCGAAGCCCGAACTGCCCAAACCGCTTGCGCCCCCCACCCCAGCGCCGCCACCGAACCCGCCTCCAGTAGCACCAACCCCGCCGCCTAATCCAGCGCCAGCGCCACCACTCACGCCGCTGCCGCCTGAGCCGCGCGAGCCGGTTCGTCTGGTGGCCACGTAGTTGATGTTGAAGATGCGTGTGACGAGCTGACGGCGAAAGACACGCAGCACGTTGTCGTGCGTGGTGGATTCGAGGCTCAGTGGCTGAAGAATCAGGTCGAGCGCCTGGCGCAGGGTCACGTTTTTCAGTTCACCGGTAAACGTGCCGTCCACGTCTGGATCTGGCACCACGCTCAGGTTCGTGTCGCGCACCAGGAGCAACAGCAGCTCGCGCACCGAAATGGGCTCGGAGAAGCTCAGTGAGATGTTCTGTTCCAACGCCTCGGACCGCCGGCTCTCTTCGAGCTGGCTGATGGCGATGGGCGACAGCCCGGGGTTCTGCGGCCCGAGGCCCAGTCGGGTTGGCGGCATGGGTGGCGGCGGGCTGGCCGGCACCGGCACTTGCACCCGTCCCTGGCTCTGCGTCTGGCCCTGCGCCGAGAAGGACGTCGACGTTGTCATCACCAGCACTGCCACCAGACCAGCGTTCACCAGTCGAGTGCGGGTCTTGTAATCCATGTATGTTCCCCAGTCCAAAGCGGAGACAGGTCGTCGGAGGACTCTGCCTCCCTGGGTGGTTTCTCGGCCTATCTCGTTGGAAACCTTAGAGCTGCGGGCGCCGACTGCCCGCAGCTTCACGGGCCGGCACGCTTATTTTCGGGAGCGGAAGAGCTGGATGAGACCGGCCGCGAGCGGGAGGAGTGGGAGGAGGCCGAAATTGACGACGTACATGGCCATCTGGGTCTGTTGGGTGAGTTCGATTCGCCTGTTTTCCCGGTCGGCCACGTCAACGATGCGGGCCTCTTCCTCGCCCGCCAGCCACGCCACAACCCTGATGGCCAGGTCGCGGTTCCCCTGACGCCCGATGAACCCGTTGGACACGAAATCGGAGTCGCCAAACACGACCATGCGTGCCTCGGGCAGCCGGGCGTCCTGCGAGCCGCGCGGAAACGTCGTGGCGACGGCTAGCGTGAGCGGACCGCGATGGTCGCGCCCTTCTCGAAACTCTGTGGCCTGGCTCATCAGGTCGACGCGCTCGAAGGCCTGTGCGCCGGTCGCCGCCAGGGGTTGCGGTTTACCGGCCTGCGCCTTCGTCACCGTAATTGGCACGGCTCGGTCGTAGATCGTGGCCAACTCGAACCCCTTGGTGATGGGGTGGCTGGCATAGCCGAGTGCCAGCGGGGTTTCTGGCCCGGCACCCACGCTGCGCCCTTGCGGACTGGTTTCGACGATGACCCCCTGGCCAATCGCGAAACCGAATCTGGCAAGCCACGAGGAGATGTTGGGATCCACGGGAGGGTCGACCAACAGCGCCACCCGGCCACCAGCGGCCATGAACGACTCGACGCGCTGGATGACCAAGGGCTGCAGTCCAGCCTGGGGGCCAGCAATCACCAGGACACTGCAAGACTGTGGAACGTCGCGCTGCTGAAGGTTGAGGATGTCGGTGGTGTAGTTCGACGCGTTGAGCGCGGCCACCAAACCTGACAGACCCTGGTTGGTCTGATCGTTTAGACCATGTTCGCCCTCGCCGGTGGCAAAACACACGAGCCACTCGGTATGACTGGTCACCTGCAGCAGGGCTGTCGCCAATGCCGGTTCGGTCACTTTTTCAACTTTTCTGAATTTCTGGCCCGAGCCAACCACGACCGTTCCGTTTTTCAGCACCCCGTAGAGACGGGTTTCCTGGGGAGATTTCTCGGCGTCAACGAGGCTTGTCTGGATCCGCTGGCTTCTCGCAGAGAACGCGTTCAAGAGCTCGTCGATCCGCGGATCTCTCGTGCGGCCGAACTGCTTGAGCCAGACTTCCTGCGAGAGACCTGTCAAGATGTTCGCGGTCTCGCCGCTGAGGGTGTTGCGTCCCGACTGCGTCCAGTCGAACGACACGGGTCGCAGCGCCGAAAGGGCGTTCAAGAGGATGAGGATCGCCAGGATCAGGAGGGTGGAGAAGACTGTGTTGACGGCAAACACGCCGCGCGGATCGCGGAACCAGTCGCGGATCTCTCGCCAATTCACCGCGACGCCCAAAGCCAGCACCAGCAGCCCGCCGCCACCGACCACCAGCGCCACCCGGTCCCATTTCAGCGCGAAGGCCGCCCACACGACCGCGCCAGCCACCATCACACCACCGGGCAGAAAGAGGTACTTCTTCATGTCCGTTTGAACCTGATGGCCTCAATCGATCGCTGGGCCAGGAACAGGCCCAGCACGACAAACGATCCGTAGTACACGACATCGTCAACGAAGACCATGCCGCGCGTCGAATTGAGGCTGCGCATGTAGAACGAGAACGAGCTGATGAGCTTCGTCCAGAGGGTGGCGGAGCCCGCAGATGTCGTGTCGATGAACTGCAGCGTCATCAGCAGGCCATAGGTGCCGATGGCCGACACCAGGATGTTCTCGCACATCGAGGAGATAAACAGGCCCAACGCGATTTGCGCGCCGCCCAGCAGGAGCAGGCCCAGCATGCCGCTGGCCACCACGCCGGGCTCCCAGTCACCACCCTGCGCCATGAACCAGAACATGGGAAGAATAGGAATCAGCATGATGAAGAGGAATGTGAAGGCTCCCAGGAACTTGCCACCGACCAGTTCTGTGGGACGCAACGGCGACGTGATGAGCAACTCGAGCGTGCCCTTGCGCCGTTCGTCGGTGACGAGGCCCATCGTCAACAGCGGGAGCGCGAACATCAGCAGGAAGGCTTCGTTCTGGAAAAACTGCGCCAGCACCACAGTTGGCACATCGAGCTGGAGCTCGGCGCGGCCGAACTTCTGCACCTGGGCGTCGGCCAGCGCAGACTGGCGAATGTAGTAGACGAGCATGTTCGAGAAGAACAACCCCGAGACGAACGTGAAGATCGTCATCACGGCGTACGCGATCGGCGAGACGAAATACGACTCGAGTTCCCGGCGGGCAATCACGAAGGCGTGCCGCATTACTTCAGCTCCTCGCCCGCGCTGCCGGGCTCGTCGGTGAGGCGCAGGAACACCTCTTCGAGCGACAGCGACTCGCCGGCCAGCGCCAGCAGTTTCCATCCGCGCCCCACCACCAGCGCCGCGGCATCGGATCGCAGATCCACGCCCATGTCACTTTCCAGCCTCACCCCGAACGTGCCCGATGGGCCTGGCTCCACGGCCACCTTGGCGATGCCGGGCAGGCTGGCCAAGGCCAACCGGACGGCATCTGCGCCATCGGCTCCATCGGCTCCATCAGCTCCAGACCCGGACGCGCGATCGGGCACGGCAACCTCGAGGTTAGCCACCTCCCGCCCCCGCAGCCGGTCGCCGAGACGATCCGGGGTGTCGACCGCCATCACCTTGCCGCGGTTCAGGATGATGACCCGGTCGGCGACCTGGCTGACTTCCGGCAGGATGTGCGTCGAAAGTACCACCGTGTGATTGCCTCTCAACTCGGCAATCAACTCCCGCACTTCGGCCCGCTGCTTGGGGTCGAGACTCGAGGTCGGCTCGTCCAGAATCAACACAGCAGGCTCGTGAACGATGGCCTGGGCCAACCCGACACGCTGCCTGAAACCCTTGGAAAGTTTGGAGATACGCTTACCAGCCACCTCGCCAAGCCGGGCCCGCTCAATCGCGCGGTCCACCGCAGTTTTCAACCTGGCAGCAGGCACGTCTTTCAGCTCGGCGACGAATCGGAGGTACCGGCGAACGGTCATTTCCGGATAGACGGGCGGATTTTCGGGCAAATACCCAATCATCCGCTTGGCCTTCACTGGGTTGTCGTACAGGTCGAAGCCTCCAATGCGGACTCGGCCCTGACTGGGCGGCAGAAATCCCGTAATCATCCGCATCGTCGTGGTCTTCCCTGCCCCGTTTGGGCCCAGGAACCCCAGAACCTCGCCTTCCGGTACCTCGAAGGTCAGGTTGTCGACCGCGATGAACTTTCCGTACTTCTTTGAGAGGTGGGTAACAGAGATCACGACGTGGATGTATCGGTCACGCAAGCGCCAGGGTTTAGAGACAATGCCGTCCAGTAAGCGCCCGGCCGTCATTCCGGGGCCGCGCAGCGGAACCCGGAATCCAGTCAGGAGGACCACGCTGGACCCCGGTTTTCACCGGGGTGACGGTATGTAAACAGTATTGGCTTTAGGGACTCCCGGCTTCGCCAGCAATAGTCTTTTTCCTGAAGAACACAGCCCCCAGCAGCCCGCCCAGGCTCGCGAAAACCGAGCCAAGGATCAACATCACGACGAACCCGATCAACAGGCTGACGATAGTCATCGTGGAGCCACCCATAGCCTGGAGCATCTGGCGCACGTTGTCGGGCACGTCCTGGTTCGAGTCGAGCAGTTGCTGCACCAGGCGTTGCTGCATCGGCCCAAACAGCAGGCTGACCGGCAGCCCGACGATGGCGTACACGACCGCGCCGAAGATGCCGGAGAGCAGTCCCACCAATGCGCCGTCGCCAAGGGTGATGGGCTTGGGGGTGTTCGATTGCAGCACGTAGGCCGCCACGACGCCGCCCAGGATCACCCACAGGCAGCAGCAGAGGTTGCCGACGCTCACAAACGGGAGGGCCGATAGCACACCAAGGAACACCCCGCCCCAGACGGCCGGCATCAGCATGGCGTTGCTCTTCATAACTAGTCGTAGTACTCGGCGCCGAGATGGGTGATCAGATCCTCGCCCATCAGGAATCTGAGCGTGTTCTTCAGCTTCATCGACTGGATGAAGAGATCGTGCTCCGGGTAGAGGTCTTTCGCGTGCATCGGGCTCTTGAAATAGAACGACAGCCACTCCTGGATGCCGCTCCAGCCGGCCCGCCCGGCCAGATCGAGAAACAGGATCAGATCGAGCACGATGGGCGCGGCCAGGATGCTGTCGCGGCAAAGGAAGTTGATTTTCAGCTGCATCGGGTACCCGAGCCACCCGACCAGATCGATGTTATCCCAGCCTTCCTTGTTGTCGCCGCGCGGCGGGTAGTAGTTGATCCGCACCACATGGCACAGGTCCTTGTAGAGTTCGGGGTAGAGGTCGGGCTGCAGGATGTAGTCGAGCACCGACTTCTTGCTCTCTTCCTTCGTCTTGAACGACTCGGGATCGTCGAGCACTTCCCCGTCGCGGTTGCCCAGGATATTGGTGGAGTACCACCCCTTCACGCCGAGCAGTCGGGCCTTCAAACCGGGCGCAATCACTGTCTTGATCAGCGTCTGCCCCGTCTTGAAGTCCTTGCCGACAATGGGCACCCGGTTTCGCTGCGCCAGATCCATCAACGCCGGCACGTCGACGGTCAGGTTCGGCGCCCCGTTGGCGTAGGGCACGCCTTCCTTCAACGCGGCGTAGGCATACACCATCGACGAGGGGATCGTTACATCGTTGGCCTCGAGGGCGGTCTCAAAGGCCTCGATGGACTGGTGCGCGGGCGACTCGGTCATGAAAATCTCGGTGCTGCCGCACCAAATCATCACTAGACGACTCAGGCCGTTGGTCTCCTTGAACGCTCGGATGTCCTGGCGCACCTGTTCAGCCAAGTCCTTCTTGTTCTTGCCCTTCTTGACGTTCGGGCCGTTAAGCCGCTTCACATACTGCTGATCGAAGACGGCCGTCCACGGCCGGATGGCCTCCATCTCGGGTTTCACCTGATCGAGCAGGCGATCCTCGAGCACGCCGGCCGTCTTGGCAGCCTCGTAGCAGTTGTCCTCGAAAATGTCCCACCCACCGAACACGATGTCGTTCAGGTCGGCCAGCGGCACGAAATCCTTGACCAGTGGAGTCCTTCCCTCGGTGCGCTTGCCCAGCCGAATGGTGCCCATCTGAGTGAGCGACCCGATGGGACGCGCCACGCCCTTACGGACGGCTTGGACGCCAGCAATGAAGGTGGTACTGACGGCGCCCAGGCCGACCAGCATGACACCCAGTTTTCCGGTAGCTGGAGCAATAGCAGGTGGTTGTTTCACGGCAAAAAACTATATCACGCCGGGCGGAGTGCTTCGACAAACGTCAGCCCTTCTCGCTCGGCCAGCAGACGCGCCGGTGCCAGGCCTGCCAGGTCGAAGGCCTGCAAAAGCGCGCGAGCGGGCTGGCTGGCCTCGCGCGCCGATTCGAATCCGAGACGCATCATCAGGCTTCGGGGCGATCGGTACACCGCCAGCACGCGCCCGCCAGCCCGGACCACCCGCCGAATCTCGGCAAGCCTGGTCTGGCGTTCGCCGTCCGCCGCCCCGATCAAGGCATTGCCGTCCACCAGCGCAATGTCGAATGAAGCTGTGTCGAAGGGCCAGGCGCCGCTCTGGACACCAACCACTTCCACGAACACGCCCTGGCGGGCGGCCGCCCGCTCGAGCACCTGGACCGCTTCGCTGGTATCGGCCACCGCGCAGGCCCGCCCGGTCAGGCCCACCTTTGCAGCGATGACGGCAAACGCCCTGGCGTCTCCGGCTCCGGCCTGAAGCAGGCGCTCTCCCATCCGGACACCGGCCATGTCGACGGCCAGGTCGAGGGGGCGGCGCGACCGGCGGAAGCGAAATCTGCTCATGCGGTATTGGACACCGCCGGCTCGCCGCTTGTCCACCTTGGATAACACGTGCTGTCTTGAGTTGGGAACAGCTCCCAGCCGCGCGTCATGTCGGGATGCGCAAGTTCGGGCAGAGATCGGCCGAAAAGAGAACGAAGGCCCCATCGGGGCGTCGGCAAGGGTCTTGCCTTGCACGTAGAGTTTGGGCTGCGG
>CAYHRK010000116.1:0-11408 GCA_964358795.1 uncultured Vicinamibacterales bacterium
TTCGTCAATCGCATCGAGAAAGGGCGGCAGGGACACGTGATCAGGTCTCCAGCTGCTCGTAGGCCCAGGTGTTCACATCGATCAGCAAGTACGACTGCCCCACCGGGTCGAGTCCAATCGATCGGACACCCTGGCGCAGTTCGTCACTGTAGACGTGGTGGTGTCCCGACAGGTGCATTCTGGGCCGAATGCTCGCCAACACCTCGTTGATGGGCGTCTTGCCCACGTCCTGCCGCCGGCCGCGTACCTCGAGGTAGAAGGGCCGCGCGGCCTCGTGCGTCAGCAGCAGATCGATCCGATCCGCCTGGCGACATGCCGCCACTTCGGACCGGACAAAATGGCGGCGTCGATCGTCACGAGCCAGCGGCGGAAACCCATCAGGCGGCACGGGCGGCAGTTTCGGCCGCGGCAAGTCTTCCGGCAGGCGATCGTACCAGGTCGGCGCCAGGGTGCCTCCTAGACCGATCACACGGACTGGACCCACGTCAACCGACCTCCCGTTCGGGATGTAGTGAAGGTTCCGCATGGATCGCCGCCCCGCCACCACGTCGGCCACGAACTCGAGATTGTCGTTGTTGCCCTTGATCCAGTACAAGGGCGCCGGCGGCTCCTCATAGCGGCCCATGGCGTCGCCGAGGTCCCCTACCGAGACCCACAACGGCACGTCGGGATGACGGATCATGATCGTCCGAACCGACGCGAAATCGCCGTGTACGTCGCCCAGGGCGCCGAGCTTCATCGTCGTCGAGTAGCTAGCGCGCCGCCGGAACCGGCGCCTGGAAGGGCACCAGCAGATCCAGCTTGTCCCAGATGAAGTCGTCCTTGGTGTAAACGGCCAGTTCGTAGTCCTTTCCCATGAAGATGGCCGCAACCGGACACGCCTCTTCGCAGTAGCCGCAGAAGATGCAGCGGGTCTTGTGAATCTGATAGGTCTTCGCGTAGCGGGGACCCGCCTTCACCGACCCGTCATTTTCGGCCGCTTCAAGGTAGATGGCATCAGCCGGACAGGCCACGGCGCACAGACCGCAGGCCACGCATTTCTCCAAGTCGTTCTCGTCGCGCATCAGGACCTGTTTACCGCGGTACTTCGGGAACACCGGCACTTTCTGGGCCGGGTAGTTCACCGTAATCGGCTTGCGGAAAATATGCTTCAGCGTGGTGGCAAAACCCACGATCAACGGACGAATCATCCCTCATGCCTCCGCGCCGCCAGAGCGACGCTGCAGTAAATGACCCATGGGGTCACTCGATTAGGCCGTTTTCATCATAACACGTTCACTCTCAGCAGTTTGACAGGCCTGAAGACCGGCCGGTATAGTCGTACCGTTGACACCGACCACCCTCATACCTGGGTAGCCCGTGGCCCAGCAAGCGCAATTCCTGTCGGCGCAGCAGGTCCTGCTGGTCACGCTGATCGTCAAGGTGGCCATCGTGGTCATCCTGACCACCATGCTGGTCCGCTACCACCGATTCCGCGATCTGTTGACCAGTGAACGCCGGGCCTGGCCCATGAGGGCGTTTTTCGCCTTCGGGCTGGGAGTGCCGCTGGCCGCCGGGGTGGTCGCCCGGCTGCTGCTGAACTACAAGGCTGCCGACCTGACGCTGGAAGGTGCGCTGCTGGCAGGGCTGGTTACCGGGACGTGGGCTGGCGCGCTGGTGGGGGCGCTGCTTGGCGCCCCCGCCCTGTTCGCGCACGAATGGGCGGCGCTGCCGTTTGCCATCGGCTGCGGGTTGGCGGGGGGCGCCCTGCGCGAGATGTGTCCGAAGGAAGAAATCTGGCGGTTTTCGCCGTTCATTTTCGGGGACCTCCATCGGTACGTCTGGCGCATGGCCCGGAAGCTGGAACTGGACTGGCAGGTTGCCCTGCTGGCGGCGCCCATCGGCTTGGAGTTGATCCGGCAGGTGCTGGGTGCCCGATGGCCGGGGCGCCTCTTCTTTGTCCAGCCCACTTCAGTGTTCACAACAGCCCTGGTCTTCCTGACCACCGTGCTCTGCGTGGCCACGCCGCTCAAGATCTGGAACAACGCGCGCATCGAGCACCGGCTGCGCGAGCAGGAAAAGCTGCTGATGAAGGCTCGCATCGACGCGCTTTCACGCCAGATCAACCCGCATTTCCTCTTCAACACGCTGGCGTCGATTTCGTCGCTGATCCGGACGAAGCCGGAGACCGCGCGGATGCTGATCCTGAAACTGTCCAGCATGCTCAGGCGCATGCTGCGCAGCCAGGATCACTTCGTGCCCCTTCGGGAGGAATTGGCGTCGGTCGACGAGTATCTGGACATCGAACGTGTGAGGTTCGGCCCCCAGCTGCAGGTCGAGAAGCAGATCAGCCCGGACACCCTCGATCTGCTCGTGCCGAGCATGATTCTGCAACCACTCATCGAGAATTCGATCAAGCATGGCATCACCCCCAAGGTGGGCGGCGGGCGAGTGATTATCCGCAGCGTGCGCGAGAAGGGCCGGACGCTCATCGAAGTGAGTGACAATGGGCTGGGCATGTCCGAAGATCGCCTGCACAGTGCCATGACCGGCGGCATTGGCCTCAGCAACGTGGACGAACGGCTTCGCGTCATCTATGGCGCCACTTGCACGTTGAAGCTGACCAGCGCGACGGACATGGGAACGGTGGCGCGCATCGAGATCCCGGACATGGCGGAACAGAGCCACCACTCATCATGACGCTCGAACTGCAAGCCGTGGTGGCCGACGATGAGCAGCCCGCTCGGGAAGAGCTGTGCTTTCTGTTGGGGCGCATGGAGGGCGTGAAGGTCGTCGGACAGGCCGGCAACGGCGTCGAGGCGCTCACGCTCATCGACGATCTGGAACCGCACGTGGCACTGCTCGACGTCCAGATGCCCGGGCTGACCGGGTTTGAAGTGGCGCACCTGCTGATCGAGAAGCAGACGCCGACCCACGTCGTATTCGTGACGGCCTACGATCAGTATGCGGTCGAGGCATTCGAGGTGAACGCCGTCGACTACCTGCTGAAGCCGGTCGAGCAGGCGCGGCTGGAACAGGCCATCCAGCGGGTGCGTCAGCGGCTGTCGGTGGCGCAGCCCGCCGACGACCGCCTGGAGCGCCTGGTACGGATGATGTCCGAACGGCAGCAGCGGCGGGGCCAACTGGCGGTCAAGGTGGGTGACCGGTTTTTGTTGGTCCAATCCGATGAAGTCATCTTTGCGTCGGTCGATGGCGATACAATTCAGATTGCAACCGGCCAGCTGGTTGGGACGTCCAACTATAGGACGCTTGACGAATTGCAGGCGCGGCTGGACCCGGACGTGTTTTGGCGCGTCCACCGGTCCCATCTGGTGAACATCAACAAGATCAAGGAGATCGTCCCTTGGTTCAGCAGAAATTACATTCTCAGGATGAAGGACGCGAAGGCCTCGGAGATTCCAGTCAGCCGCTCTCAAACCAAGCGGCTGAGGGAGTACCTGAAGTTGTAGCGGTCGAGGCGCGGCCCAACAAACCGGAGGCATTTGCTCTGCCGTTCCCCCGTCAGGGTGCGGCACACCCGTCGTCGTCGCGGACGAGCACGTGGGTCGTGGTGCGCGATGAGATTGTCGCCTGGGTGAAAACCCTGGCCTCGGCCGCCGTCTACGCCACCCTGATTGTGACCTTCGGCTTCCAGGTGGCCCGCGTTGAAGGCCAGAGCATGGCGCCGACGCTGGGCGATCAGGACCGCCTGATTGTCAACAAACTGATCTACCGCATCAGCGCGCCCCGCCGCGGCGACATCGTCATGCTCTACTACCCGATCAACCCCGACAAGTCGTTTGTGAAGCGGGTGATCGCGGAAGAGGGCGACACGGTGCGCATTGCCGACGGGCGCGTGTACGTGAATGACATCCCGTTGGATGACAGCTACGTACCGCCCGAGTACCGGAGCCACGACGAGTGGGGGCCACAGAAAATCTCGGAAGGCTACTACTTCGTGATGGGCGACCACCGCAACAACAGCTCCGATAGCCGCCACTGGGGGCTGGTGCCGAAGAAGTACATCATCGGAAAGGTGCAGGTGCGCTGGTGGCCGGTGCCCACGGCCAAGATCTTCTAGGCTAGGTAGTGACTGGCTCGCGGTTGCTGTACATCTGTTCGATGATGGCAGCGCAGCGCTGCTCGACAATTGATCGGCGCAGCTTCAAGGTGGGCGTCAGCTCTCCGCCTTCAATCGTCATCTCGGACGGCAGCACGGCAAATCGCTTGATCTTCTCGAACTGCGCCAGATCGATATTGATCGCGTCGACCAGCCGCTGGTAGATCGCCACCACGTCAGGCCGCCTCACCAGTTGTTCACGCGTGCCCGGCAGTCCCCCGGCCTGGCGCAACTGCGCTTCGAGCACCACGAAATTCGGCACCACCAGCGCGGCAGGGAAATTCCGGCGATCGCCGATGACGATGGCTTCTGAGACGAGCGGGCTTTCCTTGAGGCGCAGTTCGATGGGAGCCGGCGCGATGTTCTTGCCGCCCGACGTCACAATCAGATCTTTCTTGCGGTCCGTAATGTAGAGGTAGCCGTCGGCATCGACGTGGCCGATGTCGCCGGTGTGCAGCCAGCCGTCGCGCAAGACCGCCGCCGTGTCGTCGGGGCGGTTGTAGTAGCCCACCATCATATTGGGACCACGCGCCAGGATTTCGCCATCCTCGGCGATCCGGATGTCGACCCCGGGAATCGGCTTGCCGGCCGATCCCACCCGTGGCGCATCAGGCGGATTGATGGTGAGCCCGGGCGCGGTTTCCGTCAGGCCATAGGCCTCGATAATGGGCATGCCCACCGCAAAGAAGAACTCGGCCGTCGCGTGTGCCAGCGGCGCGCTGCCCGACACCACGGTGCGAAGCCGCCCGCCGGTGCGCGCTCGAATCTTGCGCAGCACGAGTAGGTCGGCCAATGGGCGCTGAAGCGCAGCCCATACCGGTGGTCGTCTCCCGTCCAGGCGGGCACGGGAAGTCGCGTACGCCACCTTCATGGCCCAGGCAAACAGCAGGCGGCGAAGCGGCGGCGCGCCCGCCACGTTGTCGAGCACGGCATGGTGGAACTTCTCGTACACGCGCGGCACACCGGTCATGATCGTGGGCGCCACGTTCTGAAGATCGCGGGCCACGGTTTGCAGCGATTCCGCAAACGTGACGCTGGCGCCCGCAATCAGGAACACGTACAGCGCCAATCGTTCGAAGGTGTGGCTGAGCGGCAAGTAGGACAACGCCAGATCGTCGGGCACCACGCCCAGCACGGCATTGGCGGCGCGCACGTTCGACAGGATGTTGTGATGCGTCAGCATGACGCCTTTCGGGTTGCCGGTCGTCCCCGAGGTGTAGATGAACGTGGCCAGATCAGAGGGTTGGCCCCCACGCGCGAGCCGTTCGAACTCGTCGGCCAAACCGGGTTCGCGTTGCAAGCGAGTCAGACCATCGGTTGCCACGTCGTCCATGGACCGCACGACGAGCGGTGGCCCAGCCAACGGCGGGATCGGCTCGACAGGCGCCACCACCACGATGACTTCTAAGGCCGGGTAGCTGGTCGCGATCTCTCGCAACTTCGCCAACTGCACATCGTCGGACACCACGACCACGGAGATCCTGGCATCCTCCAGGATGAACCTGGTCTGGACGGCCGACAGCGTGGGATAGACCGGGACCGTGATGGCCCGGGCTGTCAGAATCGCCAGATCGGCCACGCACCATTCCGGCCTGCTCTCGCACACAATACCGACCCGGTCCCCGGTGTGCACGCCCAGCGATTGCAGGCCCAGGCTGACGGCGCGAACCCGCTCGAGCAAGCCCCGGCTCGATAGGTCGTGACGCGAGTGGCCCACGCAGCGGCGCAGTTGTGCTGGATTGTCGAAATGCGTGGCCACGTAGAACGGCAGGTCGGCAAGCGTCGAGACGTCGGACGTGTCGGGCGCCAGCCTAGACATCTTCTATGGGCCTCATCTCACCGGATGAAGCGAGTCTTTCGTCACCCCCGCGGAAGCGGGGGTCCAGTCCTGGATTCCCGCCTTCTTGAGCCGCCGTAGCCCGAAGGCGAAGGCGCTCGCGGGAATGACGGGATCGCAGTGACCGCGAGAGGACTCGGCGGTTTGAGGCGGAGCTTCTCTAGTCATGCAGTGGTGTTTCCAGCCGTAAGCTGCCTACCGTAAGGTGCCTACCGTAAATCAGTTCCGATAGTCCGTCAAGTTCTGGCCGCTTCGGGGTCGCGTGGTGCCGTCAATAGCCCTGGGCCTTGTCAACCAGATTCAGCAACGGCCGGCCGGACAGAAATCGCCGCAGGTTCTCGGAAAACACGCCGACGGCAGCCTCCCAGTAGTCCGCACGAAATCCGGCCACGTGAGGCGTGATCAACACATTGGACATGCCCCACAAGGGGCTGGACTGATCGAGTGGCTCGTGCTCGAACACGTCCAGCGCGGCGCCGGCGATGGTGCCGGCCTGAAGCGTGCGCACCAGCTCGGCCTCCCGCACAAGCTTGCCCCGCGACACATTCACCAGAATGGCCGTGGGTTTCATCCGCGAAAGTTCGGAGGCGCCAATCAGGCCACGAGTCTCAGCCGTTAGCGGCGCGGCCAACACCACAATGTCTGATTCGTCGAGCAGCCTGGGCAGCTCCGCCGGCGAAAGCGCCTCGGCCACGCCTGCCGGGACCGGGTCGGCTACCTCACGGCGTGTTCCGATCACGCGAAGCCCAAGCGCGTGGGCCATCGCCGACAGCTCGCTGCCTATAGCGCCCAGTCCGACGATGCCCATGGTGCGGCCTTGAAGGGTCGGCAGCCCCGACAAGTCGGCTTGAATCCACTGCCGGGCACTCTGCGCTCGAACGGCGTCGGGCAGGCGACGCGTAAGAGCGAGGATCATGGCGATGGCATGCTCGGCCACAGCCCTGGCGTTCATGCCTCGCGAGTTGGTCAACGGAATGTGGCTGGCCTTCATGGCCGGGAAAAGAAGGCTGCCCACACCGGCTGCGGGGCTGTGGACCCAGCAAAGACGGGAGCCCACGGCAAACGCGGCGGCAGTGAGACACGACGAAAAGACGACCTCCGCCTGGGGAATCAGACGGATCATCTCGGCTTCGTCCTTCGCATGCGCAAAGGTGACGTCTGGAAAACGGCCGCGCAACTCGTCGACCTGCGCAGGGGGAATCGTCCACGCCGCCGTGTCGCTGTAGATGGCCACCAGAACGTGCATGGCTAGGCGCGCCGTTTCCACTCGCCGGATCGGCCGCCACGCTTTTCCAGCAGGCAAATGGTATCGATGATCACGCCGCGATCGACGGCCTTGACCATGTCGTAGATGGTCAACGCCGCTGCCGCCACCGCCGTCAGCGCTTCCATCTCGACCCCGGTCGGCCCCGTTGTGCGCACACGCGCTTCAATCTCGTAACCGTCTCGCTTAGGGCGCAGATTCACGTCGCAGTAGCTCAACGCCAGCGGATGACAGAGGGGAATAATCTCGGAGGTCTTCTTGGCCGCCATGATGCCCGCCAGGCGCGCCGCCTGGAGCGGATCACCCTTGGCAATCTCGCCGGACCGGATCAGCCGGATCGTGGCCGGCGCCAGACGAACAAAACCATGGGCGACAGCCTCGCGAGCGGTGTCGGGTTTCCGACTCACGTCCACCATGCGGACACCTCCGCGTGCATCCACGTGAGAGAGCTTCGGCGGCCGACTGGGCGATCGCTTCATCGTCATCGCAACGGGGGCTGATCTTACTACGGTTGCTCCGCACGACGGATGGAACGCGAATGCCGGCGCTACCCCCAATGTCGTTCAGTGAACGCCCTGGCGTCATTCCGGGGCCGCGCAGCGGAACCCGGAATCCAGTCGGGGTGATCACCCTGGATCCCGGCCCCGCATCAAGTGCGGGGCAAGTTTATTGCGGGGGTGACGAGACACAAACAGTATTGGCATTAGCCCCGAGGTTGTACCATCGATTCGTGACTGCTCCCTCTACCGAGTCCCGCTCTGTCTGGCAGATGAGCCGAGCTGGTTCGCTCGATCGATTGCGGCAGCGAAACGAGCGCATCGGGTCTCCGGCGCCTGGCGAGGCTCGCGTGTCGGTGCGCGCCATCGGACTCAACTTCGCCGACGTGTTCTCGTGCCTCGGCCTCTATTCGGCCACACCGTCGGGGCCCTTCATTCCGGGTTTGGAGTTCTCCGGAGTGGTGGAGGACGTCGGCCAACCTCCTGCCTGCGCGCCGTCCACAGGGATCTCGCCGTGGCACCCGGGCGATCGCGTGGTCGGGCTGACCCGGTTTGGCGCCTATGCCACTTCGCTCAACGTCGACGTGCGGTATCTGGATCACCTGCGGCCCGACTGGTCGTTTGCCGATGGCGCTGCATACCCGGTGCAGGCGTTGACGGCCTGGTACGGTCTGAACCGGCTGGGCGGACTCAAGCCTGGCGACGCGGTGCTGGTCCACTCGGCGGCTGGTGGCGTCGGCCTGAACGCGTTGGCCATGATCCGGACCCGCGCCGGCCTGGTTGTGGCGACGGTGGGAACTGAGGCGAAAAAGGCATTCCTGCTGGAACACCAGCACTGCACGGCTTCGCAGGTGATCGTCCGCAATCGCCGCCGTTTTGGCGGTCAGCTCGACGAAGCACTCGAGGCGCAACACCTGGACGGCTTCGACATCGTGTTTGACGGCGTGGGCGGACCGTTCTTCCGGCCTGGCTACGACCGTCTGCGCCGCGGCGGGCGACTGGTGATCTATGGCGCGGCCGATTTCATGTCGCCGGGCCGTCGCCCGAATTACGCCCGGCTCGCCATTCGATACCTTCGCCGCCCTCGTCTCGACCCGCTGGCCATGATCACCGACAACAAGAGCGTGATGGGCTTCAATCTGATTTGGATGTGGGATCGCGTGGACGAACTGGTTTCGATGTACCGCGAACTAGCCCCGATTCTGACGTCACCGCCATATGTCGGTCGCATCTTCCCCTTCGCAAAGGCGCCTGAAGCGGTCCGCCATCTGCAGAGCGGCCGGAGCATGGGAAAGGTGGTGATCGAGGTGCCGTTCGCGCGGGTTAGCGCCGCTTCTGCGCCTTTTCGCTAGGGCCAGATTTCAGGGGCCTGGCTACGGCGACGCTCATGCTAAGATGCGCCGCATGAGTGACACCTCAAAAACCCTGTCTTCTTCCGGTGGGGGCTTCAAGCCCTTCGTTCCTGCCTCGTCGAACATGACTGAGTTCACGTGGCGTGCGCTCGTCCTCGGCCTGCTGATGTGCGTGATTCTCGGGGCGGCCAACGCTTACCTTGGACTACGTGCCGGCATGACGATTGCGGCAACCTACCCTGCCGCCGTGATCAGCATGGCCGTGCTGCGCATGGTCAAGGGCAGTCTGCTCGAGGAAAACTTCGCCCGAACCGTCGGATCGATCGGTGAGTCGGTGGCAGCCGGTGCGATCTTCACGATTCCGGCGTTCGTGATTCTGCAGATCTGGCACTTCGATTCCGCGCACCTGGCCACCGAGTACCTGACGGCCTCGACCCTGATGATCCTGGGAGGCATCCTCGGCATCATGTTCGTGACCATCCTGCGGCGTGTGATGGTGGAGGACTCGTCGCTGCCCTTCCCAGAATCGGTCGCCGCCGCCGAAATACACAAGGCCGGTCAGCGGGGCACCGAGGCGGCGAAGCAACTGTTCCAGGCCATGGGTGTTGGCGCGGTGATGCGGTTGCTCTCGCGAACAGACGTCGACACACCGGACGGCCTTGGCGTGTTCTACGCCGGCAACACGTTCACGCTGGCCGTTGGCAAGATCAAGGAAAGCGTGGTCAAGCTGGGCTTGGGCGGCAGTCCCGTCGAAGTGAAAGCCGGCGGCATCACCACGATTGCGGCCCCGAGCATCACACCCGCGTACATGGGCGTGGGCTTCATCATCGGTCCCGAGCTGGGCGCGTTGAACTTCGCCGGCGGCCTGCTGGCGTGGGGCCTGTTCGTGCCGCTGCTGGTGTTCTTCCTGGGACCGACCTACATCGATCAGTACACGGCAGCCGACGGCACGCAGAACTGGGCGGGGCTGGTCGGCCATCTGTACCGGTTCATCGTGCGGCCCATTGCGGTAGGCGGCATGCTGGTGGGCGCCACCTACACGCTGTACCGCATGCGGAAGAACCTGATGACCGGCATCAAGCGCGGTATCGCCGACGTGAAGAAGTCAGCCTCGGCCGCGACCGCCACCGAACGCACCGAACACGATCTGTCGTTCAAGGTGGTGCTGGTTGGCATCGCGCTGATCTTCGTCGCGATGACGGCCGTCTATTTCTACTTCACCCAGGCCATCTCGGGCGCCGTCTTTGCCGCCATCGTGATGCTTGTCACCGGCTTCTTCTTTGCCGCCGTGTCGGGCAACCTGGTCGGCTTGATTGGCTCGTCGAACAATCCCATCTCGGGTCTGACGCTGGCCACCACGATTGTGGCCGCACTGGTGATGGTGTTGATTGGCGTGAAAGGCCAGGCGGGCGTCATGGCCGCACTGGGCGTGGCTGCGGTGGGCTGCGTGTCGGCCGCTGTCGCCGGCGAGATGCTGCAGGACCTGAAGGTGGGCCACATCCTGGGCGGCACGCCATCGAAGATGCAGATTGGCGACATCATCGGCGTGATTGTCGCAAGCCTGGTGCTGTTTTTCCCCATCTACATCCTGCACAATTCCGAGGTCGCCAGTGGCGGCCTGGGCGGTCGTGTGCTGGCCGCTCCGCAGGCCGGCCTGATGGCGGCGCTCTCACAGGGCATCGTCGGCGGTGACATGGCCTGGCCGCTCGTCGTGGTCGGCATCGCCATGGGCATCTCGCTGATCCTCATCAAGGTGCGCAGCCCCATGTTGTTCTCGGTGGGCATGTATCTGCCGCTTGGCACCACGTTCGCCATCTTCATCGGTGGCCTGATGCGGGGCATCGTGGACAAGATGGCCGCCAAGCGTGGATACAACACCGCGCAGAAGGCTCGCGTGGAGAATGCGGGCGTACTGGCCGCTTCGGGCTTGATTGCGGGCGAAGCGCTGATGGGCCTGGTGATTGCGGCCGTGGTGTTCTTCAGCGCCGACAAGCAATTCCCGGGACTCTCGGGATTCGACAGCCTGGCGGGTTGGCTGGCGATTCCGGCGTTCCTGATTCTGGCGGCGTACCTGACGATGGTGCCAGTGTCGAAGGCCGGAGATGCGGACGAACCGGCGCCGCCGGTGGCGGTGATGTAGCGGCGCGACAACTTGGGACTCGGGACTATCGGTGGTTTCAAAACCTGGGCGTGTGGCTGCGACCGCCTGGGCCTGGACCCCCGCTTTCTTGGGCCGCCGTAGCCCAAGGCGAAGGCGCCCGCGGGGGTGACGAGTTGAGCCCCACGAGGGCTGATCGCGGACCCGGACGGTTTTGAAACCAGCTGAAGTCCTGAATCTCTGATCCCGCCAGGCCCTAAG
>CAYHRK010000117.1:0-11285 GCA_964358795.1 uncultured Vicinamibacterales bacterium
TAGTCGGGGCTCGGCGTGAAGGAGACCGCGGCAACTGGGTCGCCGCTGCCGAGGTAGACCCTGACCGACGCCGTATCACCCACCAGGCAGTGGGCGGCCGTGAGGACGGCGCGCGGGGCAATCACCGTACCCGTGCAGGATCCAGACGGAGACCCGCCGCTGTCGCGAAGGTTCACCAACACCACCGGGGACGTGGCAGACGAGCATGCCGTGCCGTTCAGGATCCCCTGCGAACCGAACGCCGGCCCTCCAACAATGGCGCACACGCCGCCGCTTGGCAGCGATGGTGGGGTGGGCGTAGTCGGAGAGGAGGGCGAGGTGGGAGACGTTGGCGACGTTGGGCTGGAATTGCCACCGCCCCCGCAACTGCACATCAGCAACGCGGCTACCGCCAGAAGCGCCTGTACAGAAACCGGCGTCAACGGGGACCTCCTCCGACAGTCTAGTCTCGCGCACCGACCGCATCAAGACCCTGCGGTTGACGGGGCGATGGCGCTCATACACCACCGCCCGTGCCGCGCCAGAAAACGGGAGCTGCAACACCGACTCGGTGTACGCTACAGGCGATGGTGCTGCTGCGCCAGTTTCCCGACGCGCTGCTCGGCTTGCCCGTCCAATTTGTCACGGGGTTACTTCCATGAATACCTCTCGCGAGCTTCCGCGCGTACTCGGGTTTGGATCGGTGGTCGGCATCCTGGTCGGCACCGTGATTGGATCGGGCATCTTCATCGTGCCGGCGGCGGTGGCAGCCCAGCTTGGCTCGCCGGTGCTGGTGATGTCGGTGTGGCTGGCAGGCGGCGTGCTCACGTTTTTCGGAGCGCTCGCATTCTCGGAACTGGCAGCGGCCTATCCCCAGGCTGGCGGGATGTATGTGTACTTGCGCGAAGCCTACGGAGGGCTGGTCTCGTTCCTCTTCGGGTGGGCGCTGTTCCTCGTGATCGACTCCGGATCGATCGCCACGCTGGCCGTCGGGTTTTCCACGAAATACCTGCCGCAATTTGTCGCGCTCTCACCGGCGGGCAGCAAGGCGGTGTCGGTGTTGCTCATCGCGATACTGGTCACGGTGAACTGCCTCGGCGTGCGCTACGGTGCAGCGCTGCAGAATGTGCTGACCTTCATCAAGTTCGGCGCCATCGTGTCGGTGGTGGGTGCGGTCTTCCTGTTCGGCCAGGGCGACACGGCACACTGGACGGTGCCGGCGGCGCCCCCGATGTCTGGAGCCCTCGTCGGGCAGTTCGGTCTCGCGCTGGTGGCCGTGCTGTGGGCCTACAAGGGCTGGGAAGTAGCCACCTTCGCGGCCGGCGAGATCAAGAACCCCGAACGAAACCTGCCGCTGGGGTTGTTCCTGGGCAGCCTGTCGATGATGGTGTTGTACATCGCCGCCAATCTCGCCTACCTGTACATGTTCCCGGTGGAACACATTGCCGGGGCGGGGCGCATCGCGGCGGATGTGATGAATGCGATTGTCGGGCCCATCGGCGCATCGCTGATTGCGGGCGTGATTCTGTGTTCCATCGCGGGCGCGGCCAACGGCAACCTGCTGACCACACCCAGGGTGTTCTACGCCATGGCGCGCGACGGCGTGTTTTTCTCGCGACTGGCCGACGTCCACCCGCGCGCGCTCACGCCGTACGTGTCTATCATCGCGCTGGGTGCGTGGAGTGCCATTCTCACGCTGACCGGCACCTTCGAGCAGCTCTACACCTACGTGATCTTCGGCCAGTGGGTGTTCTTCGGTCTGACGGTCGGGGCGGTCATCGTGCTGCGGCGCACGCGTCCGCAACTGCGCCGGCCGTACCGCACCTGGGGCTACCCGGTCACGCCGATTGTCTTTATCCTGGCGGCCTCGTTTATCGCCATCAACGCCATCGTGAAGCAGCCACGCGATGCGGTGGCCGGTGCCGCAATCATCCTGCTGGGCGTGCCGGCGTACCTGTATTGGCGGAAGCGGGCAACGGTGTCGACCACGCGCGCCTAGAAGTTCCTCCGCTGGCGCTGGCTCTTCTTGTTGACGGGCTCGGCGTCCAGGGCCCACATGCCGCGCCCGTGCGTGGCAATCACGATGATGTTATCGCGCGGGTGAATGATGAGGTCGTGCACGTAGGCCGTTGGCAGATTGCTGCCGAGCGTGTTCCACGTCTTGCCGCCATCGGTGGTCGCATAGACGCCCGCATCGGTTCCGACGTAGAGAATGCTCTTGTTCGACGGATCTTCGCGAATCACATTGACCGGTCCGAGCGGGATGTTGCCCACAATGCTGATCCACGTCTTGCCGAAGTCGGTGGACTTCCAGACGTAGGCGGTGAAATCGTCATCGCGCTTGCCGTTCTGCGTTATGTAGACGGTACCAATATCGAACGCCGAGGCAACGATGCGCGAGACCCACTTCTGATACGGCAGCCCCTTCATGATCTCGGTCCACGTCTTGCCCCTATCCCTCGTCACCTGCACCTTCCCATCGTCGGTGCCCACGTAGATGAGGCCGAAGCGCAGCGGCGATTCCGAGATCGTGAAGATCGTGTGGTACGGGATATCGCCCTTCTCTGACGCCGTGTTGTAGGTGAGGTCCGGGCTGATGAGATCCCACGTGTCGCCCCGGTCGCGCGACATCAGCAGGGACTGCATGCCGTGATAGAGAATCTGACTGCTGTGCGGCGACAGAATCGTGGGCGCCAGCCATTCTCCACGCAGGCGCGGCTCCTCGGGATAAGTCGCGGGCAGCAGCGACTTGTCCTGCTGGGGCTCCGGCTTGCTGAGGTCGGACCGGGTGACCGTGCCGTAGAAACCCGACGAGTAGATGATGTTCGAGTCGGCCGGGTCGATGGCGTGCGTAGAGCCTTCCCCGCCCGGCGTGCCTTCGAAGTCGACGGTGGGAATCCTGTCGCGGCCACGGCTGAGGTCGACCGCGCCGCGGAAACTCCCGTGATCCTGCATGGATCCGTAGACACGAAACGGCGTGGCCATGTCGTACGAGATGTTGAAGAACTGCGCGACCGGCAGCGTGAGGCGTGAGTCTCTCCACGTCTGGCCCCGGTCATAGGAGATGGCGAAGCCCTGGTCGAAGACGTTGACCAGGTAGTTCGAGTTGTCGGGATCGATCCACAGTCCGTGATGGTCACCGCCCGGCGTTCTGAGCCGGGTGAAGGTCTTGCCGCCATCGGTCGACACATTCAGGCTGAGACCCATGGTGTAGACGGTGTTGGCATCGTTCGGATCCACGCGAATCTGGCCGAACACCCAGCCGTAGGTGTTCGAACTGCGCTCCATAAAGGTTTTCTGTTCGGGGCTGATGAGGCCGCTCACCTGCGTCCACGTGCCGCCATTGTCGTCGGACCGGTACACGGTGGCACCCTTGATGAAGCCCGCCGAGGGCAACCCATACGGATTGTTTCGTTCTTCCTCGGTCGGCTCGCGCGACACCACGTAGTTGTCGACTAGCGCGTACACGACATTCGGCTTGGTCTTGCAGATGTCGATGCCGATGCGGCCGCGGGATTTCGCCTCCGGCAGGCCGTTGTTGATGGGCGTCCAGGTTTGGCCCGCATCGGTGCTCTTGAAGATGCCGCTGCCTGCGTAATCGGGAAAGTTGCGCGGATCGTTCCACTTCAAGCGGATGCGCTGCCAGAAGCTGGCATACAGGGTGTTCGGATCTGATGGGTCCATCGCAAGGTCGATCGCACCGGTCTTGTCGTTGACAAACAGCACCTTCTGCCAGGTCGTGCCGCCATCACTGGTCTTGAAGACGCCCCGTTCCGCGTTGTTCGTCCATTCGTGCCCGGACGCCGCCACATACACCACGTCGGGATTGGTGGGATGAATGACGATGCGAGGGATGGTGTAGGTGTCGGCCAGGCCCATGTACAGCCAGGTCTTGCCGGCATCCGTGGACTTGTAGACGCCGATGCCCGCCTGCGAGCTGCGGAAGATGTTGGCTTCGCCGGTGCCAGCCCACACGATATTCGGGTTGGAGGGCGCCACGGTCACATCGCCAATCGTCGCCGATGGGTACTGGTCGAAGATGGGCTGCCAGGATGTGGCTTCGTTGTCGGTCTTCCACAGACCGCCACTCGCCGTGGCTACGTAAATGGTGTAGCTCTTCCCCTTCGGACCAACCACGCTGATGTCGATCGAACGGCCGCTGATGTTTTTCGGGCCCACGAACTGCCACTTCACGTCCTTGAACGGCGAGGCGGTCTTCATCGCCTGGTGCTGCTCGAAGCCCTTCGTTCTGAGCGCCGGATCGGTCGACGTGACACGCGTGGGCTGCGCGGCGACTGCGACAGCTGGTTTGGACGGATTCTGACCTTCGTGGCCCGCGGCCAGCCAGGCCGGCAGCGTAACCAGCAGCATGGCCAGTAGGGCGAGAACGGTGAACCTCGGCTTGAGCGAGAGCCATCGGACTGACATGCAACCGCCTCCTGAGCGTGAAGATCCAGCCAGAAACCGCACGCGCGCCACCAGCGCCGCGCGCGCAGGATTCTACCATTGTGTTGTACGATGAGCCTGTTCCGGGTTTTTCGAACGGCGCGAACACTCACACATGGCAGTTCCTCGTCAGGCTCTGATCGCCGCGTTGCGCGCTCGAGATATTGCGGCGCTGCGCACCGCCGTGCGGGCCGATCCGGCGGCGGCTTGTTCGCCCCAGGTGATCGGGGAGGCCGGGCGGCTGGCCTGGAAGCAGGCAATGGTGCTGCTGCTGCACTATGGCGCCGATCTGAACGCCTCCTGGCGAGGCTACCGGCCGCTGCACGCGCTGATTCAGGAGGCGCCCCATGCGACGCGGTCGGCGTCCGCGGCCGTGCGCGTCGGGTGCCTGCAGTGGATGCTGGCCAACGGCGCCAATCCCAACCTGACAGCGGCGTGGCCGCCGGCCCGGGCGCTGCTCATCGCTGCCTTTGTCGGCGAAACCGCGTACGTCGACTCGCTGACCGACGCCGGGGCTGCCGTCAACGGGTTCGTGCATGCGGCCCTGGGACAGACGCGGCAGGTGAAGGGCCTGCTTCAGAAAGATCCCTCATTCGCCCAGGCCCGTGACGACGGAGGATTGACGGCGCTGCAATGCTGTGCGGCGTCGAAAATGGGTGTGCGCAACGCCAGGATCCGGCAGGCGTTGCTGGAGGCGGCCACGCTGCTGCTGGACCACGGAGCCGATCCGAATGCGCGCACGCAGGGCTCGGATCACGAGCTCGACGTGGCGTACTTCGCGGCAACGTCCGGCCATCAACCCATCTTTGAGTTGCTGTTGACTCATGGTGCCGACCCGACCGCCGCCCTGGTGTCGGCCGCCTGGCAGCTCGAGACGACACTGGCCGAGCTTGCGCTGCGCCACGGCGCACAACCCGATCTCGCTCGCGACGGCGACAAGCCGCTGCTGAATCAACTGGTGCGATGGGGACAGTTCAACCAGGCGCAGTGGCTGCTGGAGCACGGCGCCAGCCCGAACATCGCCGATGAGCGCGGCTGGACGGCAGTGCATCAAGCCACGTCGCGTGGAAGCGAACGCATGCTGAAGGCGCTGCTGGACGCGGGTGGCGATCGCTCGCGGCGCGACGCGGCGGGCATGACGCCCCTCAAGGTGGCGCGATCTACGGCCCGGCCGAAGATGGTCGCGCTACTGAAGTAGCCTCTCCAAGGTTAGCGTCTCGTGAGCGCGAGGACCGCCTCGCGAAGCCTCTCGTGCCGGTCAAACAGCGGCACAAACTCGGACTCGCGCCTGTCCCCTTTGGCACGAATCACCTCTGCCAAGTCCTGGCGTTCGCCCGACGTCCACCGAGCCACGCCGGGCAGCACCGCCACCAGCGGCGCCCAGTGCTCCCACGCGATCCGCTCTCCTCGCCCGAGCTTCCGCCAGTGGTCGACGCCAAGCTGGGCCGCCGCTTCGTCGGCACATACCTTCGCAGCGCGTTCCCGATCGGTGCCGAAGCGAGCCGTCACGTAGCCGGTCACGGCCAGTCCAATTCGGTCGAACCGCAGCCTACCAATCACGTCGGAGCGTCGACGATCGAGCGACAGGTACAGGTGATGACGCACCAACTGCTTCAACGTGCGGAACGGGGTCCGGTAGGCCGGGGCCTGGGTAACCCGCGCCAGTTCCCGGCGCACGACCGGCAGAATCGCGCGCGCCCGAGGCCTGAAGCCCAGTTTGGCATAAAACCACCAGGCGCCCGATTCCAGGCCCTCGTCGTTGTGATCGCCGAGTTGATACGGGTAGATCACGAAGGTGTCGGACCCGAACAGCGCGCGCGTGGTGGCCAGCAGGCGTCCGTACACGTGCGCGGCCTCGCCTGCCCTGAACGTCTCGAAGACGTTGTACGCGATCTCGGAGGATTGGAACAACGCGCTGGTCAACGCATAGCCAATCGGCACACCGTTTTTCAGCGTCAGGAAGCCATACACCGATTCGAGCAGGAACCGGCGCTCGGGAACCACGCCGATGCAGGCGAATTGCAGACCCTCGCCGCAGTGCACCATCCGCACATCGCGTGCGTCGGCCCAGGCAAACGCGTCGAGGTCGCGCTGGCGGGTCACCATCGATTCGCGCGCGAGGGAGATCAATCGCTCGGCATCACGTCGCGTAACGGGTCGAATCGACTTGGGCGGGCGTCTGGCCTCCTCGCGCAGGTCCGGACGTCGCGTTCGCAGAGCCGTGCGCTGAAACACGACAGGCGACGCACCAAAGCGCGCGAGCGTTCGGCTGGGCGTGCCGGGACCCGCCGCCAGTCGGAATGGAAGGTTGAGGTCGTCAAACAGGTGCTCTCGCACGATGGGATTGGCCGACACGGAGGCGGCGCGCTTCACACTGAATCCGCCGCCGCTCGCGTGCGGCCCACGCAGGTGGTCGATCCAGCGGCGCAGCGGAAGCGGCGTCTCGTCCAGTCCGGGAACCTCGGCGGGCAACACCCACAGCAAGACGGCGCGCTCCAGGCGTGGCTGCTGTTCAACCGAGTGCCAGTCAATCGTCAGCCGATCGCTCCAGTGTTGGTCGAGCCACCGGGCGGTGAGCGCTCCAAACGGATAGATGATGTCCGTACCGGCGATGCCGGAGTTCTGCAGACCGTTGCGCAGGCGTCGAAGGTCCGGACGTGACCGAAACGCCCGCATCCACCCTTCGACGACCCTCAGCAAGGCACGGCTGTCCGGGTACGCCCGCCAGAAGCAGAGTAGCTCGTGAAACAGCGTCAGTTCGGCGGCCGTGCTCAAACTCTGGCGTGACATGGCCCTCAGCACCGCCAGCTTGCGCACTCCCGCGCCGAGCCCGTACACGGCTCGAAGACTATCCAGCTGCGCTAGCGTTCTTCGGCGACGACTCGGCATGGGCACCTCGGATGTCCGGTCATTGTGTCACTAGGACGTCACGTGGCTCCAGTCCCTGGATACACCGTCGGTCGCGACTCCGACTGAGGCCCAAAGGGACGAAACCCGGCCAAATGTGGTATAGTTCTTGAGTCAGGTGGAAGCCCGCCCTCTGCAGTGACCCGCGATAGTGCCGAATCGAGTCGTCTTCGACTCGCGCCTTCCGCGACGTTCAGGCTTAGTCACGAGCTGCCATCAAAGGGCGGTCCATCCCGGATCGTCACGTTCGAGTATGGCGACCGGCACTGCCGGCCGTCTCGGGTCTCGTGATGAGAGACTGAGGAGTAGAGCACCATGGGTAGAAAGTTGTACGTCGGAAACCTCCCCTACACCGCCGGCGAACAGGACCTGCAGGACTTGTTCGGCGCGGTCGGCCAGGTTGAGTCGGTCAGCGTGATGCGCGACATGGCGACGGGGCGTGCCCGCGGCTTCGCGTTTGTCGAGATGGGGACCGACGCCGACGCCCAGAAAGCGATCACCGAATTGCACGACAAGGCGTTCGGTGGCCGCAACTTGACGGTCAACGAAGCGCGCCCGCGCACCGAGCGGCCGGGTGGCGGCGGCGGCGGCGGCTACGCGGGCGGCGGCGGCGGCGGTGGACGCAGGCGCGAATCGCGCTGGTAGCACCCGGTTTGTCCAGCGTCAGTTCCGGGGGACGGGTGCTACGGCGCTCGTTCCCCGATTGTTCCTCTTGATCGCCTGCGGCAGTCTCGCGACCCGCAGGTGTCTGCTGCCGGAGCCATCATGAATCGGACACGTCCTTCGATCCAGAAACGCGAGCGCGAGAAGTCGAAGCGGGAACGCCAGCAGCAGAAAGTCGCCCGTCGCGACGAGACCAAGGCCCGCCGCGCATCGGAACCCCAACGCAGCGGCCTCGACGATTCCGACTTGGCGGCCATCGTGCCTGGACCGCAGCCAAAACCCTGGGACGACGAGGTCTAGATCAGGCGACGGCATTCGCGCCCCAGGCAGGATGTCGACCACACCCGGAGGCGGCCCGAATGGCGCTGATGTACCGGGACGCAGACGCCCCTCCCCTCGACGCCGTGTACCGCGCGGTGCACACCCTAGCCAACCGCAGCCGCCTGCTCGTTGATCGCGATCCGGCTTGGGCGGCCGCGCATGCGATCTCGTGGGGTCCCCAGGCCTACCGCACAACATTCCGGGCTTTGTGGAACGCCGGTGGTCTGGCCGTCCGCTTCGACGCGATCGACGATCGCCCGTGGCACACGATGGCTCGTCACGACGACCCCATTGCGGAAGAAGAGGCCGTCGAAATCTTTCTCGACCCTGCCCGCGCCGGCCACCACTATGTCGAGGTCGAGATCAGCCCGATCAACGTCGTGACCGATCTCCGCGTGTTCGAGCCGTGGCCAAACCTACGCGGAGATCGCGCCTGGGATTGGACGGGGCTGGAAAGCGCCGTCATGTCCGGTATGGCCGCGGGATTGCCGCCTGGCAGTTGGGTGGCGGTGGCCTGGCTGCCCTGGGAGGGTCTGCACGGGTTTGCACCCAGCGTCGAATCGCGCGTGCCGCCGTCAACCGGAGACAGGTGGCGCTTCAACGTGTTCCGCATCAAGCGGCCCCACGGCCCGGCCGAGCCGGAACGTGACGCGATCTATGCCGCGTGGTCTGCGCCCGACGGCCCGAGTTTCCACGCGCCGGCGTTCTTCCGCGATATCATCTTCGAATAACGGTAATTGTTTACCGCCTAGAGATCATGAGCGATAAACAAGACCTCTAGGCGTGCGCGGGGGTGACAGAAGGGGCGTGGGCGACAATGACGAGGTCGCTCGACTCGTGCGCGTCGTACGGCACATCGGCCATCGTGCCGTGGACATCGAGCGTGCCGAACCCCCCTGCCCTCAACGCCGATTCCATCTCGGTGCGCGTCCAGCCGTGCAGCGGCACATTGTGCGTGGTGATCACCTCGAGCGCCGGCTCACTGTCGGGCCGGTAGCGCAACATCGACGGGGTGAAGATCACGCTGCCATCCGGCCGGCACGTCATCACGCGCAGGAAAATCGCCTCGCCTTCCTCGTCTTCGATAAACGTCAGGGGCAGACTGCGCTGCCCCGTGTGGAGCAGGCGCTCGTAGTTGAGCACCTGGATGACAAAGGCCGCGCCAGGCAGCAGTACCGCGCGTACGTCGGTGAAGAGTTCGGTCAGCGCGGCGCGATCGGTGATGTGCGTCAGCGTGTTACCGAGGCAGATCGCGCCGCCGAACTTGCCGCTGACGACCTTCTCGACGTGCACCAGGTCGCCGTTGAGGAATTCGACGCCAGCCGGCACACCATCCTCGCGCGCACGCTCCAGCATGGTATCGGAGACATCGACGCCGACGACCTCGAATCCGTGACTGGCGAAGAACCGTGCGTGCTCGCCCGTGCCGCATCCGAGATCGAGCAGTCGGCGCGAGGGCAGCGCGCCGAAGGGTCTTTCGAGGAAGGCCCACTCACGCGCCAGGCGTTTGGGCCACGCGATCACTTTCCGGTAGTCGATGTGGGCGTAGTGATTGGTCGGACTCATGCACGAACCCCCGGGTCCGACTCTACGTCGTGGCCTGTCAGGCGTCAACTGCCGGAACGGGCTGCGGTCAGGTGGGCAGCCATTGTTGGCACAATACGATGTCTGTTGGGTCCGACGCAACCCGGATGCCTGGCGGATTCCCGGCAGCGCGGCAGAAGCTGTCTTCTTGTCCATCATGATCCATGCCGCGCATCGCCTGCACGGCTTCGTTGTACCATAGGCCCGGCGCGCCACGGCAGCGGCGCCGCAGGCTCCCTCCCTACCTGTTCCCGCCATGGAGGCCCGATGGACGCACGCGTGCAAGTGGATTCGCGATTGCCGGATGTCGGCGTCAGCATCTTCGCGGTGATGACGCGACTGGCCATCGAGCATGGCGCCATCAACCTGTCCCAGGGATTCCCCGATTTCGAGTGCGACCCGGCGCTGGTCGAAGCCGTGCACCGCCACCTGCTGGCCGGCGACAACCAGTACGCCCCCATGCCAGGAGTGCTGGCCCTGCGCGAGGCGCTGGCCGACTCGATCGCGCAGCGGTACGGCGCGATCTACGATCCAGCCACGGAGATCACGGTGACGTCGGGTGCCACCGAAGCCCTGTTTGATGTGATCTCCGCCTTTGTGCGGCCCGGCGACGAGGTGATGCTGTTCGAACCGTGCTACGACGCCTACCTGCCCGTGGTACGGCTCAACGGCGGCACGCCTCGATTCGTCACGCTGCGCGCGCCAGACTACCGCATCGACTGGGCAGAAGTCCGCCGCATCCTTTCGCCCCGCACCCGGCTGCTGGTGATCAACTCGCCACACAATCCTTCGGGCGCCGTCCTGGACGCCGACGACATGCGGGAGTTGGCCGACGTGCTCGATGGCACCGATGTGATCGTGTTGAGCGACGAGGTGTACGAGCACATCATCTTTGACGGCCGGCGCCACGAGAGCGCGGCCCGCCATGCCGAATTGCGCGCCCGCAGCTGCGTCGTGAGCTCGTTCGGCAAGACTTATCACACCACGGGCTGGAAGATCGGGTACGTGACGGCTCCTGCGGCGCTCTCCGCCGAGATTCAGCGCGTGCACCAGTTCGTGACGTTTGCCTCGAACACGCCCATCCAACACGCCTACGCCGAGTTCACCCGGCAGCGCACGACCTACGACGACCTGACCGCCTTCTACCAGGCCAAACGCGACCGGTTTCTCGAACTGATCGCCGGCTCACGGTTCGCGCCGGTGGCCTGTTGCGGCACGTATTTTCAGATTCTCGACTACTCGTCCATCAGCAACGAACGCGACGCCGACTTCGCGCTGCGCCTGCTGAAGGAACACGGGGTGGCCTCGATTCCGACGTCGGCGTTTCTCTACAACAGCGAGGCTCCTCGCGTGTTGCGATTCTGTTTTGCGAAGAAAGACGAGAC
>CAYHRK010000118.1:0-11236 GCA_964358795.1 uncultured Vicinamibacterales bacterium
CGATCCGGGCGCCGCGCTCCGGACTACCGTTGCCGTATTTCGGAATCGGGGCACTTGGCACCGCGACGCGAGCATCATAACCCGGCGGAAGACAGATTGGGTCGGGCAGGCAGGCGTCCGGAGCGCATGCGACGCAGGACTCGCGCAAATGAGCCGTAGAGTAGGGGGGATTCAGCAGCGGGCCAGCAACGCGGGTCGCGAACAGGAGGCAGCGCCGGCTCCGACATGCATCGGAGCCGGCCGGACAAGTGCCGCTCAGCCTTCGATCAGTCGAACTTCGCCCGCCCGCGGGCCTTTCGGCGACTCTTCCACTGTGAACTCGACGCGCTGGCCATCACGCAGCAACTCGAAGACAGCGCCTCGAACGGAACTGCGATGGAAGAAATGTTCAAGGCCATTCTCGTCACGAATGAACCCGAATCCCTTGTCGATTAGCAAGCGTGCGATCGTTCCGGTCTGCATACCAAGATCCTCCGATTCGATGCCTGGGCCGATCCCAGGATCCCCACACGTCTCCCCCGGCGCCGCGCATCGTTCCAGAGACGACGGCTACGCGGGGCCAGCCGAGTCGAGATTTGCGGCAAGTGTAGGGGCTTCGCCACCCGAAGTCAAGCAGGTAGCGCGGGTTACAGGCCGGAGGGGGTCGTGGCCAGGCGGCTACTCGGCCGCCTTCTCCTTGCCGGCGGGCGCCGGATACGTGGACCAGAAGTGCCGGCCGCAACGCTGGCACACCCAGAACTGTTCGGGCGTCCACGGGGCGGCCGGGGCGGGATCCTTCATTTCCATCTGATCGCCGCAACGCTGACACCGGACATGCGGAAGCCCATCGCTCATGATACAGATCTTAGCATGCGGTTCGGATTCCGGTGTCCGGCGGCGTACGGCATTCGGGGCGTATCAGGAGATCTGGCATGGTGATCGGCATCATCCTGGCTGCCGGCGCGTCCTCGCGGATGGGGCAGTCGAAGGCCCTACTGCCGATCGGCGGCGACAGCTTCGTGTCGCGGCTGTCCCGCACGTTTCTGGCCGGTGGAGTCGATGAGCTGATCATCGTCGCGGGCGCCGACATGGAGGCCATCCGCGAGGCCGTTTCCGACGTCGGGCGGCCGGTGCGGGTCATCGAGAACCCCAGGCGCGAGGACGGCCAGCTATCGTCGCTGTTAGTCGGGCTGACCGCCGCCGATCGCCCTGGAACCGAAGCCGTGCTGCTGGGCCTGGTGGATGTTCCGATGGTGACGCCGGCCACCGTCGGGGCGGTCGTGGGGGCGTTTCGACGCAGCCGAGCGCCCATCGTGCGGCCGGTTCGGGGCGCCCGCCACGGGCACCCGGTGCTCTTTGGGAGAGAGGTATTCGCCGACCTGCGAGGCGCGGATCCGGCCCTGGGTGCCAAGGCCGTGATCCGGGCTCGCATCACGCAGATCGTCGACGTGCCGATCGACGATGACGGGGCGTTCGAGGATGTGGATACCCCGGAGGCGTACGCGCGTCTTATCGACTCTGCTTCAGGTACTTGAAGAACTCGCCATCAGTCGACAGAATCAGCAAACTGTCCGACGTCAGCGTCTTCCGGAACGTCTCCATCGTCTTCAGGAACTGGTAGAACTCGGGGTCGCGGCTGTATGCCTCGGCATAGATGCGCGTGGATTCCGCATCGGCCTTGCCCATCACTTCCTGCGCCTTGCGGTAGGCCTCGGACTGGATGCCCTTCAACTCGCGTTCTTTCTGGCCGCGGATTTCTGCGCTCTTGCCCTGGCCCTCCGATCGCGACCGCTCCGCGATGCGGCGCCGCTCCGAGATCATCCGTTCGTAGACTTTCTGCTGCACCTCGGTGACGTAGTTGACGCGTTTGATTTGCACGTCAACCAACTCGATGCCCCACTTCAACACGATGACACGAGACTTGTCGAGAATCGCACGTGTAATCTTGTCGCGGCCCATCTTGATCGGGCCCGACACCTCCGCATTGCCCATGCCCAGGTTCTCTTCGTTGTCGGGGAAGGCGCGGTCCGTGCTGCGCACCACCTCGATCAGGTCGTTGTTGGCGATCACGTTGCGCGTCTCGCCGTCAACAATGTCGTCGAGGCGCGATTGCGCGCTGCGCTCGTCCTTCAATTCCTGGTAGAAGAGCTTCGGGTCCTTGATGCGCCAGCGGGTGTAGGTGTCCACCCAGATGTACTTCTTATCGCGCGTCGGAATCTGGTTCGGGTCGCCGCTCCATTCGAGCCAACGCTTGTCGAACGTGAGCACGTTCTGGATGAACGGCACTTTCATGTGCAGGCCGGGATCCGTGTGGGGCTGGCCCAACAGTTCGCCGAACTGCATGATCATGACTTGCTCGGTTTCACTAATGGTGTAGACCGACGACGCCAGCGTGATGAGACCGAGGACGATGACGGCAGCCAGGATGGTGTGTTTCACTGTTTCACCTCCTGCTTCGACTCGAGATTCAGGAGCGGCAAAAGGCTCTTGAGTTTGTCGTCGATGATCACCTTGCGGCCCGTTTTCGGCAGCACCTCGGCCAGCGTTTCCAGGTAGAGCCGCTTGCGCGTCACCTCGGGGGCCTTGCGATACTCGTCGTAGATATTGACGAAGCGCGACACATCGCCCTTGGCGTTGTTCACACGCTCCAGCGCATACCCTTCGGCGGCGCGAATCGCGCGCTCCGCTTCACCGCGCGCGTTGGGCACCGTCTGGTTGTAGTCGGCCCAGGCCTCGTTGATCATGCGTTCCTTCTCCTGGATCGCCTGGTTCACCTCGTTGAACGCCGGCTTCACAGGGTCTGGCGGATTCACGTCCTGCAGCACAATCTGTTGGACGTCGATTCCGGTCTCGTACCGGTCGCAGAGCCCCTGCAGCATGGTCCTGGCGTCCACCTGAATCATTTCGCGTCCGACCGTCAACACCTCGTTCACACTGTGATCGCCCACAACGGCGCGCATCACGGCCTCGTTCATGTCGCGAAACGTCGTGGAGACGCCACGCCTGGGCGAGTCGAGATTGCGAACCTTGAACAGGTACTTGTAGGGGTCCTTCACCTTGTACTGCACGATCCATTCGACCACGGCGACGTTCAGATCGCCGGTCAGCATCAGCGATTCGTTGCGCGATTCGTCGTTCTGGACGAACTCGGATCGGATAGCCGCCACCGACGTCTGGAACCCAAACTCGGCTTTCAGCTGGCGCTGCACCGTGACCAGGGTCACCGTGTCGATGAACGGGATCTTCAGGTGCGGGCCCGGATCGGTGGTCGCCACGTGGCGTCCGAAACGCTGGATCACCGCGACCTCGTCGGGGTTCACCTGGTAGTAGGTCGAAAACAGCGTGATGACCACGAAGAGGACCAGCGCCACTTTGACCATCAGGTTGCCGCGGCCCTTGAGCGAGAACGAGGGCAGGCGGCCCACATCGACCACCTGCCCGGCGCGACGTTGCCAATCACCGACATCCATAGAACATGTTCCTTTCCTGGCGGTCTAGACCGAGGCCGGACCGGCGGCTGCGCATGGAGGAATCCATGTCGATTGTACTCCAGTGGGGAGGCGCATGTGGAAGAAGCGGGCCCTGACCATGCCAGACGTGGTGTAGGATCGGGCGCACGGTCGTAGACCCCAGACAAGTGTTCGACGGAGTACCCAATGCCGCACATGCACCTGAAATTCGTGAACCCGCTCGTTCTCGCGGCGATGGTCGCTACGATCGTCCCCGCTACAGCGCAGGTCCAGCGTTCCATGACGGTGATCGACTTGATCAACCTGCCGTCGATCAGCGACCCGCAGATCGCTCCAGATGGCAAGCACATCGTCTACGTGCAGGCCGAGGCCAACTGGAAGGCCAACAAGCGCATCAGCCAGATCTGGCGGGTCAACACCGACGGGTCGGGCCCGATTCTGCTGACATCCGGGAACGAAAGTGCCACCGCGCCGCGCTGGTCGCCAGACGGCAAGACCCTGGCCTTCGTCACCAAGCGCGGCGACGATGAGGCGAATCAGGTGTACCTGCTGCCGACCGACGGCGGTGAAGCCCGGCGGCTCACCAAGCACGAGACCGCCGTGGCGGAGCTGACGTGGTCACCCGATGGCACGCTCATCTACTTCGTCGCTTCCGATCCCAAGACAACCGAAGAGAAGGTCCGGGACGAAGCCAAGGACGACGTGTTCGCGTTCGACGAGAACTTCAAGCAGAAGCACTTGTGGAAAGTTGCCGTGGGTGAGGCAGCGGAGCGGCAGATTACCAAGGGCGGTTTTTCCGTTATAGGCTATCGCCTGTCTCCTGACGGGACCACGATCGCCTTCCACAGGGCCCCGACCCCGCTGTACGGAGACGCGGACCAGGGCGAAGTGTGGGTCATGGGAGCCGACGGCAACCGAGCCGTCAGGCTCACCACCAACAGCGTGACCGAAGGCGGCGCCGAGTTGTCGCCCGACAACTCCCACATTCTCTTTGTGGCCGATAGCAACGAGACGTGGGAGTCGTACTACAACGACAACATCTTCCTCGTGCCGGCCACCGGTGGCGAGACCAAGATGCTGACCAGGGACCTGCCCTACGAAGTGACGGGGGCGACGTGGTCAAAGGACGGCAAGACCATCTACTTCTCGGCCAACATGGGCGTGCATTCGGAGCTGTTCGCGCTCGACCTGGCGAGCGGCACGTCGCGACAGATGACCGAAGGCGAGCACTCGCTGGGTGGCGTGACCTATCGGCCCGCTCTCGACCGTTTCGTCTTCACCATCGACGAGCCCACGAATGCGGGCGACGTCTGGACGATGACGCCGAGCGACAAGGCGCCAACGCAGGTGAGCCACGCGTTCGACCACCTGGTCCGTGAGTTCAAGCTGCCTCGACAGGAGAGGATCGAGTGGAAGGGGGCCGATGGCGTCACCGTCGAGGGCCTGCTGTTCTATCCGCTCGACTATCAGGAGGGGCAGCGTTATCCGCTGTGCGTCCAGACCCACGGCGGGCCAGCCGCTTCCGACCGCTTCGGATTTGGCCGGTGGCAGAACTACACGCAGGTGCTGGCAGCGAAGGGCTACGCGGTGGTGCAACCCAACTACAGGGGCAGCACTGGGTACGGCGACCCGTTCCTTCGAGACATGGTGGGCCACTACTACAAGAACTCTCACCTCGACGTCATGGCGGCTGTCGACCACCTGATCAAGATAGGCATTGCCGATCCCGATCGGATGGTGAAGATGGGCTGGAGCGGCGGCGGCCACATGACCAACAAGATCATCACGTTCACCGATCGCTTCAAGGCTGCGTCGTCTGGTGCGGGAGCGGTGAACTGGATTTCCATGTACGGCCAGAGCGACGTGCGGAGCTACCGCACGCCATGGTTTGGTGGAACGCCGTGGCAGAAGAACGCGCCGATCGACCTGTACTGGAACCATTCACCGCTCAAGGACATCGCGAACGCCAAGACCCCAACCCTCATCCTCGTGGGTGAACAGGATGTGCGGGTGCCTCCGCCGCAGTCGATCGAACTCTACCGGGCACTCAAGACCAACGGGGTGGCGACCCATCTGTACGTGGCGCCGCGGGAGCCGCACGGCTGGCAGGAGCTGCGCCACGAGTTGTTCAAGGTGAACGTCGAGCTCGACTGGTTCGAGAAGTACGCGACCAAGCGGCCGTACGTGTGGGAGAAAGCCCCTGGGGAGGACGCGAGGAAGTAGGGAACGATGTGGGCGGCCGGAGTCAGAAGGCTCCGGCCGCCGCCGCCCGGGTGGGCGTTAGAACCGACCAACCACCGTCATCTGGAACGCACGCGCCGGCTGCTGGTTGCCCATCAGCAGGAAGTTCGAACTCCAGCTCTGGTACGCGCTATTGTAGTTGTACTGCGTGTAGTCACCCCCATTGAGCAGGTTGTAGAGGTTGCCCGCCACCTCGACCTGATAGCGTTTGAACTTGATGCCCCACGGAACCTGCCAGACGCCGCCGAAGTTCATGCGGTACTTCATTCAGGTCGGGCCGTAGCTCAGCGCATTGCCCGTGTCGGGCAACGAGTTTCCGTCGTTGTTGCCGCGCGGCATGTAGAGAACGGTCCAGGATTTCTGCCGCGTGATGTTCCTCACCAGATCGACCCGCTTGGTGTAGTCGAACCGCATCCCGACATTCGCGGTCAGGCGGGGGCTGGGCTTCCAACTGTCCTGCACGTAGAACGCGTAGTTGCGCAGCGCGTTGGTCGCGATGACCAACAGGAGGCACGTCCCTAGGACCACCGCTTCCCTGGGACGTTGCCACGATCGGTGCGATCCGGACTCGCTGCCGCGCACGTCCCTGCGCCACCATGCGTCCCACGCGACGAGGACCCCGGCCACCGCAGCGTAGGCCAGCGCGTTCGGCCGATTCAGCGCGAACAATCCCAGCGTCGTTCCCGCTGCCGCGAACACCCACAGGCTGGCGATCGCCCGCGTGCGCGTGAGCAGGTAGAGCGCATACGACACGAGGAAGGGATCCAGGGCGGCCGGGAGAATCAGGACCTCGTAGAACGTGAACAGCCCGGTCAGGATGGCTAGGATCGCCGCCACCACGGCGGCTCGTGCACCGAACCAGTGGCGAGCGGTGGCGAACAGCAGGCCAATCGCCGCGGCTCCAAGCCCGATCTGGATGACCTTCGCAGTCATCAGCGATCCCCCGAGCGCGAAGATCGTCGCCAGGAAGTAGACGTAGAGCGGCGATACGAAGAAGGGCCCGGTGACCGCGAAGATGTCGCCACTTGCGATGCGTTGCCCCAGCTCGACGTAATACGCCGTGTCGAGTTCACCGTGCGGCAGCAACAGGGGATGGTCGTGGAGCTGGAAGCGGACTGACAGCTTCACAACGAAGGCTGCCGTCAGCAACAGCGCAGGCGTGCGCCAGCGTTCGAACGCGGCCGTAGCGATCACAGTGTCCCGCTACTCGCGCCTCAACCAGTCCATGGGGTTCCCCGATCGGCGCCCCGGGCGGCACGACAATCGGCGCCGGCTGCGCGTGTAGGAAGCCGTGTCGATTGTACTCCAGTGGGAAGGTTCATCCGCCCCGCGTCTCTTTCGGCGGACGACAAACCCGGGTGAGCAGCAGCGATGGCGAGGAACGCCAGACGAGCCCGTGGCCCTCTTCGGACTACCCGCGAAGGCCGGCCTTCCGAAGAATCATCATCATCGGACACCACTCGGTGAACGCCGATTGGAACAGGTTCAGCCCCACGAACAGCGTGAACCACAGGAAGTTGGGGTTGACGTAGATGCCGAGTAACACGCTGGCGGCCACGAAGCCGCCGGCAATCATCCGTAGCGAACGTTCGATGTTCATGCTGTCCTTCTTCAATGTGCAGGAACGAACAAGACTGGCCGCGCCACATCGTGCCTCCTGAGGGGCTCACAACACGGCCTCGGCCGGCACGGACGCGGCCGCCGGCCCGGTACGCTCGTGGCGCTTCGCCATGTAATAGAGAACGGGCACGGCCATCCGCGACAGCAGCAGCGAGGCCACCTCACCCGCCATCAGGGAGATAGCCAGGCCCTGGAAGATTGGATCGAACAGGATGACGCCGGCCCCGACAATGACCGCGGCCGCGGTGAGCGCCATCGGCCGGAACCTGACGGCGCCGGCGTCGACCACCGCCTGGTCGAGCGGCACGCCGTCGCGCCTCCGCAGCTCGATGAAGTCCACCAGGATGATCGAGTTGCGCACCACGATGCCCGCGCCGGCGATGAAGCCGATCATCGACGTGGCGGTGAAGAACGCGCCCATCGCCGCGTGCGCCGGCAGGATGCCGGCGAGCGAAAACGGGATGGCGGCCATGATGAGCAGCGGCGTCGTGAACGACTGGAACCAGCCGACGACCAGGACGTAGATGAGCAGCAGCACGGCTGCAAAGGCGAGGCCCAGATCTCTGAACACCTCGATGGTGATGTGCCACTCGCCGTCCCACTTCATCGCGTACTTCGACGTATCGAACGGCTGCGTCGCGTTGAACACGTCCAGCCCGTAGCCCTCCGGCAGCGTGAGGCGCGCGATCGCTTCGTTCATCCGGAGGATGGCGTAGACCGGGCTCTCGTTCTGTCCCGCAAGATCGCCCGTCACGTACGTCACCGACTGCAGGTTCTTGTGGTAGAGGCTCGGGTCCTCCTGCGTGCGGACGGCACTCGTCAGCTCGCCGATGGCCACGGGCCGCGTCCCGCTCAGCCGGAGGGACTGGATGGTCTCGAGGCTGCGCTCGGCACGCGGCAGACGGATCACGATCGGTACGTCTTCCCGCGACTGGTCATCGTGCAGCAGACCCACGATCTCGCCCGAGCCCGCCATCCGCACCACCGCCGCCACCGCCGCCGCCGACAGTCCGGCCGCCGCGGCTTTCTCGCCATCAACGACGAGGGTGACCTTCGGGTGCGGCGCCTCAACGTACCAGTCGGTATCCACGACGTCTGGCGTCTGTTCGAAGATCGCCTTGACCTGCGCCGCCACGGCCATCCGCCGGGCCGGGTCGGGTCCGTACACTTCCGCCACGAGCGTCTGCAGAACAGGCGGCCCCGGCGGTACCTCCGCCACCTGGATCGTGGCGCCGAACGAGGTGGCGATCGGCAGCAGCCTGTCGCGGACGCGCCGCGCGACCTCGTGGCTCTGCTCGGATCGCTCGCCTTTGGGCAGGAGGTTCACCTGCAGGTCCGCCAGGTGCGGCGCCCGCCGCAGGAAGTAGTGGCGGACGAGCCCGTTGAAGTTGTAGGGCGCCGATGTGCCGACGTACTGCTGGACGTCCACGACGGCGGGATCCTCGAGCGCCGCCGCCGTCAGGGCCGACGCCACCCGTGCCGTCGTTTCGAGCGCGGTCCCGTCGGGCAGGTCCACCATCACCTGGAACTCGCTCTTGTTGTCGAACGGCAGCATTTTCACCGTCACCAGTTTGAGCGGCACCAGCGCCACGGCGGCTGCGAGCAGCACCGCCACGCCCATGAGGAAGAGCAGCCGCATCCGGCCGCTGGCGATGAGCGGCCCCATCACCCGGCGATAGAGCCGCGTGAACAGATCCTCCTGGCCGTGGTCGTGGTGCGCCGCAGGCTTCAGGAGCCGCACCGCCGCCCACGGCGTGACGACGAAGGCGACCACGAGCGAGAAGACCATGGCGGCCGACGCGCCGACCGGGATCGGCCGCATGTAGGGGCCCATCAGTCCGCCCACGAAGGCCATCGGCAGAATCGCCGCCACCACGGCGAGTGTCGCCAGGATGGTAGGATTGCCCACCTCGTCCACGGCGCGAAGCGCGATCGCGGCCAACCCGTTCGGCTCGCCCGTGCGCATGCGCGCGTGCCGTACGATGTTCTCCACCACCACGATGGCATCGTCCACGAGGATACCGATGGAGAAGATGAGCGCGAACAGCGTGATGCGGTTCAGCGTGTAGCCGTACAGGAAGAACATGAACAGGGTCAGCGCCAGCGTGACCGGAATCGCGATGAGCACCACCGCCGCCTCGCGCTTGCCGAGCACGAGCCAGATGAGCGCCGACACCGACAGCACCGCGAGCAGCATGTGCCACAGCAACTCGTTGCTCTTCTCGGCTGCGGTCTCGCCGTAGTCGCGCGTGATGGTGACGTGCACGTCGGAGGGGACGAGCGTGCCCTTCAGCGTCTCGAGCTTCTGCGTCACGTGGTGGGAGACGTCGATGGCGTTGGTGCCCTTGCGCTTCGCGACCGCGATGGTGACGGCTGGATGGGCGCCCTCGTCACGGGACGAGAAGATCACGTATGACGTGGGCTCAGCGTCGCCGTCCACGACGTCGGCCACGTCGCCGACGAGCACCGGCCTCCCGCCCGACGAGGTAACCACGACATTGCGCACCTCGTCGGCCGTGCGCAGGCGGCTGCCGGCGTCGAGACCGGTCATCTGCCCGCCGGCCACCGGGCCGGATGTCGTCCCTCGCGCGTTGGTACGGCCGATCGCCTGCTGGACGGCCAGCGGATCCAGCCCGTAGGCCGCGAGCCGGGCCGGGTCGACGTTCACTCCCACCTGGCGAGGTCGCCCTCCGATGAGCGTCACTTCCGACACGTCGGGGACTTCCGCAATCGCGTCGCGCAACTGCGCCGCCAGCGTCCGCAACTGGTCGTCGCCGTAGCGCAGAGACCACAGGGTCACCGCAAGGATCGGCACGTCGTCGATCGATCGCGACTTGACGAGGGGACCAATGACCCCGGGCGGGATGCGATCGACGTTGGACGAGAGCTTCTGATTGAGGCGGACGAGCGCCGCCTCTTCGGGTTCACCGACCTTGAAGCGGACGACCACCATCGACCGTCCCGCGCTGGAGGTCGAATACACATACTCGACGCCTGGCACCTCCCAGAGGAGCTGCTCCATGGGCCGCGTGACGCGCTGCTCGACGTCGGCCGGCGTCGCGCCCGGCATCTCGACAAGCACATCGACCATCGGCACGATGATCTGCGGCTCCTCTTCGCGCGGCAATGCCACCACCGCCAGTGCGCCGAGCGCCATCGACGCCAGGATGAAGAGCGGCGTCAGCTTCGAGTTGACAAACGCCGCCGCCAGCCGGCCGGCCATCCCATAGGGCTGGGCCATTACCGGCTTCCTTCCCTGACGCGGCGTCCATCGGTCAGACCCGCACTCGGAAGGACAATGACGGTTTCAGCCTCGGACAGCCCCGCCAGAATCTCTGTGCCTCTCACAGTGACGAGCCTCACCCGGGCCACGCCCTTCTCGACGACGAACACCGACGTCACCTGCCCGCGACGCACGACCGCGCCGGCCGGCACCGTGAGCGCGCGCCGCGTCCGGCCCGCAAAGCGGGACCGCCCGAACATCCCGGATCGAAGACCCGCCGTCGCCGGCAAGGTGATCTTGACGAGAAACGCGCGCGCATCGGCATCCACCGCCCGGGCGATCTCCGTCACGGTGCCGGTGACCGTTGTGGTGGCGCCACCCGTACCTGCGTCGAACGAGACGGGCACGCGGGCACCGAGAGACATCTGACCGACCCTCGACTCGTCCACGCGCACATCGAGGCGGAAGCCGCGGGTGTCTTCCACGCGCATCAGCGGCGTGCCGGGCGCCGCCATGTTGCCGGGCTCCACCATCTTCTCGGTGACGACTCCGTCGAACGGCGCCATGATGAGCGCGAAGGACTCCGTGGTGCCAGCCGCCTCGCTCGCCGCACGGGCGCTGTCCACGCCGGACACCGCCTGTTGCGCCCGGGCGGCCGCGCCCGCGGCGCGCGCCTCGCCGGCGCGCAGGGCGGCGAGGGCCT
>CAYHRK010000119.1:0-11163 GCA_964358795.1 uncultured Vicinamibacterales bacterium
CGGCGACGATGGTGGTCACCTCCTGGAGGCGCGCGCTCGTGCTGCTGGCCTTCCCGGTCGCGTTCCTCCTGTTTATCAGCAATTCGGTGCCGGCCACGCGGTAGCTCACGCCGGTCCTGCCCGTGATGGCCGTGTTGGCCGGCACCAGCGTGTCGGTGCTGGCGCGCTTTGCCGGGCGCCGGCGTACAGCGGCGGCGGCCGTCCTGACCGGGCTGGCGGCGTTCCCCGGGCTCAGCGCCAGCGTCACTGACGGTCTCTTCTTCCGCCAGACCGATACCCGCACCCTGGCCCTGCAGTACATCGAGCAGCACGTTCCTGCCGGCAGCTCGATTGCTCTACAGCCCTACTCGGTGCCGCTCATCCAATCGCGCGAGAGCCTGAGAGAATCGCTTCGCTCCACGCTGGGCGACGAACGACGCGCCTCGACCAAGTTCGCGCTGCGCCTGGCGCTCGATCCGTACCCGCAGCCGGCCTACCGGCTGATCTTCATCGGTGATGGCGGCCTTGACGCCGACAAGATCTACGTGAGCGCGCGCGTCTTTGACGTCGAACGGGGCATAGGCCCGCTCCGCTGGGCGGGAGTGGCGTATGTGGTGATGAAACGGTACAATACGGTCGATCCTGGCAGCTTGCCGCTGTTCAAGGCCTTGGCCAACGAGGCAGACCTTCTGGCCTCGATTTCCCCCTATCGCGCTGGCGCCACACCGGGCGAGATAGCCGCCGCCAAGCCGTTTCTGCACAACGCGGACGCCAGGGTCGCCGACGTGCTTGAACGTCCCGGTCCGGTGGTCGACATCTGGCGGCTCCGCGTCTCGGCCCGTTAGCGATCGCCCCTGGCCAACGAGTCCTTCAGGCCGCGCGCTGCGCGGATGCAGGAGAAAAGATTCGCCCCATGCCTGGTCGTCAGATCCTGCTGCTGAATCCGCCGCTCATCAACGGCATTGCCTTCACCCGCCAGGGCAGGTGCCAGGAGCGGGAAGAGGTCCTGGGCACGACCAAGCCGCCCTACTCGCTGGCCTTGCTCGCCGCGTTACTCCGCGATCGCGGAGTCCACGTTCGCGTGGTGGATCAGACGGCCGAACGCCTGTCGTCCGAGGCCCTGATCGCGCGGTTGAAGGCAGAGGCCTTCTCGCCGTCCTTAATCGTGTTCTGCAGCTCCACGCCCACGCTGGACGCCGATGTGGTCGAGGCGACGAAGCTGAAGTGCGCGTTTCGGGCCGAACTGGTCTGCTTCGGTCCGCATGCGTCGGCCGCCCCTGGCGAGTCGATGCAGCGCGCCCCGGATGTCGACGCGATGATTGTCGGCGAGCCAGAAGACGCTGTGCTGGCGCTGGTGGCGCTCGACCAGACAACCCACGGCGATCAGATTCCGAGCCTCACCTTTCGCCGTGACGGTGCCATCGTGCCCCATCGGGCGTCGGGCAGCTACGAGGGATTCCAGTCGATGCCGTACCCGGCCTGGGATCTCCTGCCGCGCGATCGCTATCGCGTGCCGCTCGAAAACAAGCCCTATCTGATCGTGGAAACCAGCCGCGGGTGTCCGTACTCGTGTGATTTCTGCGTGGCGCCGATTGTTCAAGGGCATCGTTTTCGCGAGCGCGATGCCGTCAGCCTGGTCGACGAGATCGAGCGCGGCGTACGGGAGTTCGGCACGCGTTTCTTCTACCTCTGGGGCGACACCGTCACGCTGAACGCCAAGAGCTTCGGCGTGTTCTGCGACGAGTTGATCGCCCGCCGCCTTGATATCCGCTGGTTCGGCAACGCCAGAGCAGACAACCTGGTCAACCCCGATTTCGTGGCGCGGCTAAAGCAATCCGGCTGCTGGATGCTGTCGCTCGGGATCGAGTCGGAATCCGACGATCTGCGCCAGAACATGCTGAAGAAGCTCGAGCGGAAGAAAATCCAGGTCGCCCTGCAGAACATGCGCCAGGCCGGCATCAAGTCGTTCGCCTTCTTCATCTTTGGTTACCCGGGCGAGACGCCGGAGACCATCAACCGGACCACCCGCTACGCCGTCGAACTCGACCCCGACTACGCCAACTTCTATCCGGCGGTGCCGTACCCGGGGACGGAGATGTACGAGAAGTGCCGCCGCGACGGCATGCTGGTCTCAGAGGACTGGTCAAAGATGGAGTACTCGTACTACGTGTTGCGCAGCCAGGGGGTGGACGAGCGTGTGGTGATGGACGCCATCCGGCGCGCGACGCGTCGGTTCTTCCTGCGACCGGCGTGGCTGGTGCGACACATCGACGATCTCGTCCGGCTGGTGCTGAACAACGGCACGCTGGTCTGGCATCTGGCCATGCGTGTGCTGTTCGGCCGGCGAGACGCACCCGCCGCGCCGCCCACCGCCGAACCCGACAGTGTCGTCAGCCGCTAGACCTCTTCTCTGGGCTTCCCCGTACCGGATGATCAGGTCCCGTCGTCACCCCCGCGGGCGCCTTCGCCTTCGGCTACGGCGGCCCAGGAAAGCGGGGGTCGCGGCTGGGCGAACCGCCGGGTTTCTTCGGCGCTGACCTGCCGATAGGACGGCCGCTGGCCGCGGCGGTGTCGGCGCTGCCACGCAAGCAGGTGCCGCAGCTGCACCAGGTAGCCCATCGCCTCGCGGTGATTCATCTTGCTGGCACCGGCCGCGCGATCGACAAACACGTAGGGCACCTCCGCGACGGTCGAGTACGATCCCCGCACCAGCAGCTCCAGGCAGATCTTGAAGCCCGCCGCCTGCACCACCACGTCGCGCAGTACCTCTTTTCGAATCACGAAGAACCCGGACGCCGCGTCATGCACAGGCGTGAGCAGTCGAGCGCCGGCGCAGGCCATGCGTGACATGAACGCGCGATACGCCGGCCAATTGCGCGTGCCGCCGCCGCGCACGTACCGGCTCCCCACCACGAAATCGACGCCGGTCTGTCGCAAGGCTGCAGCCAGCACCGGCAGCATCTCTGGAGGGTGGCTCACGTCGGCATCCATCACGGCCAGCAACTCGCCCCTCGCCACGGCGAACCCCGCCACAACGGCACTGCCCAGACCGAGCTTGGCGCAGCGATGGACGACCCGTACGGGATACCGCAAAGCCAGTGCGTCGGCAATGGCACCGGTTCCATCCGGCGAGTTGTCGTCGACGATGATGAGTTCGCCGCCGAGACGATGGGCGTCGAGGGCGTCAAACAGCATGCTGGCGAATCGGTCGAGCCGTTCCCGTTCGTTGTAGGTCGGCACAACAACGGAGATCGCGGGGGGTGGTCCTACCTGCGATCGGACCGTCCCGGTGAGTGGCTGCACGAGAATCCTCCGCCTCGGGGTGTGGGTGAACAGCCGCGTGGCGGCAGCGGGTCCTCGGCGGCCGCCGCACGGGCAATGTCGTATGATAGCTCTCGTTTCAGCGGACTTCCCGTGAACTTGAGCTCGCTGGCCAGGCGAACCTCCGTTGTCGCAATCGTTGTGTTGACGCTGGTACGGCTGCCATCGCTGGTTCAGCCGCCCGGCGCCGACCAGGAGCTGTACGCCTACGTCGCGCAGGAGATCCACCGGGGCGGATTGCCCTATGTCGACGCCTGGGATCAGAAACCGCCCGGCATTCACTACACATACGCGCTGATGTTCGCGATCTGGCCCGATGAGCGGGTAATCGCAGCGACGGATCTGGCCGCCGCCACATCGGTCGCCCTGCTGCTGCTGATGCTGGGCAGACGCCTCGCGCCTGGTGCGGGCGAACTGGCGGCCGTGCTGTTCCTGCTGTTTGGCAACCCGGCGTTTGCGCGCCTGGGCGGCATCCGCGTGCGCGCTCAGTGTGAGACCTTCGTCGCGCTGGCCGTCACGGCCGCCTTGCTGCTGGTGTACAGCCTGGCGCAACTGCCCGAGTCTGAACGGCGGATCCGACGCTGGACGCTCGGTCTGCTGGCCGGAGCCTTGCTCGGGGTTGCGTTTGTCTACAAGTACAATACCGTCGTATACAGCGCGGCGGCAGCCGTGGCCCTGGTCGTCTGGACACACAGCCGTCGTGCAGGCCGGACGTCGTCTCTCCGCACAACAGTCTCCGATCTCGCGGCCATGGCCGTTGGGTTTCTGCTGCCCGTTGGCGCGATGCTGACCGTGTTCGGTTCAGGGCCGTCCTGGAATGCGCTATGGGATGCCACCGTCGCGTACAATCTGCAGTACTCTCGCGAGACCTACACCAGCGCGACAGGGGCCGCCTGGTATCTGATGACGATGCCGATTCAGCAGGCGCGGGTGAATGCGCTCTGGTTACTGGGTGGGAGCGGGTGCCTCGTTCTGCTGGCATTCTCGCAGCGGCACGCGTCCTTGCTGGCGGCGCCGATTTGGGTGGCAGCCGCGTGTCTCTCGATTGTGATCAACGGCAGTCGCAGCCTGCCGCAGTATTTCATCCAAGCCGACCCCGCGCTGGCGCTTGCTGCCGGAGCCGGCGCGGTCGTGGTCGCGCGCGCCCTGACCACTCGAGTCGTTCGCCTGGGCGTCCTGGTGGTGGTGGTGCTCGCCACGGCCCGTGTGTCGGCGTTCGCCAAAGCCGTGGACTACACATGGTGGGATGTGCAGTGCCTGGCGGGCACGATCGACCGTGAAACGTATCTGGCGCGCTTCGGTGGTCAACGGGCCGAAGACAAGCACTCGCCGCTGGCCGTGGCACATCTGGCTGGCTACCTCGGGACCCACAGCCGGCCGGACGACCGCGTGCTCGTGTTCGGGTTTTCGCCTGGCGCGCTGGTTCAGTCCTCACGCAGAAGCGCCTCACGGTTCTTCTGGAGCCGGCCGCTGGTGGTCGGCTTCAACGAAGGCAAACCCGGCTATGGGGCCTCTGAGTTGCTTCGGAACGTGCAGGCCACATCGCCTGCAGTCGTGGTGTTGCAGCAGAACGACTGGCAAATGGAAGGTCAGGATTCGGCGACGTACTTCCTTGGCACGCCGAATCTCGCAGCCTGGCTCTCGGCCCACTACCAGCGGCAGCCCGATCTCCACAACTACCTCCTCTGGACACGGCGCCAACCATGAACACGCCACACGCCCCAGTCGCGCCGGCCGACGATCACGCCGGCGACATCACCGCGAAGCAGTTCGCCATCGGGCTCGCATGCGTGGCGGGGGTTGCGCTGCTGTTGCGGCTGCTCTTTCCCCTGGCCGATCCGCCGTGGCACACGCCGGTTGGCGTGGTCTGGCACGACGAAGGGGCGTGGACGCACAACGCGAGGAACCGCGCGCTGTTCGGCGTCTGGCAACTGGATGCCTGGAACCCCATGTTCCTGGCGCCCGTGTTCACCGGACTGGAGTATCTTTCGTTCTGGCTTCTCGGCACGGGGCTCTGGCAAGCGCGGATCGTCTCGGAGATCGCGGGCTTTTCGTCCGTGCTGTTGCTGGCGCTGGCCATGCGGCGCGCGGCAAACCGCACCACGGGCCTCGTGGCGGGGGCGCTGATGGCGACCAACTACGTCTGGGTCATGTGGAGCCGCGCGGCGCTGATGGAAGCATCCATGGTGGCGTTCATGGTGGCGGCCTTTTATGCGTACGTGCGCGCCTCCCGCACACCGGCGTGGGGACTCATCGCCGGCCTGTGCGCCGTCGTGGCGTTCTTCACCAAGGCATCAGCGGCCTTTTTTCTCGTGGCTCTAGGCGTGGAGGCGCTGGTGGCGCTCGCGATCGGTTGGCCGCGCGGGCACCGGGATCCTGATGGCACGCCGGCCGCCAAGCATGCGAGGCGCGCGGCCGTCTTCACGCTGGCTGGCCTGGCCGTGTCGTCCATCGTGGCCGCCGCCGTCTTCGTGATTCCGTACTGGACGGAGTTCCGGTTCTACAACTGGCAGATGTCGGTGACCCGGAAGCCCAGCTACAGTCTGCGTGCGTTTCGCGATCGCCTGTCGTGGTTTCCGATCGTCCACGACTTTTTCACCCGCATGTGGATGATGCTGCTGCTGGCCATGGGCGGCCTCACCCAAATCCTTGTCCGCTGGCGAACGGCGATGGCCGCAGAACGGCTACTGGTGTTGTGGTTCGCATTGGGCTGTGCCGAACTGCTGGTGCACGACGTCGGCAATGAACGCCGCCTCGTATTTCTGATTCCGCCGCTTGCCGGGCTGGCCGCGCTGGTGCTCGGGCGCGATCGCCGGCTGTTGCCGACCGAGTTGGCCACCGTGCCGCTCCGAAAGGCTCTGATCGGGTCACCTTACGTGCTGCTGGTGTTCTATCTCCTGGTCGGGTCGATCGTCAGACTGGCGTTTCTCTACGAGGTACAGCCCGGCGTGCGTGCCGCGGCACTGGGCGCCGTGGTCCTGACGGCGTTGATGTACGGGACGTGGCCCCGGATGGTGCACGAGCTGTCCAAGGACCGATGGCCCGAACGGGCGGTCGTCTTGTTGCTGGCCATGGTGCTGACCGGAGACGTCCTCCAGTACGCCCAGTGGGCGGCCTCGCGGACATTTCTCAACTACGAGGCGATGCTGGCCGTGGGTCAGGCGCTGCCCCCGGGAACGCTCGTGCACGGCAAATTGGCCAACGGGCTGGCGCTCGAGAATCGCATCCGTCCGGTGTTCATTGGCCGGGGGTTCGGCAACTACGACGACCGCCTGACTCGCGATGACATCAAGTACGTGTTGACCTACACGCGCCCGTCGGTTGGATACGAGGGACCGGTGATTCGCGATGTGCTCGAGGCCTACCGGTGGCACGTGGTCCGACGGTTCAGCGTGGCCGAGTCCCCGGAAGGCGACGACGAGGCGGTGCTGATTCAGAAGGACGGTCCACGCCAGCGCCGGTAGAATGGACAGACATGCGTCAACTCCGCATTCTGCTCGATCCTCTCGCCCGCCGACTGCGCGCCTCGCCGTTTGCGAGCCGTCTCTGGGCGAGATATCGCTCCCATCGCCTTGAGGCCAACGCCCGGAGGATTCTGGCGCGTGGTGATGGACGCGCCGATCGCCTGCCGGCCGGCGTGGTCTACGAATCGACCATGCGGTGCAATCTGCACTGCGAGTTCTGCTACGTCGGCGATCTGTTGAATCTCGAAGGCGAGTGGCGGCAGGAACTGACGCTGGAGGTGCTGAAGCGCGCCTTTCCTCAGCAGGACGGTCTCCAGATCAGTCTCACTGGCGGCGAGGTCTTCGTCCGGAAGGACATCATCAGCGCGCTCGAGCTGTTCCGCGACAAGGGTTATGTCGCCGGCTACCTCACGACCAATGGGACGGCCATCACCGACGAGCGCGCCGATGCATTGGCCAGACTCGCGCTGCAGGGGTTTTTGAAACACATCAGCGTGTCCATCGACGGACCACCGGCGGTCCACGATGTGGCCCGCGGGGCGACGGGCACGTTCGAGCGTACGGCCGAGGGATTGACACGTCTGCAGGACGCGTCGCGCCGCATCGGCGCCCCGCTGCGGGTGAGCATCAACACGACGGTGGCTGCCCAGAGCATCGACACCCTCGATCAGATGGTGGACGTGGCAGACGAGTTGGGCGTTGACGCGATCGGCCTGAACCACCTGATGTACAGCACGCCGGACGAAGTCGATGAGACCGTCCGGCTTGTCGGGGCGTCCGACCGGTCGGTGATTGCGACCTACGTGACGCGAGACCCCGGCGTCACCCCGGACCAGGTGCGAACCAAGGTGGCCGCACTCCAGGAGAAGTGCCGACTGCGTGGCATCAGGTTCGACTTCCGGCCGCGGGTGTGGCCGGAGCTGGTGGAGCCGTACTACACGGCCGGATCGCCCGTCGAGGGACGCTGTCTCTACCCGTTCCGCCAGGCGCGCGTGGGCTTCAGCGGCAAGGTGTTTTTCTGCCCGTTTATTCGCGTGGAGGTCGGCGACCTCACCACGCAGACGCTCGAGGAGGCATGGAACTCCGAGCGTTACGTCCAATTGCGCCGGCGCCTGCTCGAGCACAAGCTGTTTCCCGTCTGTCGCCGCTGCTGCAAAGTGGAGCTGACGCGCTCGCCCCCTGCGGCATCCCTACGATAGAATCGAACGAGCGTTGGCAGGTGCACCGCAGGACACGGATCTCGTGTTGAGGTCCGATCCGCGGTCTCTGCCTCAGGTCGCTGGAGGTTGCGTGCGCCGGGTCGACAATGCTGCCATCAAAACGCACGCCCTTCGGCGATTCCGCTCGGAGTACGACTACGCGCTGTTCGAGTACTTCCGTAGCGCCAAGGTGATTCAATTCCTCGAGCAGCACGACGCCCGGCTCGAGGGCCGGATTCTCGATGCCGGGTGCGGCGGCGGCGGCATGCCTCTATCATTTGCGGAAGAGGGCGCGGCGGTGGCAGCCATCGATCTCGCCGATCGGTTCAGGGAGGCGGGGGTCCGGTTGGGCCGGGAACGTGGCATCCGGCGTCTCTCGTTCGCGCGGGCCGACGGCATGGCACTGCCCTTTCCAGCGGCGGCGTTTGACGCGGTGTTGTCGCACGCGGTCATCGAGCACGTGGCCGACGCCGAGTTGTACCTGCGCGAGTGCGCGCGCGTGCTCAAGCCGGGCGGTTGGATGTACCTGTCGACGGCACCCTACTTGTCGTTTGCAGGGGCCCACCTGCCCAGGCTGCGTGTCCCGATTCCGCTTCACCTTCTGCTCGGGCGGCGCGTGGCGTTCGCGACGTTCACCTGGCTGGCTCGGCATGCCACCTGGACGCTGCGCGAGAAGGAGAACGAGAACACGTTCATCAAGGACGCGTTGGCGAACCGGCGCAAACACGACGACCTGCTGGAAAAAGTGCGGGTGGGGCGGCTGCGACGGCAGATCGCGGCGGCCGGCCTTCGCATTCGTCACGAAGAACTGACGCTCACGGCCACCTTCAACCGGCTGCCGGAGCCGCTGCCCTCATGGTTGCGGTCGCATGCGCTGACGCAGGACATCGTGATCAGCGTCATGCAGCACCTCCTCTCAAGGGTGATCGGCGACGCGAGAGGCACCGCCATCCCGTCATTCCCGCTCTCCCCTCGTCATTCCCGCGAACGCGGGAATCCAGAGCCTGGACCCCCGCTTTCGCGGGGGTGACAGAACGGGCGCAGGGGTGACGAAGATCTTGCTTCATTCCGCAAGATGAAGCCCATAGAAGATGTCTGGGCTAGAATTGAACAAGGATGGCGGACATCTCCCGATTCACGCCGGACGACTTGAAGCCCGTCAGCGCCCTGTACCGACGCGTGTTCGGCGTCGATGCGGCAGACGGGAATCGGCTGCGCTGGGAGTGGCAGTACCTGCGGAATCCGAACATCCCTCCGGAAGGGCCGCAGATCTGGGTCGCACGCGAGGGATCCACCGTGGTGGGTCAGTACGCCACGATGCCGGTGCGTCTGGTGGTCGGGGGGCGGGAAACGGTGGGCTCCTGGGGCATGGACGTCATGGTAGCCCCTGAGCGCCAGCGTCAGGGCCTGGGCGAGCAGTTGTTCCGCACCTGGGACCAGCACGTTGGCGCCTCGTTGGGCCTCGGACTGTCGGAATCGTCGTACCGCCTCTTCCAGAAGCTGCACTGGCCGAATCTGGGACCGGTGCCATGCCTGGTGAAGCCCTTGACGCGCCGAGCCCTGCGCCGTCCCAACTGGCCGATGCCCATCAATCGGCTGATTTCGGCCGTTACGCTCCCGTTTGTGCGAATTGTGGCCCGCGCCAGGCCACTAAGCGCGGAGATCGAACCGGTACACCAGTTCGGCGACCAGTTCACCGCGCTGTGGGACCGGCTGTCGGGATGCTTCGATGTCGCCGTTCGGCGGGATGCGGCGTACCTGACGTGGAAGTACCTGGAACCGCCGCACGTGCGTTACTCGGTGGTCGCGCTGAAGCGCGGCGGGGACCTGCACGGGTATGCGGTCTACCGTCACGTGCGGGAACCGCGAGGGCGCGTCACGTTGCTGGTGGATTTCCTGGTGGACCCCGACGATGAGGTTGGCCTGAAGGCTCTGCTGGGCTGGCTCGATCGGGAGGCGCGCGCGGTCGATTCAGACAAGATCCGCACGTTTGCGCTGCACGAAGGTTTCCGTCGCGTGATCAGGCGATCGGGCTACTTCCAGGTGAAGTCCACCATGGAATTCGCCGCAAAGATCAACGCCGTCAGCGTGTCCCAGGATTTCTATCAGCACACCGGCAGGTGGCACATCACGCTGGGCGATTCGGATCAGGACCGATAGGGATGCCCGCATGTTGTACCTGCTGGTTGGCATCGACACCGAGGGCGACAACCAATGGTCGGCCGACGCCCGGCTGAATCAGCGGTTCGAGAACATCTACGCCCTGCCGGATCTGCACGAGCGCTTCTGCCGGCACCACGCGCGCCCCACCTATCTGGTGACCTACCCGGTCGTGAAGGACCCGCGATCGGCTGCCGTGCTGCGCGCGCTTTGCGAAGGCCGGGACTGCGAGATCGGTGCGCATCATCACGCGTGGGAAACGCCGCCGTGCGAGGCGGACGACATCAGTCGGCACACATACGCGATGCAGCTGCCAGCCGGCCAGTTTGCAGCGCAGGTAGCATCGCTGACTGCCGCCATTGCGGAGGCCACGGGCATGCGGCCGCTGTCGTACCGATCGGGCCGGTTCGGCTTCTCGGCCACCCATGTCGCCGATCTCGAACGGGCCGGATACCGGATCGAGTCGAGCGTGGCGCCGTTGTTCTACGAAGGCCATAAAGGCGGTCCGGATTTCGTAGGCGCGCCGGCGACGCCCTACTTCCTGGCGCACGACGACCCGACTGTTCCCGGAACGAGCAACCTGCTGGAGATTCCCGTGTCGGCGGGTCTCGACCGGCGTGTGCCGGCGTGGGTGGAGCGGCTCTACGCCCGCGCCCCGCGCCCGTACACCACCAAGCGCGTCTTGAAGAAGCTGGGGGTCGCACACATGCGCTGGTTGCGACCGTCCTACTCGGGACTCGAGGACATGTGCGCCCTGGCACGCCGGCTGAAAGACGACGGCGTTCCCGTGTTGAACGTGATCTTCCACTCGAGCGAAGCCATCGTGGGCGGCAGTCCCTACAATCGTACCGAGGCCGAGCTTCAGCACTTTTTTGAACGGCTGGAGCGGTTCCTCGCCTATGCCGTGGGCGAACTGAACGCCATTCCCGTCACGTTCAGCGAGTTCAGGGCGCTGTACTGCGGCACCCAAAGCGAGCCGCGATCGTAGGGCGGCAGCGGCCACCGTGATGCGCATCTGCCATGTGACCTCTCATCTTCCA
>CAYHRK010000120.1:0-11138 GCA_964358795.1 uncultured Vicinamibacterales bacterium
CACGACACCCTCGACCACCTTGCCACTTAGCTCAAACCACAGGTTCCGCCAGGAGCCGATCACGGTCGTGGCCGACACAAACACACAGGCCACCACGACGACACGGGTGCCGATCGTAGTCAGACACCCCGTTGCGAGCGTGCGTGCGCCGGCTTTCCACCCCAGAGCCACGGGCACGATTGTACCTCCACTCCCGGACTAGAGCGGGAGTGGGGGTACACTTGGCGGATGAGCTCGCGTTCTCGATCGGACCGGTGGACGGGTGGCCGTCTGCTGGTGCCCGCGCTGGTGATCGCGGCAGTGGCGATGGCGCTTTCAACGGCCACGGCCCAGAACGCCGTCGCGATCGCCGCGACCACACAGGACCACGTAGCTCGGCCCCGCATTGGCCTGGCGCTGGGCGGAGGTGCGGCGCGAGGTCTGGCGCACATCGGTGTGATGCAGTGGCTTGACGAGCACCGCATTCCGGTGGATCTGGTCGGCGGCACCAGCATGGGCGGTGTGATGGGGGGCGGGTTTGCGTCGGGCATGACGGTCGGCGAACTGCGGGCGCTGGTCGAGCAGACCGACTGGGCCATCATGCTGGCGCCCGACTCGCCGTTTACCGGTAAGACGCTGCGGCGCAAGGAAGACGCACGGGCGTTTCCGTCCCAACTCGAGTTCGGCTTGCGCGCCGGTTTGCGCCTGCCGGGCGGCCTCTCTTCGGCGCAACAGGTTGACTTGCTGCTGGCGCGCATGGCTCTCCCCTATTACGACCTGGCTAGTTTCGACGATTTGCCGACGCCGTTCCGCTGCGTGGCGACCGACCTGAAGCAGGGGCGCCTGGAAGTGCTGAAAGACGGATGGCTGGCGCAGGCCCTGCGCGCAACGATGGCGATTCCCGGCCTGTTCACGCCGGTGGAGCGCGACGGTCTGGTGCTGGTGGACGGCGGCACGCTGAACAACGTGCCGGCCGACATTGTTCGCGCCATGGGCGCGGACGTCGTGATTGCCGTCGATGTGAGCGCCGATCTGACCCACGAGAAAAAGTCCGATTCGATGTTCGCGGTCCTGGGTGAATCGCTTGACGTGATGATGCGCAATTCCACGCGCCGCGCCCTGGCTTCCGCCACTGTGGTGCTGCAACCGGACCTGAAGGGCATGGCCGGCATCGACTTTCATCGCGGCCTCGAGTTCATGAAGCGCGGGTACGACGCGGCCGAAGCGAAACGTGACGATCTTCTGCGCTATGCCATCAGCGAAGTGGACTACGAGGCATACCTGCAGGTCAGGCGAGCGAAGCGGAGAACCGCGGCGCCCGTGCCCGCGTTTGTGAGGGTTGACGGTGTGCCGGCGCCGGAGGCCAGGCTGATCGAGCTTCGCTTCAGGTCGTATGCCGGTCATCCACTGGACAGCTCGAAACTGGAGAGGGACCTGACGGCACTGACCGGGGCGGGACGCTACGAAGCCGCCACGTATCGGTTTGTGAAGGGCCCCACCGGTGCGGGACTGCTGATCACGGTGAGGCCGAAATCGTACGGTCCGCCGTTCCTGCTGGCGGCGTTGGATCTGCAGACCACCCAGTCAGCGAACGTCTCGGCGTCGGTGCGCGGGCGGTTGCTGTTTTTCGATGTGCTCGGGGCAGGTTCCGAAGCGCGCGTGGACGTGACGCTCGGCAACTCCCTCAAAGCCGCTGCGGAGCTGTACCGGCCGCTGGGCATCGCTGGGCTGTTCGTGGCCCCGCGCGTGTCGGCCGAACGATTCCACCACACCCTGTTCGTGGACGGCGAGCCTCGGGCGGAGTATCGCACGGGATCGGAAGGCGCAGGCATCGACGTGGGCGCGTCAACCATGAGGCGCTTCGAGTTGCGCGCAGGCTACGACCTGGAGCGGGTGAAGGGAAGCCGGCGGATCGGCGATCCGCTGCTGCCGGAGTACAGCGGCACCCAGCGCTACTTCTCTCTGCGGGTGAAGTTCGATGGCCAGAATGGCGCCGTGCTGCCGTCGCGTGGGGTGTACGCATCGGGCCGGATCCGGCGTTTCACGAGCGTCGCGCAACCGGAATCGATCGCGGATCCCACGACCGCAGAACCCGCCGATCTGCTGTCGGCCGAGACCGACGTGTCGGCATTCGTGCCGATCGGGCAACACGGACGGCTGTTTGTGCGGGGCGCCGGCGGATCGTCAGCTGGGGACACCACCGTCATCAACGGGTTCTACCTGGGCGGCCCGTTTCGCCTCGGCGCGCTCAATCCTGACGAACAGCGGGGCAGCAACTACGTGCTCGGCAACGCCGGCTATTTCCACGAGGTGTTGCGGGTGGGCGAAGGCGCCATCGGCAAACTGTCTGTCGGCGCCTGGATCGACAGCGGCGCTGCCTTCGAGCGGCTGCTGCGGCACACGCGCATCGAAACCGACCTGTCGGGCGGCTTGATTATGGAAACGCCGCTCGGGCCCATCCTGGTGGCAGCCAGCGTTGGCACCACGGGCCGTCATCGCATGTACTTCGCCCTCGGACCCATCCTGCATCGATGAGCCTTCGAACGGCTGCAGCGCTCTCTCTCCTCTGCATTGTAGGCGCCGGGCGGGCGCCTCGACGCCCACGATAACAGACTTATTTCCTTCCGGGTCCTTACCACCGCAGCGAGGCCATCAGCACGGCGTAGGTTTCGATGCCCCGCCAGAAGTGACCCATCCGCAGGTTCTCGTTGTAGGAGTGCTGGTTGTTGTCGTAGTTCACGATCGGCACGCCGATCATGGGTAGCCCGATCCGTTCGAAGATGTACATCGGCACGCTGCCGCCGAGCGAGGGCGCCTTCACCACTGGTGTGCCAAGCCCCACGTCGAGCGCCCTGGCCACCTCCACCGACACCGGCAGGTCCATCGACGTGCGGGTGGCCGGGTAGCCGCCGCCGTAGTCGATTCGCACGACCCGGGTGTGCGAGCGCCGTTCGTCTGGCGTGGGCTCCCGGTCGCGCACCACGAAGTAGCCTTGTGTCGCGATGTGCGCGACCACACGCTCGAACTGACGGAGCGGGTCGATGTTCTTCACCAGGCGCAGGTCGAGTGATGCGTCGGCGCGGTCGGGCACGATGTTCTGGGACTGGGCCCCTACATAGGCGCTGCGCAAACCCCGGATGTTCAGCGAGGGCTGGTTGATCAACTCAGTCAGTTTGCGGTGGCCGCCTTCGGCCTCGCCAAACTGCAGTTCGCGCTGCAACTCGGCGTCGTTGAACGGCATGGCGTCAAGCGCCGCCTGTTCCCGTCTGCCCAGCGGCACCACATCGTCGTAGAACCCTGCCACCAGCACGTGGCCGGTTGCGTCTTTCATCGAGGCCAACAACTGCGCCAGACGCATGGCCGGGTTGGGCGCCCAGTTGCCGTAGTGGCCGCTGTGCAGGCCGCGCACCGGCCCGTACACCGTCACGTTGAGGTCAACGACGCCGCGGTTGCCGTAGTAGATGAGCGGACGGCCAGACTGGTGCACCGGGCCGTCGCCGGTGATCAACACGTCGCCGGTCACGACATCGCGGTGCGCCAGCAGGGCGGCTTCCAGATGGGGAGATCCGTTCTCTTCCTCGCTGTCCAGGATCAACTTCAGGTTGACGGCACGGGGGATGCCGCCGGCAGCGAGCGCGTCAATGGCCGCGAGAAACGCCACGATCGGCGACTTGTCGTCGGACGCCGAGCGGCCGTAGATGCGCCAATCGTCCTGATATGGGGTGCCGGGCGAGGGTAGCGGGCGCAACTGACCGCCGGCCTCGATGCTGTTGGTGCGTAGCGCAGGCTCGAACGGTTTGGTGCCGGTCCACGCCGCCGCATCGACCGGCTGACCGTCGTAGTGAGCGTAGAACACCAGCGTGCGGGTCGCGCCTGGTGCCGGCAACTCGGCGTAGACCACCGGCCCCCGGCCCTGGATCGGGAAGAACTGCACGCGAGCGCCGCGCCGCTCGATCATCGCCTTCAGCAGATCGGCGTTGCGCCCGATGTTGGTCTTATCGCTGGCGATGTTCGGAATCGACAGCAGTTCGACCAGTTCGCCGACAATGCGGTGCTCGTTCGCCGTGCGGTACTGCCGAACGCTTGTCGCCACGTCGGCCTTTTCCGGTGCCATACGGCCCGGTTGCGGCCATCCTACGGTCGCCAGCGCCATCATCGACGCGCATGCCAGCGAGCATCCGAGGTCCATCACTCCCTCTGTTCTGTCAACATCTCATTCCAGCGCACCATCGAATCCTCATGAAGCGACCGTCACCCGAGGCCGCAACACGTAGTGCTCCTCGGACTGTGCCCGCAGGCGCTCGGCGGCCGACTCGGCCGTGAGGTCGCGCTGGGGTTCGGCGGTCAGTTCGTAGCCGACCAGGAATTTGCGCACGGTGGCCGAGCGCAGCAGCGGAGGGAAGTACACCGCGTGCAGCCGGCAGAAGTCGTGGGCCGGCGCATTCACGGGTGCGCCATGCCAGCCCATCGAGTACGGAAACGAGCACTGGAACAGGTTGTCGTAGCGCACGGCGAGCCGGCGGATGATGTCCGCCAGTTGGTCGCGCTCGTCGGACGAGACGTCGCGCAGATCCGCCACCCGCCGAACAGGCAGGATCATCGTCTCGAACGGCCAGGCCGCCCAGAACGGCACCAGCACAACCCAGTGGTCGTTCCGGCACACGAGACGGTCGCCCAGGTCGAGTTCGCGGGTCAGGTAATCGCCAAGCAGATCACGGCCATGCCGATCGAAGTACGCGCGTTCGGCGGCCAGTGTCGTGGCCGGAATGTGTGGCACCAAAGCGGACGCCCACACCTGACCGTGCGGGTGCGGGTTGCTGCAGCCCATGGCCTCGCCCTTGTTCTCGAACACCTGCACGTAGCGCACGAACGGTTCTCGAGCCAGACGCTCGACCTCATCAGCCCATGCGTCGACCACAAAGCGGATCGCCGGCGCATTCATGCGGGCCAGCGTGAGATCGTGACGGGGCGAGAAGCAGATGACGCGGCATCGGCCCGGCTGCGGTTCGGCCCGCAGCAGGCCGCCATCGCCGGGTAATGGGCCATCGGCGTCCGGCAGCAGCGCCGGAAAGTCGTTGTCAAAGGCGAAGGTGGTGCGGTAGGCCGGATTCGACTCACCATTGGCCCGCCGGTTGCCCGGGCACAGATAGCACTCGCCGTCGTACGCGGGCAACAGCGCCGGAGGTTCCGGCTCGATCTGCCCCTGCCAGGGCCGCGTCAGCCGGTGCGGTGATACCAGCACCCACTCGTCGAGCAGCGGGTTGTAGCGGCGATGCGGACTCGCGGGTGGCACCACACCAGGCTCGCCCATGGCAGACGAGCATACACCGGCTGCCCGCCAAGCCAACAGACAAGCTGCTGGCGTGTGGGTCCGCCGCTATAATCGCGAGATGGCTGTTGTGCTCGGTCTCACTCGTCTGCTGGCGTCGGGCGACCTCGAGGGCCTGCGCGTGGGCCTTCTGTGTAACCCGGCATCGGTCGATGCCGAACTTCGCCACGCCACCGATCTGATCTTCGACGCGCCGGGCGTGACGCTGGGCGCGCTGTTCGGGCCGCAGCACGGCTTCCGGTCGGACCTGCAAGACAACATGATCGAATCGCCGCACGTCGCCGACGCGCGACGCCGCGTGCCGATCTACTCGCTGTATAGCGAGACGCGCGAGCCCACCCCGGCGATGCTGAAGGGCCTCGATCTGCTGGTCGTGGATCTGCAGGACGTGGGCGCGCGCATCTACACGTTCATCTACACGATGGCCAACTGCCTGCGCGCGGCGGCACGTCACAAGCTGCCGGTCGTCGTGTGCGACCGGCCGAATCCCATCGGGGGCGACGCGGTCGAGGGGCCGATGCTCGAGCCGGGCTACGAGTCGTTCGTAGGCCAGTTCCCGATCCCGATGCGGCACGCGATGAGCGTGGGCGAACTGGCGATGCTCTTCAACGACGAGTTCGGCCTGGGCGCCGATCTGACCGTGACGCGGTGCGAGGGCTGGTCGCGCGGCATGTACTTCGACGAGACCGGCCTGGCGTGGGTGATGCCCTCGCCCAACATGCCCACCCTCGACACGGCCATCGTCTATCCTGGCGCGGTGCTGTTTGAGGGCACCATGCTCTCGGAAGGCCGCGGCACCACGCGCCCGTTCGAAACGCTGGGTGCGCCGTGGATCGATGCGGAACGCTTTGCAGGAGCCGTCAACGCGATGGATCTGCCTGGCGTGCGTTTCAGGCCGGTGGTATTCGAACCCACCTTTCAGAAGCACGTCCAGACGGCGTGCGGAGGGTGCCAGATCCACGTGCGGGACCGGCGGACGTTTCTGCCGGTGTTGACCGGCGTAGCGTTGATGTCGACGTTCCGCGCGTTGGACCCGGCGCGCTTCGCGTGGCGGCAGCCGCCCTACGAATACGAGCACGACAAGATGCCAATCGACATCCTGGCAGGTTCGCCGGCGCTGCGCACGCAGATCGAGGCCGGCGTGGACGCCCGCTGTATCGCGGCCAGCTGGCAGCCTGGTGTGGCGGCGTTTCAACAGGTTCGCCAGCGTTACCTGCTCTATCCGCCGGGTTGATACCACTCCCCGGCATCACGCGGGGCTACATGGCAGCGGGCCACATCTCGGGCGCAGCGAACGCCGTGGCCAGCGCGCGGCGGAGGTCGGCGACCAGATCACCGGGATCCTCGATGCCGATCGACAGGCGCACCAGGTCTTCGGGCAGGCCGCGTTCGGATCTGACCTGGGCAGGCATGCTGGCGTGCGACATCCGACACGGCAGGCTGACGGTGGAGTGGACGCTGCCGAAGCTGACGGTGATCGAGAACAGCTCCAGCGCCTCGACCAGGCGACACGAGGCTTCGAGCGAACCTGTTTCGAGGCAGACCACGCATCCGCCGCCAGCAGACTGGCTCGCGTGCACGGCGGCGCCGGGGTGTGTGCCAAGACCCGGGTAGCGCACCGATCGAACGTCTGGATGCGTGGACAGAAACGCAGCGACGTCGGCCGCATTCTGCTGCTGACGGGCAAAGCGGACGGCCAGCGTGTTCATGCCACGCTGCAGCAGCCACGCGTCAAACGGTGCCAGAGCATTCCCCTCCGCATTCTGGTGGAAAGCCAGGTCACGTCCCAGCTCCGGATCGCGCACAACGACGGCGCCCGCCGTCACGTCGGCGTGGCCGCACAAGCCCTTGGTGGCGGAATGCAGCACGATGTCGGCGCCACACGAGAGGGGACGCTGCAGATACGGCGTCATCAGCGAGTTGTCGACGGCCAGCAGCGCGCCCGCCTCGTGGGCGGCGGTGGAGAGCGCGCGAAGATCGGCAATGTCGAGTCGCGGATTGGATGGCGATTCGACCAATAGCAATCCTGCCGGTCGGGCCAGCGCGGCGCGCACCGCCTCCACCTGGGTGGCATCCACGTAGCGTACGTCGACGCCCTGAGGCGCCAGCACACGCGCCAGCAGCCGGTAGGTGCCCCCGTACAAATCGGTGCCCGCAACGATGGCACCGCGGCCCGCGCACAGGCGGCACACGGCGGTGATGGCGGCCATGCCGCTGGTATAGGCGAGCGCTACATGGCCGCCTTCCAGTGCGCACAGCTGAGTTTCGAGCGCGTGGCGGGTGGGGTTGCCGCTGCGTGTGTAGTCGTACGCCCCGCGTTCGTTGATCGACGGCTGACGAAACGTGGCCGTCTGGTAGATTGGTGGTGAACTGGGTGCAATGGCGTCGCCCGCCTCGCGCGGCACCTGCACCAACGTGGTCTCGATCCGCATCACGCCACCTCCTGCACCGATTCATCGGCTGTCGCGTTGGCGTGCGCGACGAGCGCGTCCCGATCCAGTTCGATCACGTCCGCGACAACCGCCGTGGCGGTTGGCCGCCGGCCGGCGCCTTTGCCCGCCAGCCGAACCGGCGCGCCCGACTCCGGCACAATCACCACGCGATTCTCTTCGTTGCGGGCGCCAGCCAGATAATGCCGGCCGTCCAGTGTGACCAGCGTGACGGCGGCATCGACGTGATGCCCCCGACGGCGAAGCGACGCCACCATCCGTACGCGGCAGGCTGTTGCTTCGGCGCGGCGCACGAGCGCCGGCGTGTACGAGTCGATGCCTTCCCGGCGCACGCCGTTCAGGACGAGGTGCACCCCGAAGGCTTCGCGGGCGAGGATGATCAGTTTCAGGGCAGCATCGGTCCCGTCGAGATCGCAGGTGGGATCACGCTCGGCGAATCCCATCCGCTGGGCTTCCTTCACGGCGGTGTCGATGTCGTCGCCTGCCTCGAGGCGATCGAGCACGAAGTTGCTGGTGCCGTTGACGACGCCGGCGATCGACCTGATGGGCCCCTGCGCCGCCAGTGTCCGCACCTGTTCGACCACCGGCACTGCGCCTCCGACGCACGCCGAGTAACGCAGGCGGCCTCCGGTTGTTGCGGCCAACGCCTCCAGCGATGGTCCGTCGGTGACGATGAGCGCCTTGTTGGCCGTCACCACGTCGCACCCTCTCGCGATGGCCGCGCGCACGATGCCGGCTGAAGGAGACACTCCGCACGATGCTTCGACGATGACGTCTGGCTCGCGTGCGAGCAGAACACGCGGGTTCGTAGTGAGGAGGTCTCGTGGCACTCCCGCCGCCGCGTGATGGTCGGGTCTCTGAACGAGCGCGCCGACGATATCGAAGCGGTCCGGCCGAAGGCGGAGGGCATCATAGACGCCGCGACCGACCACTCCCAGACCGACCAACGCGACGCGGCGCAGGGGTGTCTCGAGCCGAGCCAGCGCTAAGCGTCTGGGGCCGGCCTGCACGCGCGTTGGTGTGTCGGGGCCGACAGACGCCACCTCGAATCCCAATCCCTCTTGCCGTGCGTACTCGAGCGCTTTGGGTTGCACCACGCCTCCGCCTAGCGCGAGCGCGTCGTTCCAGCCGAGCGACAGATAGCGTCGCGGTGGCGGACCTGGCAGGGCCGGGTCTCGTTCGTACAGCCCCGGCACGTCTTTGACCAGCCGGCACACATCCGCGCCGAGGTGGCGAGCCAGAAACAGCGCGGTCAGGTCCGAGCCGCCTCGGCCCAGCAGCGTGGTACACCCGCTGACCGCATCGCAACCCGTGAATCCGGGCACAACCACGACGGATGTGTGGCGCAGGGCCGCTCGAATGCGACGTGCATCGAGACTGACCGGCGTGGCGTCGGTGGCGGGTCCGCGCGTGCGCAACCGGATCACGGCGGACTCGAGCAGCGTGGCCGGCATGCCGGCCTGGTGTAGCGCCAGTGTCAGCAGCGACGCCGACGCGGCCTCGCCTGTGGCCACCAGACAGGCCACGGCGCCAGGCGGCAACGCTTCACCGTAGCGGGAGCCTTGCCGCAACAGGTCGTCGGTGGCCGATCCGATAGCTGACACGACGGCGACCACGTGGGAGCCGTTGCGAACCCAGTCATAGATCTCCTGCACAACGACGGGAATCCGGTCTTCGGCGGTCAGCACCGACCCGCCGAACTTCAGGACCGTCAGCGGATGGGGTTTCATCGGCTCACCTCCAGCGCCTGGGCGAGGTCGGCGATCACATCCTCCGGATTCTCGAGGCCCACAGACAGCCGAACCAGACCGTCGGTGATGCCGGCCCGCGCTCGTTGCTCAGCCGGAACGTCGGCGTGGGTCATCGACGCCGGATGTGTGATCAGCGATTCCACGGCGCCCAGGTTCTCGGCCAGCGAGCAGAGGCGCACGGCGTTCATCACGCGCACGCCGGCCTCCACACCTCCTTCCACCTCGAAGGCGACCAGACCTCCGCCGGCGCGTTGTTGGCGACGAGCCAGATCGAACTGCGGAAAATCCTCGAGCCACGGGTACGACACGTGCGTCACGCGCGGATGAGCCGCCAGGAACCGGGCCACTTGCAGCGCGTTGGCCGAATGCCTGGCCATCCTGATCTCGAGCGTCTTGATCCCGCGTAGCGTCAGCCAGGCGTCAAATGGCGACTGAATCAGGCCTGCGGCGTTCTGAACGAACCGAAACCGCTCGGCGATCCCGGTATCGTTCGCCAGCAGGGCGCCGCCAATGGTCGCGTTATGACCCTCGAGAAACTTCGTGGTCGAGTACACGACGACATCGGCGCCAAACGCGAAGGGGCGTTGCAGGGCGGGCGTCATCAGCGTGTTGTCGACGGCCAGCAGCGCGCCCTTCTCGTGTGCCGCTTCGGCGGCGGCCTGCAGGCTGCACAGGCGAAGCGTGGGATTGCCCGGCGACTCGACAAACACCACTCTCGTCTGATCCGTGATGGCGACCCGCAATTCGGCCACCGACGAACCGTCGACGTACGACGTGGTGACGCCAAAGGGTGCGAAAAGCCGATCGAGCAGCCGAACGGTGCCGCCGTAGATCACGTCGGAGGCCACCACGTGGTCGCCGGCTTTCAGCAGGGCCAGGCACAGGGCGGTTTCTGCCGACATGCCCGAGCCGAAACACACGGCTGGACCTACGCCTTCCAGTTCGCCGAGGTTGCGTTCGAGCGCCGCGACGGTAGGATTCCCGGATCGCGAGTAGGTGAAACCCTTGTGCCGGCCAACCGCTTCCTGCACGTAGGTGGTGGACTGGACGATGGGCGTAAGAATCGCACCGGTGGCCGGATCGGGAAATTGGCCGCCGTGAATGGCGCGTGTCGAGAATCCGAGAGCCGTCGAAGACATGTGCACTCCTTCCAAGGTGATCGCCAGCGCGGCGCGAGACCGCGCGTACGCAGGAACGCCGCCAGCATCGGATATGCCCGAGCGGCGGCGCGTGCTGGGAAGGAGTTGGACGGTCTCAGGTCAGTTGGTTGTTGAACTCCTCGTGCGCACACGCCGGCCCACCCGGGCTACGCATGCACATAGACATTCGACGAGACATCGTTCGCATACTATAACGGCAGCACGTTTCGTGTGTCAAGATCGCCGGTCGCCTCTACACGCAGACTCTGGGCTTCGTCGAGAAGGTGCGCGTTCCAGAGCACGCTGGTCTTCTTCGGCCCACGCACGGTGTTCGGCCAGTCGGCGTGGTCCTTTACGTTCCCGCACGCGTGCGTGAAGCGCCGGATCCAGGCGACGTACGCGTCCTCGGTGCGGCGGCTGAGGTGCCGGACCCGGCAGGCCTGGCGTACGCGATCGAGGAGTCTGGGCGGCGGGGCCGTGGCATCAGTGG
>CAYHRK010000121.1:0-11032 GCA_964358795.1 uncultured Vicinamibacterales bacterium
GGACCCCCGCTTTCGCGGGGGTGACGGAAGTGGCGCGGGGGTGACGAGAGACTTGCTTCATCCGGTACGATGAAGCCCGTAGAAGATGTCTCGGGAAGGAGCACGCGTGAAGGCGACGTTGGATCATGTGGGGATCGCGGTAGGCGACCTCGGGGCGGCCCTCGCGTTCTACCGTGACGCGCTGGGACTGGAGATCGACCCTCCTGAGGAGGTGCCGTCCGAGCGCGTGCGCGTGCATTTCGTGGCGGTGGGCGGAGCCACCCTCGAGCTGCTCGAAGGCACATCCGCCGATTCGCCGATCGCGAGGTTTGTGGAGAAACGCGGCGGCGGCCTGCACCACATCACGCTGCGGGTGGACGACATTCGCGAGGTGCTGGCACGGCTGAAGGAACGCGGTGTGCGGCTGATCGACCCGGAGCCGCGGCCCGGCGCCGAGGGCGCATTGGTGGCGTTCGTGCATCCATCATCGACCGGCGGCGTGCTGATCGAACTGAAACAAGTCGTGAAGGACTGAGCATGGCCATCGAGATCGGCATCATCGGCGGGAGCGGCCTGTATGACATGGCCGAGTTGACGAACCGGGAGGACGTGGCGCTGGCGACTCCGTTTGGAGCGCCGTCCGGCCCCTATGTGACGGCCACGTTGCGAGGCCGGCGCGTGGCGTTTCTGGCACGGCATGGCGCGGGCCATCGCCTCCTGCCATCGGAGCTGAACTTCCGTGCGAACATCTTCGGATTCAAGCTGCTGGGCGTCGAACGGATACTGTCCGCCAGCGCCGTCGGCAGTCTTCGCCCCGACTACAAACCGCTCGACATCGTGATTCCCGATCAGTTCTTCGACCGCACGAAGGGGCGCATCAGTACCTTCTTCGGACGCGGCGTTGCGGCACACGTGTCGTTCGCGCATCCGGTGTGCGGGGAGCTCTGCCGTCTCGCGCACGCCAGCGCCACCCGGGTTGGCGCAACCGTACACGGCCGCGGCACTTACGTGTGCATGGAGGGGCCGCAGTTCTCGACGCTGGCCGAGTCCAACCTGTACCGATCGTGGGGGATGGACATCATCGGGATGACGAATCTGCAGGAAGCCAAGCTCGCGCGCGAAGCGGAGATGTGCTACTCCACCATCGCGTTGGTGACCGACTACGACTGCTGGCATCCCGAGCACGACCAGGTGACGGTCGACCTCATCGTTGCGAACCTGATGCAGAATGCGGCGACGGCCCAGAAGATCATCGCGGATACGGTGGGGCAGATGCCCGCCACCCGATCCTGCGCGTGCGGTCGTGCGCTGCAATCGGCCATCATGACGCGACCCGAGCACATCCCGGACGCGATCAAGAAGGACCTGGCGCCGATCATCGCTAAGTACGTGAGTTGAATCCCGAATGCCGAATCCCGGATCCCTAGTCTGTAATCCAGAGACCTTATAATGAACCCCATTCTCGTGGTCGGATCCGTAGCGTTTGACTCCATCAAGACCCCGTCGGGCGAGGTGTCTCGGGTCGTGGGCGGTGCCGCCACGTACTTCAGCGTGGCTGCCTCGTTTTTCACCGACGTGCGCGTGGTGGCCGTCGTGGGCGAGGATTTCGGCGACAGCGCCGCCAAGGTGTTCGGTGGGCGGCGTATCAACCTCGACGGACTCCAGCGAGTGCCCGGCGAGACGTTTCGGTGGAAGGGTGTGTACGGCGACGACCTGAACTCGCGAGAAAGCGTCTACACGCTGCTCAACGTGTTTGCCGACTTCAATCCGGTCCTGCCCGAGCCTTATCGCGACACGCCGTTCCTGTTTCTGGCGAACATCCAGCCGCAGCTGCAAACGCGTGTGCTCGACCAGGTGCGTGCGCCGAAGCTGGTTGGCGCCGACACGATGAACTTCTGGATCGAAGGCGCGCCCGATGCGTTGCGCGACGTGATCAAGCGCGTGGACATCCTGACCATCAACGACTCGGAGGCGCGTCAGCTGGCGGGCGAATACAACCTGGTGAAAGCGGCTCGCCTGATTCGGCAGATGGGGCCCCGCGTGCTCGTGATCAAGCGGGGCGAATACGGCGTGTTGATGGCGCGCGAGGACGGCAGTTTCTTCACCGCGCCGGCGCTGCCGCTCGACACGGTGATCGATCCGACCGGGGCGGGCGACACATTTGCGGGCGGCTTCATGGGCTATCTGGCCTCGTGCGGCGAGATAACCGACGCCAACATGGCGCGCGCCGCCATCTACGGCAGTGCGCTCGCGTCGTTCGCCGTGCAGGACTTCAGCCTGGACCGCCTGCTGCGCCTCACATGGGCGGAAATCGAGGACCGCTATCAGCAGTTCCGGCAACTGACGCAGTTTTGACCAGGCGTCACGTGAGGGGCGCATGCAGCTTGTCAGGTCGATCGCCCTTTCCGGGATCGTGACAGTGTGGGCGGCCTGGCTCTGCGCGACGCCGCTCGTGGGTCAAGACGGCACCTCCTCCACATCCAGGTTCCTCGCCGCGCTCACGTACCGAGCCGGGTCCTTCATTTGCCACCAGCAGACGACTCGTTCGTTTCACGTCGGCGGCTCGCCGCTTCCGGTCTGCGCGCGGTGTATCGGCCTCTATGGGGGTGCCGCTGCCGGGGCGTGGGCCGCCGTCGCCTGGATGCTGGCGAGCAGGCGAACTCGGCTGCCGCGCATCTCGATTCCGCTGTCGTCCGTACGGTTGTCGCTGCTGGTGGCGTCGCTCCCGACCGTGATCACGTGGGCAGCCGAGCAACTGGCACACTGGCCGGGCACCAACGCCGCACGCTCGGTGTCGGCGCTGCCGCTTGGAGCTGCCGTGGCGGCACTGGTTGTCCTGTGGGCTGGAGGTGCCGCCGTCGACGACACACCCCGCGCGTCTGAGGTACACTGAAAAGATGGCCGCGTCCGCAACTGCGTCACGTACGACACCGGCACCACCTGTGTGGCTCGTGTACCTGGTAGGCTGGCTGCTGCCGGGCGGGGGACATCTGTGGCTGGGCCGCTGGAGCAAGGGCCTGGTGTTTCTGGTCACCCTGCCTGCCATGTTCGTCCTGGGACTTGCGCTGCAAGGCCGCCTGTTTCCGTTTGCGTTCTCGGAGCCCCTGGTGGGGTTGGCAGCCGTGGCGAACCTTGGCATGGGACTGCCGTACTTCGTCGCGAAGTCGCTCGGCTACGGGATGGGCGTGCCGATAGCCGTGACCTACGAGTACGGCAACGCGTTTCTGATCACCGCCGGCCTGCTGAACGCGCTGGTGATCCTCGACGCGCACGACATCAGACTGGGGCGGAAGTGAGACGCGCATGACTCTTCACAGTCACCTCTTGCTGATGACGATCTTCGCGGCATTTGCCGGGCTTGTCGGCGGTGTGCTGCTGAACGACTCACCTCGGGGGCAGTGGCGCGCCGGCGCGGCCATCTTCGCCGGCCTGATCGGCGGCGCCTTTGTGCTGGGCTGGATCCTGCGAATCCTGCCGCTGTAGAGCGTCGTTCGCGTGTCTGTCCCACACACCTCTTCCAACCAGGCCTCGTTCGGCCGTGCCACTCCACCGCCATTCTCGAGGCTCGGTCTGTGGCGCTGGCTCCTCGTGATCGCCTACCTGGCGTGCATTTTCACCGGTTCGGCCCAGAGCACTCTGCCGGAGCTTCCAGGAGAGCCTTTCGACAAGTTGCTGCACTTCGCCGAGTACGGTCTGTTGTCGTGGCTGGTCGTGTGGGCGGCCGCCGGCGGCGCCTGGCGGACGGTCGGTCTGCGTCATGTGGTGATCGCCACCCTGGTGTCGGCGGCGTACGGCTGGTCCGACGAGATCCACCAATTGTACGTGCCCGGCCGGCAATTCGATCTTCACGACCTGGCGGCCGACACCCTCGGTGCGGCCGGCGTCGCGAGCCTCGCCTGGGCGTGGGGTATAATTTCGCGCGGGAGAGACCGGCAGCATGGCTGACGACTTCGTCACAGTAGAACGCGACGGCGGTATCGCGGTGGTCACGGTGAACCGCCCCGCGGTGCTCAACGCGCTGAATGGGGCCACGCTCGACGCCCTCGATCGGGTGATGTGCGAGATGCGCGATGATGGCGGCGTGCGGGCGATTGTGCTGACAGGCGCCGGGGAGAAGGCCTTTGTCGCTGGCGCCGATATCAACGAACTGGCCACACTCACACCGATGGCCGGCCACGACTACGCACGGAAAGGCCACCGCATCTTCGAGCTGATCGAAACGCTTGGCAAGCCCGTCATCGCCGCGGTCAACGGGTTTGCGCTGGGCGGCGGCTGCGAACTGGCGATGGCCTGCACCCTGCGGTTCGCCGCCGACACCGCCAGGTTCGGACAGCCGGAGATCAACCTGGGCGTGATTCCGGGATTTGCGGGCACCCAACGCCTGGCGCGCCTCGTTGGCAAGGGCCGGGCGATGGAGCTGATCCTGACCGGCGCCCGCATCGACGCACATGAGGCGCATCGCATCGGCCTCGTCAATCGGGTGCTGCCCGCCGCCGACCTGATGAAGGAGGCCCGGGCCCTGGCCCACACGCTGGCCGCCAGCGCGCCCGTCGCGCTGCGCTGCGCGATGGAAGCGATCACCCGCGGCCTCGAGATGAACTTCGCGGATGCCTGCGCGCTGGAGGCCTCGCTCTTTGGACTGGTGGCTTCCACCGAAGACATGCGCGAAGGCACGCGCGCCTTTATCGACAAGCGCAAGGCCGCCTTCACTGGACGGTAGAGCGCCCCAGGAACGACTGACCATGCATCTGCAGGGCACGACCGACGCTCACGATCTGCGGATCGCCATCGTCGTGTCGCGCTACAACGACTTTGTGACCGATCGGCTGAAAAGCGGGGCGCTCGACGCGCTGGCGGCCGCTGGCGCCTCAGCCGACGCCGTCGATGTGGTCGCCGTGCCAGGCGCCTACGAGATCCCGCAGGCCGCGCGCGAGGCGGCCCTGACCGGACGTTACGACGCCATCGTGTGCCTGGGCTGTCTGATTCGCGGCGAGACGCCGCACTTCGACTACATCTCGTTGGCCGTGTCGCACGGCATCATGGCCGCTTCAGCCTCCACGGGCGTGCCGATCAGTTTTGGCGTGCTCACCACCGAATCGGCCGAGCAGGCGCTCGAACGCGCGGTTCCGGGCAGCGCCAACAAGGGATGGGAAGCGGCGATGGCCGCCGTCGAGATGGCCACCCTTCGCAGGCAGCTGCGCGCGGCCGCCGCAGGGACGGCACCGCGGTGAAGACCGGCAGCCGGCACCGGGCGCGCGAGGCGGCGCTGCAGATCCTCTACCAGGCCGAGGTCGGCGGGGTTGATCCCGCCGAGGCGGCGGCGCGCCACTGGACGATCGAGCAGGATGATCGTCGTCGGCTGGCCCCCGAGAGCCAGGCGTTTGCGGGCCGGCTGGCCGCCGGAACGATGGCGCATGTGGCGGACATTGATCCGCTGATCGTGCAACACGCTCAGCACTGGCGGATCGAGCGCATGGCCGTGATCGACCGGTTGATCTTGCGCATGGCCATTTTCGAGTTGGTGCACGCCACCGACACGCCGCCAAGTGCGGTCATTGACGAGGCGATCGAGCTGGCGCGGACCTTCAGCGAAGGCGAGGCGATTCGCTTCGTCAATGGCGTGCTGGATGCGGTGTACAAGAGTCTGAAACCGGCGGTACCCTAGAACGGCATCAAACCGTGGCCATGTCTGACGACAACGAACAGCTGCAACAGCGCCGGGCCAACCTGGCTCAACTGGACGCCCTCGGGGTGGAACTCTACCCCCGGACCTTTGCGCGCACCCACACGATTGAGGCGCTGGTCTCGGCCTACGACGGGCAGTCGCACGACCAACTCGAGGCGCGTCGCCCCGAAACCGTCACGAGCGGGCGCATCCTGGCCGTTCGCAGCTTCGGGAAGGCCAACTTCCTGGTGCTGACCGACGGCAAGGCGCGCGTCCAGGCGTACATTCGTCAGGACGCCCTCTCCGAACGCGACTTCGCGGTGTTCAAGCTGCTCGACGTCGGCGACTTCGTGGGCGTGGCCGGCCGCCTGTTCCGCACCAGGACCAACGAACTGACCATCTGGGCGTCGCGGCTCGAGTTTCTCGCCAAGTGCCTGCGACCGCTGCCCGAAAAGTGGCATGGCCTGCAGGACATCGAAATCAGGTACCGGCAGCGCTACCTCGACTTGATCGTCAACCCGGAATCGCGCAAGGTGTTCGAAACACGCAGCCGTGTGCTGGCCTCCATTCGCCGGTTCCTCGACGCGCGCGGATACCTGGAAGTGGAAACGCCCATGATGCAGCCGATGGCCGGCGGCGCGCTGGCACGGCCGTTTACGACGCATCACCACACGCTCGATCTCGATCTGTACCTGCGCATCGCGCCCGAACTCTACCTGAAGCGCTTGACGGTGGGCGGCATCGAGCGCGTCTACGAGATCAACCGGAACTTCCGCAACGAAGGCATCTCGACGCAACACAACCCCGAGTTCACCATGCTGGAGTTCTATCAGGCCTACAGCGACTACCGGGACCTGATGGACATGACCGAGCAGCTCATCTCGACAGCGGCGCGCGACGCGATCGGCGCCGAGACGTGTTCGTTTGGCGGTCACGAGATTTCGCTGGCCGCCCCGTTCAGGCGCGTTGCGCTGCGCGAGGCCGTTCGAGCCCAGGCGTCGCGCCGCCTGGGCTCGGAGGTGAGCGAGGCAGACATCCGCGATCGCGGGCGCATCGTTGCCCTGGCTGGCCGCCTGGGCGTGGCGGTGACTTCGTCGGCTGGCGCCGGGCGGGTGGCCACGGAACTGTTCGAGGCGCTCTGCGAGGCCGATCTCGTCCAGCCCACCTTCGTCTACGACTTTCCCACCGAGGTCTCGCCGCTCTCCAAGCAGCGGCCCGACGATCCCGACACGGTCGAACGATTCGAGCTGTACATCGGCGCCTTCGAGGTGGCCAACGCCTTTAGCGAGCTCAACGATCCGGCCGAGCAGCGGCGCCGGTTCGAGCAGCAGCTCTCCGAGCGCCAGCGTGGCAACGTCGAGGCACACGGGATGGACGAAGATTACATCCGGGCCCTCGAGTACGGCATGCCGCCGACTGGCGGTGAAGGCATGGGCATCGACCGGCTGGTGATGCTGCTGACCGGCAGCGCGTCGATTCGCGATGTCATCCTGTTTCCGCTGATGCGTCCCGAGAGCCGATCCGCGTGAACCTGCCCTTTGAAGTCCACATCGCGCTTCGCTACTTGCTTGCGCGACGCAAGCAGGCCTTCATCTCGGTGATCTCGCTGGTCTCCACGCTGGGCGTCACGGTGGGCGTGATGGCGCTGGTGCTGGCGCTGGCGCTCATGACGGGCCTGCAGCAGGAACTGCGCGATCGCATCCTGGGCGCCACCGCCCACGTGTTCGTGTGGAAGCAGGGCGGCATCACCGACCCCCAGGCCGAAGTGGCCGCCCTGCGCCGCATTCCCCATGTGTCGGGTGCGGCGCCGGCCGTGATCGGCAAGGCCCTGGTGTCGAGCGGCCGCAGCGAAGCCTTCATCACGCTGAAAGGCATCGACCCGGCACTGGAAACCAGCGTCACCAACATCGCCTCTGCGATGAAGAGCGGCCGGCTCGACGCGCTCGCCGCCGATGACGGCGAGCGGTTGCCGGGCATCCTGATTGGGGCCGATCTGGCCCGGACACTTGGCGTGGTCGACGGCGACGACATCACCTTGCTGACGCCGCAAGGGACCTTGACGCCGATGGGCATGTATCCGCGGTCGCGGCGCGTGCGCGTGGTGGGCCGCTTTGCGCTCGGCCTGTTCGAGTTCGATTCGGCGTACGGGTTTGTGTCGCTTCCGCTGGCCCGGCGCCTGCTCGATCGCAGCAACATCGAATTGATCGAGTTGCGCGTGGACGACATCTACCAGGCGCCCGCCGTGGCCGAGCAGATCGGCGCCAGATTGGGCCCCTCGTACATCACGCAGACGTGGGCGGACCTGAACCGATCGTTGTTCTCGGCGCTCTGGCTCGAGAAAATGGCCATCTCGATCACCATCGGCCTGATCGTGATGGTAGCCGCCCTGAACATCGTGGCGTCGCTCATCCTGCTCGTGATGGAGAAAAGCCCCGACATTGCCATCCTGAAGACCATGGGTGCCTCGGCCCGCAGCATCATGGCGATCTTCATGCTGCAAGGGCTCCTGATCGGGATTGTCGGCACGCTGATGGGAGCGGCCGGCGGCTATGGCATCGCGACGCTGCTCGATCGCTACCACGTGATTCGCGTGCCGATGGACGTGTACCAGATTGCCTACGTGCCATTCGTGTTGCAGCGCGTCGATGTGCTGGTGGTGGTGGGCTGCGCGATCCTGGTCTGCTTCCTGGCGACGGTGTATCCATCCCGCCAGGCCGCAAAACTGGAGCCGGCCGAATCCCTGCGCTTCGGGTGATCGGCCATGGCGTTTCTGACCGTCCACGACCTGCACAAGAGCTACCTCGCCGGCGGCGAGCGCCTACACGTGCTGCGCGGTCTCGACATGGACGTGGAGGCCGGTGAGATGGCCGCGATCATCGGTGCATCAGGCGTGGGCAAGAGCACGCTGCTGCACGTGCTTGGCGGCCTCGATCGTTGGGATCAGGGCCGTGTGCAGATCGACGGCACCGGGCTCGAGTCGCTCGGCGATCAGGAACGGGTAGCGTTTCGCAATCGCCGGGTGGGCTTCGTCTTCCAGTTTCACCACCTATTGCCCGAGTTCACCGCGATCGAGAACACCGAGATGCCGTTGCGAATCGGGCGCGTGCCGGCCGCCGTGGCGCGCGCCCGCGCCGGACACCTGCTGCGCCGGGTTGGACTGGGTGATCGCCTGGCACACCGGCCCGGCATGTTGTCGGGCGGCGAGCAGCAGCGTGTGGCGATTGCCCGCGCCCTGGTGTGCCAGCCGGCGCTGCTGTTGGCCGATGAACCCACCGGCGACCTCGACGAACACACCGCCGAACAGTTGCACGTGCTGCTGCGCGATATGCATCGGGAGCACGGGCTGACCTCCGTCATCGCCACGCACAATACCCGGCTGGCGGGCCTCTGCGACCGCGTCTGGCGGCTGGCCGACGGCCGCCTGGCGCCCGCCTGATCGTCGTCTCTCGTGGCCGATGGCCTGCTCGAAGCGCCATCACCGCGCGCTTTGCCGTATAATCAAGCCTGGGCCGTCACTTTCGCTGTCTCCGACGCGCGCGGTGGGTATCCGGATGTTCGAACGGTACACAGAAAGAGCCCGGCGGGTCCTGTTTTTCGCCCGGTACGAGGCCAGCCAACTCGGGAGCGTGTCGATCGAGACCGAGCACTTGCTGCTGGGGCTCATCCGCGAAGGGAAGGGCCTGACCAGCCGTATCTTCGGGCGCGCCCACGTGTCGCTCGAGAACGTCCGCAAGGAGGTCGAGGGCCGTACCGTCTTCCGCGAAAAAGTCTCGACGGCGGTTGACATACCCTTCAGCGGCGAAACCAAGCGCGTGCTGCAGTATTCGGCCGAAGAAGCGGACCGCTTGCTCCACAACTACATCGGCACCGAGCACCTGTTGCTGGGATTGCTGCGCGAGGAGCGATCGATCGCCTCGACGATTCTGCTGGAAAAGGGGATGCGGCTCAACTCGGTGCGCGATGACCTCGTGTCGCTGCTCAACGAGAAAACATCGATGTCGCGTCCCAAAGAGACGCCACTGCTGGCGGAATTCAGCCGCGATCTGACCGAAGCCGCCTCCAAGAGCCTGCTGGATCCACTGGTGGGCCGCGACGAGGAAGTGGAACGCGTGCAGCAGGTGCTGTGCCGCCGCACGAAGAACAACGCGGTGTTGATTGGCGAGCCGGGTGTCGGCAAGACCGCCATTGTCGAAGGGCTGGCCCAGAAGATCGTGTTCGGCGATGTGCCGCACTTCCTGGCCGACAAGCGCCTCCTGGCCCTGGACATCTCGCTGGTGGTGGCCGGCACGAAGTACCGCGGTCAGTTCGAGGAGCGGCTCAAGGCCATCATGAAGGAGCTGACCGAGAACACGAACATCATCGTGTTCATCGACGAGCTCCACACGCTGGTCGGCGCCGGTTCGGCGGAAGGCTCGCTGGACGCGGCCAATATCCTGAAACCCGCCTTGTCGCGTGGCGAGATCCGCTGCATCGGCTCCACGACGCCGGCCGAGTACCGGAAGTACATCGCAAAGGATCGGTCGCTCGAGCGGCGATTCCAGGCCATCAAGGTAGACGCTCCCGACGAACGCCAGACGATCGAGATCTTGATGGGGATCAAGGACCGCTACGAGTCCTTCCATCAGGTGGAATACACCCACGAAGCCATCGAAGCCGCTGTCTATCAGTCGAGCCGCTACATCACGGACCGGTTCTTGCCAGACAAGGCCATCGATCTTGTGGACGAGGCGGGCGCACGGGCGAAGCTGCGCGAGGCCACCAGCAGCGAAATCCGCAGCGAACTCAACCGCAGCGTGCGGGTGGCCGTGGAGCACGGCGAGTCCGCCGTGGCCGTGCAGGACTACGACCACGCGCTTCACTACCGCGAACAGGATCGGGCGGCGCGCGAGGCCTCCGGCTCTGGCCGCGGCGGGTTCGAGGTGCGCTCCTCGGCTCGGCGCATCATCGTCGGCAAGCAGGAGATCGACGAGGTGGTGTCGAAGTGGACCGGCATTCCGCTGGCGTCGATCAACCAGGACGAAGGTGACAAGCTGCTGCGCATGGAAGGCGAACTCCACGCCCGCGTGATCAGTCAGGAGACGGCGATCTCGGCCCTGTCGCGGGCCATCCGGCGATCGCGGGCGGGCCTGAAGAATCCCAATCGGCCGGTGGGCAGCTTCATGTTTCTCGGCCCGACCGGCGTCGGGAAGACCGAACTGGCCCGGGCGCTGGCCCATGTCCTGTTCGGCAGCGACAACGCGCTGGTGCGCTTCGACATGTCGGAGTACATGGAGAAGCACGCCGTGTCGAAGCTGATCGGGTCGCCGCCCGGCTACGTGGGCCACGACGAGGGCGGCCAGCTGACCGAGCGCATCAAGCGCACCCCGTATTCGGTGATCCTGCTGGACG
>CAYHRK010000122.1:0-10850 GCA_964358795.1 uncultured Vicinamibacterales bacterium
CGCTTATCCACCTGTCAAAAACGCTCTCACTGCTCGGCACAGTCGAGCACACCACTGGCGACAGCTACAACGAGAACCGGTTCATGACCGGTCTCACATATCGTTTCTAGAAGCCGCATCGACTGCAGGCCGTAAGCAGAGAAGATGGCGCGGCCAGACCACGCTATGATGAACTAGTCATCAGGCGCTGGCCGGGCCGGCCCATCCGCGGCGCCGCGCGACGTAGGTTCCATCGGGCGAAAGGCAGATTCATGACTGTTCGGAAAAAGGCTGGGATCGCGATCTTCGTGTCGATCGTGCTGACGGGACTGTCCTTCGCTGGTGCGCAGGAAACACTCCCCTCGAGCCCGGCACAGTCGGCGCCGCTCACTCAACTTGTCCCCGTCGATTCCCGGATCACCATCGGCTATCTGCCGAATGGCCTCCGGTACTACATCCGGACCAACGGGCGACCATCCCGGCGCGCGGAACTCCGGCTGGTCGTGAATGTCGGGTCGGTCGTGGAGGACGCCGACCAGGTCGGCCTGGCTCACGTTGTCGAGCACATGGCGTTCAACGGCAGCGAGCACTTCGCCAAACAGGATCTCATCAAGTTCATGGAGTCAATCGGCATGCGGCTCGGCCCCGGGGTCAATGCCAACACGGGGTTCGACGAAACCGTCTACATGCTCCATGTCCCGACCGACAACCCTGAAGCGATGAGCAAGGCGCTCCTGTTCCTTGGCGACCTGGCGCACAGCCTCTCGTTCGAACCCGAGGCGATCGACAAGGAGCGTGGGGTCATCGTCGAAGAATGGCGCCAGGGACGTGGTGCGAACGCCAGGATGCAGGATCAGCAGTTCCCGATCCTATTGAAGGGTTCGCGCTACGGCGAGCGCATGCCTATCGGCACGAAGGAGAGCATCGAAAGCTTCAAGCCCGAGGCGCTGAAGCGGTTCTACACGGACTGGTATCGGCCGGAGCTGATGGCCGTTATCGCCGTCGGCGACTTCGACAAGTCGGAAGTGGAAAACCTGATCAAGGGGACGTTCGCCCCGATCCCGGCGCCTGCGCGCGCCAGACCGCGACCCACGTACGAGGTTCCGGACCACCCGGAGACCGTCTACGCCATCGCCACCGACAAGGAAGCAACGATGACGAGCGTGGGTGTGTACAACATGCTTCCCCTGCGAGACCAGACCACCGTTGGCGCGTACCGACAACAACAGGTCGAACGGCTCTACACGCGCATGCTGAACGCCAGACTGGCGGACCTGACGCTGAAAGCAGACCCGCCGTTCATGAAGGCGGCGACCGATCGCGGCCTGTTCGTTCGGTCGAAGGAAGCGGCGTCGCTGATGGCGCTGGTCGGCGGGAACGGCATCGAACGCGCCCTGGATGCTCTGGTCACCGAGTCAGCCAGGGCTGCTCGTTTCGGGTTCACATCCACCGAGCTGGAGCGAGAGAAACGCGACACGCTGCGGCTCTACGAGGGTGCGTTCGCCGAACGCGACAAAGAGGAGTCTGCCGATTTGGCGGCCGAGTTCATCCGGAACTTCACACAGCAGGAGCCGCTGCCAGGCATCACCTACGAATACGGGCTGGTTCAGCGTTTCGTGCCGGCGATCACGCTGGATGAAGTCGACATGGTGGCGAAGGACTGGGCCGGCGGAAGTCGAGTGGTGTTGGTGAACGGCCCGCAGAAGGCGGAGTTGACGGTGCCGGACAGTACCAAACTGGCCGCCGTCATCAAGAGTGCGGCGGAAAGACCGATCAAGCCGTATGTCGAGGTCGCGGTGAGCCAATCACTGCTCGACCGGTTGCCCCAACCGGGACCCGTCGTGAAAACGACGACAAGGGCGGCGTTCGGCGTGACCGAATGGGAACTGTCCAATGGCGTCAAGGTGGTCCTGCTGCCGACCAGGTTCAAGCAGGACGAGGTGGTGTTGCGCGCCACCAGTCCGGGAGGCAGGTCTCTGGCGAGCGATAAGGACTACGTTGCCGCCATGACGGCCGGTCAGGTCATCGCTGCCGGAGGGGTCGGCAAGTTTGACGTGATCAATCTCCGGAACGCCCTGTCGGGCAAAGCCGCGTCGGTGATGGCGTTTATCGACGATACCGAGGAAGGACTGGCCGGCGGTGCCTCTCCAAAGGATCTGGAAACGATGTTCCAGCTGGTCTATCTCAGTTTCACGCAACCGCGCGCCGACGCGACAGTCTTCGGGGTGATCACCGCGCAGATGAAGGCGCTGCTGGCCAGCCAGCAGGCGAGCCCCGAGTGGGCATTCGAGCAGGCCATGCAGACCACGTTGGCGCAGAACCACTACCGGGCGCGTCAGATGACCCCCGAGATGGTCGACGAGATGGATCTGCAGAAGTCGTTCACGTTCTACAAGGATCGCTTCGCCGATGCCAGCGATTTCACGTTCGTCCTGGCCGGCAGCTTTAAAGTGGCGGCCATCAAGCCGCTCGTCGAGCAGTATCTCGGCGCCCTGCCCTCGCTTCACCGGAAGGAAACCTGGAAGAACGAAGGCATCACACCGCCGACAGGTGTCGTGGAGAAGACGGTCAGGAAGGGCATCGAGCCGAAAAGCCAGGCGGACATCGTCTTCACCGGATCGTTCCCGTTTGATTCCACTCACCGGGTCGTCCTCGATGCGCTCGCCATCGTGCTGGAAACAAGACTGAGGGAGACCTTGCGCGAGGCGTTGAGCGGAACCTACGGCGTCCAAGTGGAGGCAACCGCCACCAAGATCCCCGAAGCGCGCTACAGCATCACTATCGATTTCGGATGCGACCCGGCGCGAACCGAGGAGCTCGTCAAGACGCTGTTCCGCGAGATCGAGGCGCTCAAGGCCAAGGGTCCGACCGAGAAGGAGGTGAGCGATGCACGGGAAGCGCTGCGCAGGAAGCACGAAAGCGACCTGGCCGACAACAGCCGCCTCGCGTCCGAGATCGTAGCCAGGTACGAGCTCTCAGAGGACATCACGGACTTCTTCACCCTGCCGGTGGAGTACGAGAAGCTGGCGGCACCCGCGATCCAGGATGCGGCCCGCCGCTATCTCGACACCGGCAACTACGTGCGGGTGACGCTCTATCCGGAGAAGCCATCGAAGACCAGGTAGGGACACCGGGGCCCTGATTGCGCTGTTCGACCGGAGCGACCGTCACCACGACGCCGTGCGGCAAACCTCGCCTGCTCCCCCGGGATGCGTAGCCACACGCGCACACCGTTGCGTGCCGGGCCCGCAAGTGGCGAAGATCTGAATGAAACGCTGACCGACCCGCAAGCGGCTGGGGGCCTGGTGTGGCGCGGTCAGGGAACGCTCGGCTGCTGGCGGACTCGTCCTCGGGGCCTGTATGATAGGGAGCATTAGTCAATCAGCGGTAGAGCCGCTCCCTGGGAACCGACCCGGAACGGCAGGAGGACGAGTCGTGAAGAGAACAATGCTCGCAGCAATCGTATGCGTGACGGCGGCGACGGCGGTGTTCGCCCAGCAGGCGGTCCAGCCGGCGGCTCCGCCGCCGATGCCCGCCAGCCCGCGCGGCACGGCGGCCACTCAGGTGAGCGGCAAATGGGTGGAGGCGAAGCCCGGCGACGAACCGCGCTACCGTGAGGGCAAGTGGATCGTGATTGACTACGGCCGCCCCATCCTGCGGGGCCGGACCGGCATCTTCGGCACCGTGGCGGACTACGGGAAGAAGGTCAACGCTGGTGCTCCGGTGTGGCGCGCCGGGGCCAACCAGACGACGCGGATCAAGACGGAAGCGCCGCTCGTGCTCGGTGGCAAGATGCTACCGGCCGGCGAGTACAGCGTGTTCGTGGACCTGAAAAACGGCGCGTGGACCCTCATTCTCTCGACGCAGCCGTTCCAGCAGAAGTACGACCCCAACAACAAGATCGAGACCTGGGGTTCGGACAACTACGATGCGAAGTTCGACGTGCTGCGCGTGCCCATGAAGACCACCGAAGGGACGCTCTGCGTGGAGCAGTTCACCATCGGCTTCATCAATATGACCCAGCAGGGCGGATCGATCGCCATGTGGTGGGACACCACGATGGTTGTCGTGGAGTTCAAGGTCGGGCCGTAGCCCGCGCACGTGGATCTGTCGGTGGAGTGCGCCTATGATCCTCGGCGGAGGTTGGCATGGCGACACACGAAAACCCTGCCGGACACGACCGGTGGACGGTGCGGCAACACGCAGCCGCTGCGGTAGCCGCAGGGCCGCGGATATATCCCTATTCGGCAGGCCACGCACGGAGCAGGAGAAGCAGGAGCACGGCACCGGGCTTTCTGCCCTGCGTGCTACACTCCGCCCTGCATGGTATCGGCACCGGACGAACAACTCGAACTGCTCTGTGTTGTCGTGACGAGGCTCGACGAGGCGGGCCTCGCCTACATGCTCACAGAAAGTCGACCTCATCGTCCGGAAGGACTCGCCATACCGCCGGGTGGAGTTCGAACGGCGCCAGAAGCGGGTGATCGACGGGTTCTCGGTGTGGATGGTGACGGCAGAAGACTTGCTGCTGTCCAAACTGGTGTGGGCGTCAGAGAGCGGGTCTGAGCTACAGCTTCGAGACGCGCGCACCCTGGTGGCCTTGGTCGAAACACTGGACTGGACCTACATGGAGCATTGGTCGCACGATCTCGGTGTCGCTGATCGACTTCAGGAGCTCCGGCGATGACATCCCATGCGCAAGACACCTCGCCTGAGGCGGCCAGCGTCTACCATCAGGCGTTGATGTCCCGTTCCCCCGAGGAGCGTCTCCGCATGGCCACCCGGATGTGGAGCACAGGGAGGCGCCTGGTCGAATCGAGCCTGCGTGCGCAGGGCGTCACGCATCCGACCGCGCTGAAGGTCCAGACGTTCCTGCGGTTCTATTCGACGGATCTCGACGAGGCCACCCTTGCGCGCATTGTGGCGTGGCTGCGCACGACCGGTTGAACACGCCGTCTGTGCGGCGGCCAGCCTACGTGCACCGATGAAACCTACGGCTCGAGCTTCGGTGCCACCCGTTTCTTCGTGGCCTGCTCGAACGCGTACGCGATCTCGGTGAGCCGCACTTCGGTGCAGGCCATGCCGGTGAAGCTCACACCGAAGGGCGACGACGAAGGCGCCCTGAACCTGCAGGGGAAGCCGAACCAACTCTCACCCTACCCTGATAGCCGAGCGGCAGGTTGGAGTAGTGGTCGCAAGTGCGCCCCCCATCGTACGACTGGTAGACGCCGCCATCACTGCCGGGCAGGAGCCGGCCCGAGTCTTCCGGGTCGATCCACAGCGTCCGCACGTCCCCGTAGATGGCCTTGAACAGCCACGCAGGCCTGGCCCGGCTCACAGACGACGGGCTGCCGGTGAAGCTTTCGCCACGCCAGGGCCAACAGCCCGAGGGTGGCCACGACGAACACCGGTCGCAGCGGTTCGAGCCGGGTCAGCGTGCTTATCCAGGCCCCGCCGATGCCCAAGGTCACGAGTACCAGCGGTGCCACACAGCACAGCCACGGGCCCGCTATCGTGACGGCGGAGAAGAAAGTGAGGCATGGCATGAACCTGCGACATTCCACGACCGTGGCTAGTAGAATTCACCTGAACGGCCGACGCAATCCCACTATTCCGATGTCCGAAGAGCGCCCGGATGGCGATCCGCTCCCGCCTCGGATTGAGGGGTGAACATGAAGGGTCGGCCGGGATTCCCTTGACACCTGCCCGTCCGGTGCGTTACTAACTTCCAACCCGATTCGCCGGTCGGATCGACAGCCCCCGCCGAACCCCGGGTCTTGAGGGGGTAGCCATGCCCGCGCGCTCCCAGATGGCGTTCCCGACCTCTAGTCAGGACGGACTTCGGCTCCAGGATGGATCCCGCGTCGGTGTCGTCGGAGCCGGGCCGGCGGGATCGTTCTTCGCCTATTTCCTCCTCAACATGGCCGGACAGGTGGGCCTCGACCTTCAGGTCGAGATCTTCGAGTCGCGCGACTTCCTCCAGCCCGCGCCTCAGGGCTGCAACATGTGCGGCGGCATCGTGTCCGAGTCGCTCGTGCAGAACCTCGCGGCGGAGGGCATCAACCTGCCCACGACCGTCATCCAGCGGGGAATCGACTCCTACCACCTTCACATGGATGCCGGCAGCGTCCGGATTGAGACGCCGCTGCACGCAACGCGAATCGGCGCCGTGCACCGCGGGTCCGGGCCGCGCGACGTGCAACGGCGCGACTGGGAAAGCTTCGACGACCACCTCCTACAGAAAGCCATCGGCAGGGGCGCGCGGCTCGTGCCCGCGCGCGTCGACGGCGTGGGCCTCGAAGAGGGCCGACCCGTCCTGAAGATCCGCGGCGGCGGACAGGAGCGCTACGACCTGCTGGCGGTGGCCGTGGGGGTCAACTCGCCGGTCGTTCAGGCCTTCGAGAATGTGGGGATCGGGTACACGAGGCCGGCGGTGACGAAGACCGTCATCCGCGAGTATCAACTCGGCCGGGACGTGATCAGCCAGACCGTCGGCAGTTCGATGCACGTCTTCCTGCTGGCGATTCCGCGGCTCGAATTCGCCGCCGTGATTCCGAAAGGCGACTACGTGACGGTGTGCCTCCTCGGCCAGGACATCGACGACGCGCTGGTCCAGGCGTTCCTCGACGCGCCGGAGGTCCGGCGGTGCTTCCCTCCCGATTGGCGACCCGACGCCAAGTCGTGCCAGTGCATGCCGCACATCAACGTGCGCGGCCCGGCCCGCCCGTACGCGGATCGCATCCTGTTCGTCGGCGACTGCGGCGTGACGCGCCTCTACAAGGACGGCATCGGGGCGGCCTACCGGACCGCGAAGGCCGCGGCCCGCACCAGTGTGTTCGAGGGCATCTCCGCCGACGCATTCCACCGCCATTACGGGCCGGTCTGCCGCACGATTGCCGCCGACAACGTCATGGGCCGGCTGGCCTTCGTCTTCACACGCGTGGTCCGGCACATGCGCGTGGCGCGCCGGGCGATCCTGCGGATGACGGTCGAGGAACAACGGCGGCCGGCCCACCTGCGCCGCATGAGCGGGATCCTCTGGGACATGTTCTCGGGCAGCGCGCCCTACAAGGATATCTTCCTGCGCCTGCTGCGGCCGGCGTGCGTGGCGGGGTTCGCCTGGGCGTTCGTCAGGTCCATGTGGCCGCCTGCCTCGGCATCCGGGGGCGGCCAGGAGAAGATGTCATGAGCAACGGAGCGCTGGGCCGCATCTACGTGGTGTGAGGCCCGCCGTCGCGGGCGTGCGCTGCGTCCCGCGCGCGTGCGGCCGCCGTCTTCTCGGCGGCCCTGCGGATCCCACGCAGCATCCCGTTGAAGATCCAGGCGTGGAAGGGCACCATCACGTACCAGTACGGGAGGCCGAGCAGGCCCCGGGGAAGGAACGTGGCGGTCTGCTCGAGCCGGCACGCGCGCACATGGTCAGCGGGCCCTGCGTCGTCCGATCCACCCACCGGCTCCACCGTGAACTCGAGCAACGCTTCACCGGGAAGCTTCATCTCTGCGCGCAGCCGCAGGTGACGGCCGGGGTCGACCGCCGTCACCCGCCAGAAATCCACGGCCTCGCCGTAGTCGAGCGTGTCGGGATTGCGGCGCGCCCGCTTCAGGCCGGGTCCCCCCGCCAGTTCATCGAGCCAGCCGCGCAGCCTCCACAGGAGATCAGCGCCGTACCAGCCGTGGCTGCCTCCGACCCGGCAGGTCGCCCGGAACACCTCCTGCTCGGTTGCGTTGACGATGGTGCTGCGCCGATCGACGAACACGTTGCCGCCGGCCCAGTCCGGGTCGCCCGGGATGGCCCCGGCCGCCGACCAGATTGATTCGACTTCGTGCTGCTCGATCTTCCGCAGTGCTGCGTCGATGGCTTCCCGCGCGGTGAGCAGGCGCTGCGGCATGAGCCGCGCCGCCTCTTCGTCCCGGCAGACCATCCGGCGGCGCAGGCTGGCCGCGAGCGTGAGCGCGACATCGCGCGACATTGGCGTGACCAGTTCGATCCAGGACGCGCTCAGGCGCGGGTGCATCACCGGGAGCGGGACGACGACACGACGGGGCAATCCGCGGGCCTCTGCCATGAGCCGGATGAGATCGCGAAAGCTCACGATGTCGATGCCCCCGATGTCCAGTTCGCGGCCGACCGTCTGCGGTTGGGCGAGGCTGGTCACCAGGTAGTGGAGCACGTTGCGCACCGCAATGGGCTGACTCTCGGTGCTCACCCACATCGGGACGAACATCACCGGCAGGCGCTCCACCAGGTAGCGGAGGATCTCGAACCAGGCCGATCCCGAGCCGATGATCATGGCGGCGCGGAACACCGTCACCGGCACATTACCCCCGGCGAGAATCTGGGCCACCTCGCCGCGGGAAGCTCTGTGGGTGCCGGGCTCCAGATCGGCGTCGCCGAGGCCTCCGAGGTAGATGATCCGGGCGATACCGGCCTCGGACGCCGCGGTGACGAAGCGCCGGGCGGCTTGCGCGTCGCGGGCCGCATCGTCGTCTCCGGCGGACGCCATGGGGTGGGCCAGGTAGAAGGCGGCTCCGCAGCCACGCATCAGCGACGCCAGGTTCTCCGACGAGGCGAGGTCGCCCTGAACGATAGTGACGCGCGGGTGTGTCGACCAATGGCGGCTGGCGAGCTTCCCGGGATACCGCGCCAGACAGCGTACCGAGTATCCCGCCTCGAGCAGGCGCGGGACCAGGCGCGCGCCGATGTAGCCCGTCGCGCCCGTGATCAACACGGGCAGCTCGCCGAACGGAGGAGTTTCCGGAGTGGCGCTCACGGGGACATCGAGCGATGCAGCTGACCGACCGCGCAGTCTATCATTTCCGGCCGCCCCGCACGTGGAGCAACTCCGGGGCGCGACATCGAAAAGGGGCCAAGCCCCTTTATTGTGCCCGATCGTGGCGGTCAGTGCTTGCCGAGATGGTCATGGGCCATCGCGGGGGAACGGCGTATGATCTGGACCTGGTGGCATCCGTCACAGGAGGCAGGTCATGACCCGGGAAGAACTGCTTGCTCGGATCTCCGTGGATCCCAACGTCTGCTTCGGGAAGCCGTGCATCCGGGGCCACAGGATCTGGGTGTCGCTGATCCTCGATCTGCTCGCGAGCGGGGTGAGCATCCCGGACATCCTCGAGGACTACCACATCGAAGAGGCCGATGTGCGCGCCTGTATCGCCTATGGGGCCGAGATGGCGCGCGAGCGGTACGTGATCGTACACGCAGTGGCTCGCTGATGCGGTTGAAGCTGGACGAGAACTTCGGGCGACGAGGTGCAGAGATCCTGGCTGCGGCCGGGCACGACGTTGCCACCGTGCCGGCAGAAGTGCTGTGCCGGGCCAGCGATCGTGAGGTCGCACGAGTCTGCCTCGCCGAGGGCCGGTGTCTCGTGACCCTCGATCTCGATTTCGGCAACCCCCTCGTGTTCAAGCCCTTGGACTACCCGGGCCTGGCGGTCATCAGACTGCGTGGCAGGGCCGAGCCCGCAGAACTTGAGCGCGCGCTGCGGGTGCTTGCCGCAGGCCTTGAAGCCGCATCGATCGTTGGGAAGCTGTGGATTGTTGAGCCCACTCGACTTCGGGAGTACCAGCCCGATAACTGATCGGCCGACGGCGCCGACTCGGCCAATCTGTAGGTCCTGTTGGCGCTGGCGCGCGCCAGGGGATTTGTGTCGCAGGACAGAACACCGCAGGTGAGGAGAAACGTACGCCCGGTCCGCTTCCCTTTGGCGCGCGCGTCCACCGCGCGCATCGGAGCGGTGCCACCGGCCACTTACCATGTCCTTGCAAAGTAAGGCGCAGCGTCGTAGGATCGTGATATGCCGCACCTGAAACTCACCAGCAAGCGCCAGGCGACGTTGCCTGCCGAGACGTGCAAGGCACTCGGGCTGAAGCCGGGCGACGTCATCGACATCGAGCCCCGGCTCGATCATGGCGAGCGTCTGTGGCTGCTTCGGCCGCGGCCTGCCAGATCGCGCGCGTGGGTCGGTAGTTTGCAGACCCTCGTCACGCCGGGCAAGAGGCACTCGATGACGGCCATCCGAAGGAGCGTCGCTGCCGCCCGCAAGAAGGGCGGCCTTGCGTGAGGGTGGGACTCGATACGTCGGTCGTTCTTCGCCTGCTTACCGGTCAACCAGCAGGGCAGACCGCCGCTGCGGTTGCGTTCCTCGACGATCTCCAACGACGTGGCGACCGACCGGTCCTCTCGGACTTGGTCGTGGCCGAAACCTACTACGCCCTCCAGCATCACTACGGTGTCAGGAAGGACGACGCCCTGAAGGCGTTGCACCGTCTGTTCGAGGACGGCGAGATTGAATCGATGGGCGAAGCGGGGGAGGTTCTGGCCACTCGCGGTCTGGCGTCGGCAAAGCCCGGATTCGTTGATCGCCTGATCCACGGCGCCTATGTCGCGGGCGGCGGTCGTATGGCGACCTTCGAGACCGCGTCGGCAAAGTTGAACTCGGTGGTCGTCCTGGGTCACTGAGGGCGCGGCCGATTACCGCCGAGGAAACCCCTGCTTGCACCCGTTTTATTTCTCAACCTTTAAGCCGAGAGGTCGCTTGCTACGCACAAACGCGATGCGGTCTGCCGATGTTCTTGAGGGAGAATAGGCGCCGAGACGGCGGCTCTGTTGCGCTTCGATTTTCTGCTGCATGTCTGACGAAGTGGTGGCGGAGTGGGTGGCAACTCCACCCTCGTCCCAACTGCTTGCGGTTCGCGGTGGTCGATATGCCAGATGTCGTGCGGCCAGACAACGAACGAGCGACTTGAACGGATGTGGCGGATCAAGCGGTTTGAGAGATTGGCTTGCCTAGCCAAAGCCCCGCCTTCGCTCGCCATGACCATCCAGCGAGCTACGGCGCGGCGAAGGATGGCGGAGA
>CAYHRK010000123.1:0-10702 GCA_964358795.1 uncultured Vicinamibacterales bacterium
CGTCCCCACGGTATCAGCAGCCCACGGCAGGAGAGCCAGGCATGGACGCGACCACCCACGAGAAGTTCCCGGATGTGTTCTGGAGCGCCAACGTTACCGAGTTGTTCGAGCGCGCCGCCTACTATTCGATGGCCAGCTTCGTCGTCATCTACCTGGGGCAGCTCGGGTTTGGCGACTACTGGCCGTCGAACCTGAACGGCCTTCTCTGGACGCTCGTCTACTTCCTGCCGATTCTCTCGGGGACCATCGCCGACCAGGTGGGATTCAGGCGCTCGCTGCTGGTGGCGTTCGTGCTGCTGGCGGCCGGGTACATCCTGATGGGCTACCCGGTGTGGTTCGGCGGTGCGACGCTGGCGCCGGTGGTTGGACGCGGCTTCACCGCACCAACGTCGGTGGTCATCACCGTCGTGCTCGGAATCCTGATGATCGGTCTGGGCGGATCGGTGATCAAACCGTGCGTCTCCGGCACGGTGCAGAAGACGTCTGGCGCGCGAGCCACGCTCGGATTCGCCATCTTCTATATGGTGATCAACATCGGATCGCTCTTCGGGCGCGGCACCGGGTACGTGGTGCGGAGCGGATACGGCACCGCCACGATTCTCGAGGTGGTGGCCGTGTGCGCCGTTGCCGCCGCCGCCCTGGTGTACCTGGTCAACAAAGCGACCGAGGCGAAAGAACAGGGGCGCGGCGCCCGCATGACGTTTCCATTCATGGCGGTCGTGGCGGCCGCGGTCGTGACGATTGCGGGGATCGTGGGTTGGGCCGAACGGGTCGAGACCGGTAACAGCCTGTCGTACATCTTCGCGGTGGCGGCCAGTGCGTCGGTGGCGGCGTTTTTCGTCGTGATGTTCTTCTACCGGGAACCGCCGGTGGCGACCAACACGCCGGTGAAGCCGCGGCGTTCGATTGGACGCATCCTGCTCGACATGGTGCTGGTGCTGCGAAACGGCCGCTTCGCCTTGTTCCTGGTCGTGATGAGCGGCTTTTTCTTCGTCTACAACCAGGTCTACAACGTCCTGCCGCTGTATGCGAAGCGGGTGATCGAGACCAGCCCGGCGATGGACCTGTACACCGCCGCCAACCCGTTCGTGATCGTGTGCCTGCAGCTGGCCATCACGCAGTTCTTCGGCAAGATGAAGGCGATTCGGTCGATCGTGGTGGGCACGGTGATCATCGGCGTGTCGATGCTGATCAACGTGTATCCGATCTATGCGACTGGAGGCATGCGGGTGATCGTGGCGAACTGGCTGCCACTCGGATCGGTGTTCTTGATCCTGACTGTTGCGCTCATCGCCTTCGGCGAGCTGTTCACCTCCGCGCGGATGTACGAGTACATCGGATCGCTGGCGCCGAAAGGCGAGGAGGGGCTGTTCCTCGGGTACGCCAACCTGCCGCTGGCGCTCGGCTCGCTGGCCGGTGGTCCGGTGGGGGCCTACATCTTCAACGACATCATGGCGAAGGGCGCCACCACGAGGTCCGACGGCCTGCTCGAACTGGTGCCGGCGAACAACGCCCTTGGCTGGGGTATCCTGATGGGGATCGGCTTCCTCTCGGCGCTTGCCATGTGGCTGTTCAACAAGTGGCTCGAACGGCACCCGTAGGGCGCCCCGCCAGAGCGAAGAACGGGCACGATAGCCGTCGCCAGCACCAGGTAGCGGGTCTCGTTTTACGGAAAGAGGGAACAGCATGAAGACTCTCCTGGGCGTGCTTGTTATGGCGTTGAGCGGTGTGACCGCCTCGGCGCAGACGTTCGATGCCGCGGTGGCAGGCATCATCTCGAACGCGTCGTTCAAGCAGGCGGCGGCGTTTCTCGATTCGGATCACGACCGGTTCGTGCGCGAGCTGGTGTCACTGACCGAGATTCCCGCTCCTCCGTTCAAAGAGCAGAAGCGCGCCGAAGCCTGCCTCGCCCTGATGCGAGGTTTCGGCCTCTCCGACGTGGAAATGGATGCTGAAGGCAACGTGATGGGGCTCCGGAAGGGCACGGGCGACGGGCCCTTGCTCGTCGTGCTCGCGCATCTCGACACGGTGTTCCCGGAAGGCACCAACGTCACCGTCAGGCGCGAGGGTACGCGACTGATGGCCCCGGGAATCGGAGACGACACGCGCGCCGTCGCCATGATGCTGTCGCTGATCCGCGCCATGGATGCCGCCGGGATGCGCACCGCCGCCGATATCCTGTTCGTCGGGGACGTTGGCGAAGAGGGCCCCGGCAACCTGCGGGGCGTCAGGTATCTCTTGCAGAAGGGCAAGTACAAGGATCGGGTGGGCGCATTCATCGCCATCGATGGCGGCGAACAGGCGACCATCGTCAACGGCGCGCTGGGGAGCCGGCGCTACCGCGTGACATTCAAGGGCCCCGGCGGCCACAGCTACGGGGCGTTCGGGCTGGTCAGCCCCGCGTTCGCCATGGGCAACGCGATCGACAGGTTCTCGCGGGTGGCCGTGCCGGCCGAGCCCAAAACGACGATGAACGTGGGCATCGTGGGGGGCGGCAGTTCGGTGAATTCGATTCCCGGCGAGATGTTCATGGATGTCGATATGCGATCCGAGTCGCCCCAGGAACTCCGGAAGCTGGACGAGACGTTCCTCGGGGTCGTGCGCGACGCGGTGGACGAGGAGAATCGCACCCGCTCGACGAAGGAAGGGCGAATCGAGGCGGACATCAAGCTCCTCGGGGACCGGCCATCCGGTGAAACGCCGGTGACGTCCGCGCTGGTCCAGCGGACGGCTGCTGTCGTGAAGGCGTTTGGGATGACGCCCAGTTACGAGATCGGCAGCACCGATTCGAACATTCCCATCAGCATGGGGATTCCGGCTGTCACCATCGGTCGCGGCCGAGGAGGTCGCGGGCATTCGTTGGACGAGTGGGTTGACGTCGAGAAGACGTCGAGCGTGAAGGCCGCCCAAGTGGCACTCGCGATCGTCCTCGCCTCGGCCGGCTTGCAGTAATCGCGCCGGAGTGTGATGCCATGTTGAACAAGATGCGCCGCGTGTCCATCGCCGCCTGCCTGCTTCTGCTGGTCGGCCTTCTGGTGGCGTCTTCAGCTGCACAGAAGCGCGCCTCATACCCCGACGCCACCTGGGAACGGGTGGACTCCCCGGCGCAGTTGGGGTGGTCGCCGGAAAAGCTCAAGTTGGCGAGGAACTACAGCGCGACGATTCAGACAGCGGCGGTCATGCTGATCGTGGATGGCAAGGTGCTCGACGAATGGGGCGAGACCGCGACAAAGTACAACGTCCACTCCATCCGGAAGAGCTTCCTCAGCGCCATGTATGGCATCCATGTGTGGGAGAGCCGCATCGACCTCGGAAAGACGATGGAGCAGCTGGGGATCGACGACAACGAGCCGTCGCTCAGCGCCGCAGAGAAGAAGGCCACGGTCCACGACCTGTTGAAGGCGCGGTCCGGGGTGTACCACCCGGCGCTCTACGAGACACCCGCCATGAAGGCGGCGCGCCCGCCGCGCCACAGCCATGAGCCCGGGACGTTCTGGTACTACAACAACTGGGATTTCAATGCGCTGGGCGTGATCTTCGAGCGTTCCGCGAAGAATACGATCGTCCGTGAGTTCAAGACTCGTATTGCCGACCCGACGGGAATGCAGGACTTCACGATAGACGACGGGCAGTACGTCACCGGGCCGGATTCCGTGTACGCGGCCTATCCGTTCAGGATGACGGCCCGCGACATGGCCAGGTTCGGCCTGTTGTTCCTGCGACAGGGTGCTTGGCGCTGGACACAGCTTGTGCCCAGGGACTGGGTCGCCGAGAGTACGACGTCGTACTCCGATGCCGGGGAGTCTGGCGGTTACGGGTATCTCTGGTGGGTCGCAGTCGAAGGCCGCCACGTGCCCGGGGTGACGATGCCGGCGGGGTCGTACTCGGCCCGCGGGGCCGGTGGTCACTACATTCTTGTCGTGCCGGCGTACGACCTTGTTGTCGTGCATCGCGTGAACACTGACATCCGCGGTCGCCAGGTGACCGCGGCGGAGTTCGGTCAACTGGTGAAGCTGATCTTCGAGGCCAGGACAGGGCAGTGACCGTGATGGCCCACTCGAACGACGGCCTTCATCCACAGGAGTGTGAACCGTGACATGTCGACTCGCCCTGACGTTCGTCCTGGTGGCTGCCGTTTCGGCGAACGCCGGATCTCCCGACCAGACAGCGCCCAGGCCGATCCGCATCGCGGTCGCAACCTTCTCACACGAGACGTGTACGTTCTGCCCGGACCCGACCGGCATCGCCGAGTGGGAGTATTACGGCCCGCCGGTCCGCGGTGATGCCGTCCTGAAGGAGGGCGGCTACATCAGGGGGTTTGTCGACGCCGCACGGGAATACGATGGTGTGCAGCTGCAGGGCATCCTCTCCCCGCGTGACTCGAAGGGCGGCTCGTCGGGGAGTTGGCTCACGCTCGAGGCCTTCGATAAGTACGCCAACGGCATTGCGAACGACATCAAGGACACCGGGCCGTACGATGGCGTGTTCCTGGCGTTGCACGGCGCGATGGCCGTCACGGGCGTGCCGCGACCCGAATCCGAGATCGTGCGCCGTGTCCGCAACGTCGTGGGCGAGAAGATCCCCATCATGGTGACCCTCGACCTCCACGCCAACGAGGACCGCGCCTTGTCCGAGGTCGCCACGGGGGTGTTCATCACCAAGCGATACCCCCACTACGACGCGGCGCTCCAGGGCGAGCGCGCGGCGCGCGTCATGATGCGTGTGATCAAGGGCACGTACAAGCCGGTGATGGCGACCAGAAAACCGGGTGTGCTGACGCCGAGCGTGTTCCAGGGCACCGGTGTGTCACCGGCTATGGAAATCATGGAGCGCGCGCGCGTCTGGGAAGAACGCACGCCGGACATGTTCGTGTCGGTGGCGTTCGGCTTTGCCTACGCCGACGTGCCGGACGTGGGAGCGACCGTGATGGTGGTGGCCAACGGCAACCAGGCGCTGGCCGACCGGATTGCGCAGGACATGTCGGACTTCATCTGGAAGAAACGCGAGGCGTTTGCGGGCAAGACGCTGCCGAAGACCGCCGACGGTGTGGCGCAGGCCCTAGCGGCCGCGAAAGAGCGGAAGGTGCCCGTCGTGGTGGCGGACCATGCCGATCGCACGGGCAATTCGACGCACATCCTCGCGGAGCTCATCCGGCAACGCGCGCAGAACTTCTGCATTGCCACGATTGCCGACGACAGGGCGATCGGCGAAATCGCGCGCACAGCCAAGCCGGGCGATCGCGTCAATGTCAACGTTGGCGGCTATGCCGACCAGTACGCCGGCACGCCGGTGAGGATCGACGGTGTCGTGGAGTTCCTGGGACCGTACCGCCAGCACAAGACGATGGCCGTGCTGAGGTTCGGCGACAACAACCGCGTGATACTCACGCCCGTGCTCGAGCAGGTGACCGATCCCGGGATCTTCCGTGACCTCAAGATCCCCTTCGAGGCGTGCGATCTCATGGTCCTCAAGTCGCGAGTCCACTTCTGGCGTGGCTTCGTGGAGGACGGTTTCGCGAAGACCGTCGTCGTGGTGGACGCGCCCGGGCTCGGGCCGGCCGATGTGACCACGATTCCCTACAAGAACGCGCCAAAGGATCTTTACCCGCTCGTGAGGAAGAAGTAGGGTCAGGGGCTCTATTGAAGACGTCGATGTCGCCGGTGAAGCGAGGCACACCGTGAAAGGCCAGGGCATAGGCTCCGACGACCAGGAACTCAACCCCGTGGGCGATCAACGAGCCGAAGAACTCGTCGAAGTCGCGCGCCAGTTCCACCATGCTGCCTCCGGAGGAACTCAACCGCTGCCAGGCGTTCCCCTGGGGTTCGGGTCTGCCAGTAACGACGCGATCCTTCACCGGTCGCGTGGTCGGCCGACGTGGTCACCTGAAGGACGCGTTGCAGCCTGAATTCCACGGGGCCAGTATAGCGCGTGCCAGCGTGGATGCCTGAGCCTTCCTTGCAGTCAGGGTTCAACTACACCCCTGGCACGGACGGATCATCACGACACCACCGAACGCCCCGACGTCGGCTCCCCGCGCCGCCTCTTCGATCCGGGAGACAACGAGTCCCGGAATCGGCGAGGCGACCGAAACAGTCGGAGTTGACCACTCAGGAATCCGTGAACCCGTTTGGACGAGCCCGCGCCCGCCGGCCGGATCGTTGTTGGCTTCCGATCATCGAGCCCTGAGAATGCTACTCGCCCCCTAACCCGCATCATTCACGAACCTTCCGCGTTCGCGAATCATGCGCCGGCATCGTTGAGATTCTGTCACCGACGGCTTCGACGCGGCGCTCCGCGCCTGGCTCAGGGTTAGCCCTGAGCGAAGGCCCTGAATCCAGCCTGAGTCGAAGCCCGAAGGGCGGACTATTCCTGGCCTTCATGAATAGGCCGGGCTAACGCCCGTCGGACCGACGGGGAGGGGGAATTGTCCTCCAGCCCACTCTGGTCCGCCAGGGCAGGAGGCACCACATGCACGCTCCCGCCAAGTTTGTTGAAAAAGGGCTGTCCTGGATGGCCAACGGCCTTTGGTACGCCTTGCAGCCGTTCTACCGTGTCGCGCCGAATCAGTCGTTTACGCCGAACTGGTCCGATCGCCCGCTCCTGAAGTCGGGTGACAAGTTCAAGGCGCCGCTTGGCGTGCCGCGCGAAACGACGTCGCTGTGTCCCACGTGCACGCGGGAAGCGCGCCAGCGGATCGTGGACGGCAAGGCTGCTCCCGACCTGTTCATCAAGGAGCACGCCGGCGAGATCCCGGCGCACATCATCGAGCGCGACGGCAAGATCCTGATGGTGAAGGACTGCCCGACACACGGTCACTTCGAAGACGTGCTCTCAACCGACCCGGCATTCTATAAACGCCTGCAGGAGCTCTACGCAGGCACCGACCTTCCCGTGCACGCCGACGATGGCCTGCACAATCATGGTTTGAGCAGCATCCGGTACGGCCGGGGCACGGTACTGACGGTGGATTTGACGAACCGCTGCAACATGATGTGCGACCCGTGTTTCACGGACGCCAACCAGGTGGGGTTCGTGCACGAGCTGCCCTGGGACGACATCAAAGCCATCCTCGACCGCGCCGCCGCCGTGAAGCCCCGCCGTCAGATGTCGGTGCAGTTCTCGGGCGGCGAGCCCACGCTGTCACCCGACTTCGTGAAGGCGGTGGCCTACTGCAAGGAACTGGGGTTCAACAGCACGCAGGCCGCCACCAACGGCATCGAGTTCGCCAAGGATCCCGAGTTGTGCCGCCAGGCAGCCGAGGCCGGGTTGAGGTTCGTCTACCTGCAGTTCGACGGCGTAGGCAACGCGGCCAACCAGCACCGGCGCGTGGCCAACCTGTTCGATGTGAAGCTGCGGGCTATCGAGAACCTGCACGCGGCTGGCGTCGATATCGTGCTGGTCAGCACCATCATCAACGGCGTCAACAACGAGCAGGTGGGCCGCATCGTCGAATTCGCGCTGGAGAACCCCAAGAAGATCTCGTTCATCTCGTTCCAGCCGGTGTCGTTTACAGGCCGGGACGAGGACATCACCGATGAGCGTCGCGCCGCCCAGCGCTACACCACGGCCCAGCTGGCGCACGACATCAGGCGGCAGGCCGGCATTGGCGAGCCGCTTCGCGACTGGTTCCCCATTTCGATGTTGACCACGTTTGGCGACTGGGCCGATCTGGTGCACGGATCAGGCGTCGAGCGGGGACACCTGAACTGTGGCTGCCATCCCGATTGCGGCGCCGGACTGGCGGTGATGATCGACAAGGAGACGAAGGAACGGGTGCCCGTATCGGCGTTTCTCGACGGGCCACAACTGGTGAAGGACCTGGCGGTGATCAACGACGCCGCGCGTGGCCGCTTCCTGTCGGTGCTGGGCATGGGCGTGTCCCTGCTGCGCAACTACGATCCGTTCATGGCGCCCCGGCGTTTGCGCATCTCCGACATGCTGAAGAAGTTCGACAAGGCGTTTGGAGCGACTGGCCGCGACTACGGCAAGGTCGGAAAGGGGCGCACGCTGCAGGACGTGCAGAAGCGGCGGTCCGACAGCTGGCTGTTCCTGTTCATTGCCGGCATGTGGTTCCAGGATCTCTGGACCTACGATTTCCGCCGCACGCACCAGTGCATCATTCCCTACGGCACGCAGGAAGGGGAAATCTCGTTCTGCGCGTACAACACGGGTGTGGGGTGGCGGCAAATCGTCGAGAAACAGCACCAGACGGCGACGCTGGCGCAGTGGTACGACAAAGCTGGCCGTCACCAGATCTACACGGGCGGCCACATGGTTCCGCTCTCGACGACCGAGCATTCGCTCTGTCTGAATCCCGAGGCCCTGTCCGCCGGGCAGCAGCACGATCTGGAGCTGGCCGGTGTCTCGAAGACGGCGCGCGAAGAGAAGATCAAGGCCCGGCACGCCGAGCACACGCACGGAGATTCCGCTACCGTGTGACGACGGTGATGGTCACCTGCGACGGGTACTGCGTCGAGTGGTGGACCACGTTGTGGGCCACCACTCCGGTCACTTCGTCGTAGTTGTGGCCACCGGTGTTCAGATTGCGGTCGAAGCGCGGGAAATTGCTGCTCGACACTTCGACGCGCAGCCGGTGCCCGGCCGCGAAGTAGTTGCTGGTCGTCAACGGCTGCAGCGTCACCTTGTAGACCTTGCCAGGCTCCATCCACGCCAGTGGTTTGTCGTACCCGTCCCGATAGCGCATCCGCTGGATCGATTCATCCAGATTGTAGGCCTTGCCGTCTGGATAGACGTCGACGAGCTTCACGGTAAAGTCGGTGTCCTTCGCGTCGGATGACACATAGAGCGTCGGTTCGATCGGCCCGCTGACTTCCGTCCCTTCCTTGAAAGGCTCCGACGTGTACACGAGAATATCGGGCCGGGCCTCCATCGTGCGCTGGTCGAACGAACCCGCCCTGATGGCGGTGCCCGTGCAGCAGACGTTGCCGCCGTAGGAGGTGACAGGCTTCATGGGGTCGTACGTGAACGAGTCGGGGGTGTCGGCCGCAGGAGGAGCCGCCATCAGCGCGCCATCACCATCGAGTGTATTGGCCTTGCCGCCGCTCGACAGGAACAGGGTCATGGGCTGCGCGCCTGCCGGCGGCCACGTGTCGGAACTCTGCCACTTATTGAGTCCCATCGTGTAGTAGGTGACTCTGGGCTGCGTGCCGAGCGGGCCGCCGGTGTCGCCCTTCAGGAAACGGTCGAAGAACCCGTACACCAGCTCCTGGTAGTTGAACCGCGCATCGCCCATGCTGCGTTCGCCGACGATGGTGTCTTCGGTGGCCCGGGTGTACCCGCAATGGGCCACTGGCGCGACCACCGCCCATTGCTGGTTGGCGATCTCCGGCTTGGCTGTCTTCCGCACGTAGTTGTACAACGCCAGGTTCGGACCCGCCGACACGTCGTACCACGACATGAACCACAGTCCCGGCACGTTCAACGCCATGTCGTCGTGGAACAACCCGCCCTTGTACCAGGCCGGGTCGTTGGGTGCGCGCTGGATCATTCGGCCACCGGTCGCCACCGGCATCGCGTCAGCGAAGATGCCGTGTGGGCCGTCAACGGCCTTCAGGATGTCCTGTACCGGAAGGTGCCAGAGCGCCTTCGACCAGTCAACGGGCGGCAACTGCTGGGAGAGATCGAACGATTTCGACGCCCGGATCAAGTCCTCCTGCGAAGCGTTTCTGGGAAACACCGGCCGAACCTGGTTTTGCTCCCCGTGGAGCCAGGTGATGAAGAGCATCTGGACAGCACCGCCACGGTACCAGTTTCCCTGTTCGAAGTACGGGCGCACGCGCCCCACACCGGCGCCAAAGCCCTGCACGTTCATGGCCGCGTATCCGGGGTGACCAAGCGCCGCGACGCCCATCTGGTACTCGGCGGTGGAGGAACACCCGGTGGTGCCGACCTTGCCGTTGGACCACGGCTGCGCCGTCAACCAGGCGAGCGCGTCATACCCGTCGGTTCGCGGGGCGCCCAGGATGTCGTAGTGGCCTTCAGAGAAAAAATGGCCGCGCTCGTTCTGCACCACGTACGCATATCCGCGCTTCACCGCCGTCAGGGCGGCGGTCATGTCGGCGGGCACACCGTTTCGCACGTCCCAGTAATTGAAGTTGTACGGCGTGCGAACCCAGATCGCCGGCACCTTCGTTGACGTGTCCTTCGGCCGGTAGATGTCGGTGGCCAGCCGCACGCCGTCGCGCATCGGCATCATCACCTTACGCTCGATGACGGCGATCGATGCCAGTTCTTTCTCGGCATCGGTTTGCCGGGCTGCCTGCTCCGGCGTCATTGCCCCCCCACGCTGGGCCCGCAGGGTGCCGGTGGCCGCGAAGATGGCGGCCGCGATGACGCCGACGACCAGATAGCGAATGGACCTGTGCATCATGTCATTCCCCTCAGGCTACTTGATCTCTTTCAAGAGCGCGGCAACGGCCGCTTCCAGTTGCTGGTCTCTGCCCTTGCTCACCACCTCGTCCTCGTTCATCAGCTTGATGTCGGGTTCGGTTTGCGTCAAGTCGGTGGCTGGCGGAAGCGCCTGGGAGTCGAACCCAGCCCCCCCGCAAAGCGGGGAGCAACCGATTTTGAAGACCGGGAGGGCCACCGGGCCCCGTTCGCTTCCAGAATGATGGCGCGTGACGATGCCGCTTAGTGCCCCGATTCCGAAGTACGACCACGTATTCCGGGCGGGGCATCCCGC
>CAYHRK010000124.1:0-10570 GCA_964358795.1 uncultured Vicinamibacterales bacterium
CCGGGCGACATCCTGAGCACCGCGCGCAGCGTGGTGTCGAAGCCGGCGGCGACAGAAACCCAAGCACAGCGGCACATTATTCATGAACGCGGCGCGTTCATGAATAATGCGGGCTAGAGGAGCGGGCCGCGTTAGCATACGCGGTGTCAGGTGAGAAGGGTTGTTGGTCGTCCGTCAAGATGTCCGGTCTCTTGTAACAGTGGCCCTCAACGTCGAGTCGCGGTATCCTTAGGAGTTGCGCCCGCCGTCGGGCGGCCACGCGCGCCAGGGCAAGCCGCGGCGCAAGAAGGCACGAATGGCCCAGCCACTCGAACTGACGATCGAGCTTCAGCCGAAGGCGAGATTCGACGCCATCGACGTCCGAGCCCGCATAGTCGAGCTCTACGGCGATGTCCTGTCGTCGTTCAGGCGCACACTCTTCACGTCACACCACACGACGGCCGGCTACCTCGAGCAGGGACTGGCGGCGCGGCTCACGCAGCGCAACGACGGCGTCACCAACTACGTCGAGGCGTTCAGGACGGTGTTTCCGGAGGGTGCCGGCTATCGCCACGACGAGTTGGGCGAGCGCACGGAACTCTCCGACGAGCAACGTGCCGTCGAGCCGCGCAATGCAGACTCGCATCTCACGTTCATGGCCGCGGGGCTGCGGACGTTTGTCTCCTATACCAATCACCAGGTGCCGGCGTTGTTCGTGGATCTGGACGGCGTGACCGATGGCCGGCCGCGGCGCCGCTTCACCAGCATCGTCGGGTACGACGCCGAGACGGTGGTGGCTCAGACGCAGATTGCGATTCCCGTGTCGGCGCACCCGATCGATTCGATCAACCTGCGTGAGCCGGGGCTGGGTGTCTACGACCAGCTCAATGAGTTGATCCGTGAGTGCGGCGTGATGAAGGGACGTCTGCGTCTCGATTTGTCGGCGGGTGAACGACAAGCGGGGCTCACGGTCAACGAGTATGAAACGCTGCTCATGCGCCACGACCTGGTGGATGTGCTGCGTAACCCGCTGCGGTTCATGGCCGAAAAGGGCCGCCACGTCTTCGACGATCCTCGGGCCATCCCGGCGAAGACCCGTGACTACGCCACGTACGATTTGGTTCGTGTGCTCAACAAGATCGTCGACGCACTCGGCCTGCACGAGTCGATCCTGGAGCGGGCGATGGCCAAAGCGATGGCCGTGCCCGCCGAGCGTCTGCTGCGCATCAAGCGATCCGTCAACCTGCTCGTGTCGGACTCCGCCTCGCCCGGCCACGGCGCCATTGTTCAGGGCACCTACCAGAGCCCCATTCTGGTGCAGTGGCGCCAGGCCCACGGCGGCGTCCGCTACCTCGACGTCACGCTCGCCCGGTTGCACTAACGGATAACTGGCGAATCGGGTGGGGCCTGGGCGCACGCTGACTCTGGGCGGGGTGGTAGCACCGTGGTACCATCTGCCACGTGAACGGCATCGCATGAAGGCCGCGCTGATTCGTCGCCTGGGCAGCATCACCGACACGCACGCCACACCACTGGACATCGGTTCGGTGGCCGATCCGGTTCCCGGACCCGGTGAGGTGCTGATTCGGATCTCGGCCTGCGGGGTGTGTCACACCGAGCTCGACGAGATCGAAGGCCGCACGCCGCCGCCCTCGCTCCCGGTGATCCCCGGCCATCAGGCGGTGGGCCGCGTGGCCGACGTGGGCGCGGGGGTGCTCGACTTGCGACCGGGCGACCGCGTGGGTGTGGGCTGGATATTCTCCTCGTGCGGCACGTGCGCGTGGTGCCGCAACGGCCGAGAGAACCTGTGCCCACAGTTTCGCGCGACGGGGCGTGATGCGCACGGCGGATACGCGGAGTTGATGACGGTGCCGGCGGCGTTCGCGCATCCGATTCCCGACGGGTTCACCGATGCCGAAGCCGCCCCTCTGCTGTGCGCCGGAGCCATCGGCTACCGGTCGCTGCGCCTGGCCAACCTCCCCGCCGGCGGCCGGCTGGGCCTGACCGGCTTCGGTGCGTCGGCGCATCTGGTGCTGAGCATGGTGCGCCACCGCAACCCGGACACCGAGGTGTTCGTCTTCGCCCGAAGCAAGGAGGAGCAGGCGTTCGCTCGGGAGCTTGGCGCCACGTGGGCAGGCGACACGATGGCCACTCCACCCGCCCTGCTCGACGCCATCATCGACACCACGCCCGTGTGGACCCCCATCGTGTGTGCGCTCGGCGCCCTGGCGCCGGGTGGCCGGCTGGTCGTCAACGCCATTCGGAAGGAGGACGGCGACAAGGACGCGCTGCGGCACCTCGATTACGTGTCGCATCTGTGGCTCGAAAAGGAAGTGAAGAGCGTCGCCAACGTGGCGCGCACTGACATCCGGGAGTTTCTCGATCTGGCGGCCGTGATGCACCTGAAGCCAGCGGTGCAGGAGTATGCGCTCGAGGACGCCAATGCCGCGCTCCTCGACCTGAAGCAGCGCCGCATCCGCGGCGCGAAAGTGCTGCGGATCGGATAGGAATGGCGCACCTGCGCGTCGGGGTGGCTGTGCGACGACAAAGTCCCGGTCATGGTGTGACACCTCTGCTTCGAGAAACGGGAGCCGTGGAAAGGCTAACAGAAATCGGGGCCGTTCCGGCTAGAATGTTGTCAAGCTGAACATGCCGTCTACGTCGTTGCTGGCCATCGTGACCCAAAGCGCGCGGATGCGCGCCGTCATCGCCAAGGCCTGCCGCAGGTGCCTGGTGGAGGAATCCCTCACCTACACCGAGGTGGTGGCCTGCCTGGAGACCAACCTGCTGAAGCAAGCGCTGGAAGAGGCCGGTGGTCGATTTCCGCGCTGTACCGATCCGGCGGAACCTGCCGCGTTATTTCGGCAGAAGCACGGCGTCGATCACATGAATCATGCCGTTCGAGCACTTGATATCGGCTTTGATCACCTTGGCCCCGTTCACCGTGATGGAGCCACCCGCCATGCCGATCGCCAGCGATTGACCCTGTGCGGTCCCAGCCGACTTCACCATCTTCACATCGTCTGACGTCCAGCTGGACGTCAGCACGTGGTACTTCAATACCGCTTGCAGCTTGGCCTTGTCCTTGCCCAACGCGGCGAGCACGTCAGTGGGCACCTTGGCAAACGCCTCGTCGGTGGGCGCAAAGACGGTGAAGGGGCCCGGGCCTTTCATGACGCCGATCAACTCGGCGTCGGTCAGCAGCTTGGCCAGCGTCTTGAAGCCGCCAGCCGCCACGGCTGTGTCGACGATGTCCTTCGGTTGAGCGATCGCCGGTGCGGCCAGTCCGCCTGCCAGAGCCGCGAACGCCAAACACACGAGTATCTTTCGCATGGGAAGCTCCTTTCCGCGCCGGGCGCCCATCGCCGAGACGGCACGCGGACCTGCCCGTTATAGCCCGGCAGGTGCGCTGCGTCTATGACGGCCGTCATGCCGGGCGAAATACTGGGGGCGGATGGTCCACGTCGCCGAATTCCCCGAGTGAAATCGGCACGGCGATTTTCAGCATGAGGGTGAAGACGAGGAAGCCGAGGGCGAACACGCCGGCGGCCACGCGGATTTCAGTGATCGTCGGGAAGTACTCGTAGATCTCGCCCAGTGTGTCGGGCGTGAGGCCGGGGATGATGAGCCCCATGCCCTTCTCGATATAGCACCCTGCATAGGTGGCGAAACAGCCGATGTTCAACGTGAGCCAGTATCGCCGGGTGGCCGGCATGATGAACAACGCGAAGGCAACCAGGTTGAGCGACACGGCGGCCCAGGCAAACGGCACCAGGGTGCGGTGTTCGCCCAGGCCCGAGAACCAGTAGCGCGTGTAGAGCAGGTGTTCGGTGGCGGAGTAGTACTCCTTGAATGCTTCCACGCCGTGCAGAAACAGGTTCAGGAACATCGCATAGGCCATCAACTCGGCAATCTTGCTGATGGCCTCCTGCTGGATCTCGAACCGCGTGAACCGCCGCAGCAGTTGCAGCACGATCAGGAGGATGGCCGGGCCCGAACAGAATGCCGACGCCAGGAACTGGGGCGCGAGAATCGACGAGTTCCAATAGGGACGCGCGGCAAGACCGTTGAAGAGAAACGCGGTGACGGTGTGAATCCCGATCGCCATCGGGATCGACATCAGCACCAGCGGCACGACCAGCGCTTTCACGTACGGCCGCCCGCAGAAAGCTCGATACAGGATGTGGGTGACCACGATAAGGTTCACCACGAAGTAGAGATTCAGGACAATTACGTCCCACGCCAGAAGCGACGATGGGAAATTCAAGCGGCCGAAGGGGGGGAACAGGTGCCACAGTCGGTCCGGTCGGCCGATGTCGATCAACACGAAGAGCTGGCACATGACAATGGCGCTTACGGCCAGCAACTCGCCGTAGATCACAATTTCTCGGATGGGTTTCCAGTGATAGACATACGCCGGAATCACCAGCACGACGGCGGCTGCCGCCACGCCGACCAGGAACGTGAAATTCCCGATGTAGAAGCCCCAGCTCACCTGGTCCCGCATCGCGGTCACCGCAAGTCCGGTGGTCACCTGCGACCCATAGGCCGCCACGCCCGAGACGATCAGCGCGACCAGCCCGGCTATCCACGCCCAGTACGCACGGTTGCCGCGAAGGGCGAGACGCACGCTCCCACTGACGAACCGCGAAAAGAGCCTCACATTCAGCACGGGACCCTCATGTTGCGTAGAAGTAGAAGAACTTGGGCATCGTCTTGAGCTCTTCCTTCAGCACAAGCACGCGCTTGTGTTCGATGATGTATCTGATCTCGCTCTCGGGATCGAGCAGATTGCCGAACTTGCGGGCACCTACCGGACACACTTCGACGCAGGCGGGATAACGCCCCTCGCGCGTGCGTTGAATGCAAAACGTGCATTTCTCGACCACGCCCTTGATCCGCGGACGGTTGCCCAGGTAGTGCGTCTTCGGGTTGAGTTCCCCTTTCGGGATCGAGGGCTCCGACCAGTTGAAGTGGCGGGCACCATACGGGCACGAGGCCATGCAGCAACGACATCCGATGCACCAGTCGTAGTCGATCACCACAATGCCGTCAGGCTCGGTCCAGGTTGCACCAGTCGGGCAGGTCTTCGTGCAAGGGGGGTTCCGACAATGCTGGCAGGCGACCGGAACATAGAAGTGGCCCTCTTGGGGCACCTCCTCGGGCTCGTAGTAGGGGTCAGCGTGTTCGAAATCGACGCCCTTCTCCTTGTCCATTGAGAGCACGCGAATCCAGTGCACCTGCGGATCGCGCGACAGGTTGTTCTCTTCGGCACAGGCGTACACGCAGCGGCGGCACCCGATGCACCGTGAGAGGTCGAGGGCGTAGGCGAATTCCACTCCTGGCAGCGGGGGCGCATCTGACACGGCCACGTTGGTTCCATACGTAGCGGCGTACTTCTGCTCGAGGTCCCGAAGGGCCGAACGCAGACGCTCCTTCGGCATTTCGTGGAGTTGTCTGGGTCCGCACGCGGTCAGGACCCACCCGGCAGCGGCGGCGGCGGCGCACGAGCCGAACTGACGGCGCGACACACCCCTGGAAAGATTGACGTGGTCTCCCATGAGAGGGCTCCCCTTCACCGCATCGTTCGGGTTGGTCGCCTCGGAGCGGGTTTGGGCTTCAGTGGCTGAAAGCGTGGCTGATGGGGGTTGTGGCAATTCGCACACAACAGGTACTTCTTGTGACCGTTCCAGTCTCCGGTTCGGCGCCCATGGATCCCGGCGGTCCAATCACGAAGCTTCTCTCCGTGGCACTGGCCGCACAGCCGGTAGGATTCATCAAAGGGCACCTTCTCGCCGCCGGCGAGATGCAGGGAATCGCGGTCGGCCCCGTCATGGCAGTCGAGGCACCAGCGGTGCTGCTCGTCGTGCTTGAGCACGATGTCGTCGTGCATGGCCGAGAGGGAGCGCCGCGTCCGGTTCACCGGAAGGTCCTTGTGGCAGCTCGAACACGGAAAGATCCCGTCAGTGAACGGGGGCGGGGGTACCTCGGGCCGTTCTGTGGCCTTTGGCGAAGGCGCCCCGGGGGCTTGGGGCGCTTGGGGGCTCGAGGGGGACTGGGGGCTCGAGGGGGACTGGGGGCTCGCCGAGTGCACCGACACCGCCACGATTCCGGCAACGACCAAAGCGGCCAGTATCAGCGTGGGAGCCATGGCCGGTTTCATAGACACGCCCTCCGAGACCGTCAGGCGCGGCGCAGTTCCACCACGCGCTGAACCTCGCGCAGCCACATCGCCTGGAACACCTGCAACCGCTGGCCGATGATGGCGGCGACGTTTCGCGTGACCGCGTACGCCACATTGGGACGCTCCGAGAAGATCTTCATGAGCGTTGTCTGAGGCAATGCCACCACGGCGGCGTCCATCTGGGCCGTGGCCTTCAGCGTGAATCGATGCGGCGGTATCAGGGCGGACCAGCCGACCGTTTCGCCCGGCAGGCGCTCCTCGACCAGGATGTCTTCCTCGTGGCCTTCCACCTGCATGGGGAGCGTCAGCCTGATTCGGCCGCGCTCGATCAGGTAGATCCTGTCGGCTTCGGCGCCGAGTTGAAACAGGACCGTTCCGCTCGCCAGGTTGAGCTTCTGTCCGAGGGCCATCACGGCCGAGACTTCCTCGACCGTCAGGCCCTTCAGCAAGTCGGGCTGGGGATTGGGCATGGTGGCCGCCTGTTAGTGGACCAGCGGGGACATGGTGCGGCAGTGCAGGGATTCTGACGTGGGGAAGTCGATAAACGACTCGGCAGCCGCTTGCTCCAGCCTGACGTGCCGTTCGATCTGGGCCAGGAGAACCTCGATCGGCACTCTTGGCTGCGGCGCAGCGGCGACAGGGTCGACGAAGAAACGCGAGGCCATGATGGGCACCTTGTGCTCGACGCGGGTGTCAGTCTCGCTCCGGGAATCTCGGGTGGCCGCCCCAAACGCGATCGCGCTGACCGCGAGCCCGAACAATGTCATGCAGAGCGCCATCAGCAGCATTTCCATTGGTGTCCCCCTGTGCGATTCGTCATAGAGCAGGATCGATGCCATGGTGCTGAGGCCGATGGATGCCCAGATTCCCACGAAGGCGAGGTAGTTGGAATGCCAGCATGACAGGTTGGCAGCCAGAACCTGTCGCTCTGTCATGACAGGTTGTCAGCAGCAAGACGAGGAATGGTCGAGTAGCGGTCTCCGGCGCGGTTTGACCGGGCAGCCAGACTCTGGCACTATTCCGGCATCTTTCCGTTTCCATGAGGTTGCGTCCTTCCAGCACAGCGGTCGGTCTGGCGATCGGCATCACGGTGGCCGTGTCGGCGACCTTTGCCGTGGCGGCCTATTTCTATTCGCTCCACCATTTCGAGAGCTTGATCGAGACGGCCCGCACCACGGCAGTGGCGCAAGGCGAACTGATCCGGTCGGCGCTCGAGCACCAGATGATGGAGAACGACCGCAGCCTGATTGCCGAGATGATCCACAGCTTCGGCCGACAGCCGCGCGTGGAAAACGTGATGCTGCTGGATCGCCACGGGGTGGCGAAGTACTCGAGTTCGCCGGTAACAGCACCCGGAGACCTGCTGATCGGCTCGCCAACCTGCCAGGCCTGTCATCGCTACCCGGCCGACCAACGGGGCCCGAGCCGGGTGATCGAGACCAGGGGAGGCACCGTGCTGCGGACCGTCGTTCCGGTCCGCAACCGGGAGGCGTGTCATCAGTGTCACGACCCCAGTCATGGCGTGAACGGCATCCTGATTCTCGACCTGAACGTGGGCGAGATTCGTGCCTCCATGAACCAGGATCTCCGCTGGATGATCGGCGGCAGCGGGGCGCTCACGCTCCTCTTGATTGGTGCCATTGCCGTTGTCGTGCGCCTGGTGCTGCTGAAACGTCTCCAGCAGTTCGAAACCACGGCTCGCCTGATCGCTGGAGGCGACCTGAACCGCCGGGTGCCCATCGAAGGGTCAGATACGATCTCGTGGCTGGGCCGCGAATTCAATTCGATGGCCGACTCGATCACCGGGCTGCTGGGCGAGGTTCGCAGTCAACGCGAGCGGCTCGAGACGGTGATCAACAGCATCGACGACGGCATTCTGGTGCTGGATCCCCAGCGTAAGGTGATTGCCGCCAATGACGGGTTTTTGCGCCGGTCTGGTGGCATTCGCGAACAGGTGCTGGGCTGTTGCTGCCGCGACACCAGTTTGGGCGTGTGCAGCGCCGGCGACTGCCCCACCCTCGATTGTCTGAACTCGGGCAGCCGCCAGGTTCGGATTTGCGAGCGGCACAATCCCGACGGCACGGTCGCGTGGGAAGAGGTGCATGCCTCCCCCATCCTGGACGGGTCAGGCAGGCTCATCCAGGTGGTCGAGGTGTGGCGCGACATCTCGGATCGCCGGGCGGCCGAGGCGCGTCTGGCGGAATCGCATCGGATGGCGTCGTTGGGCATGTTAGCCTCCGGCTTTTCCCACGAACTGAACACCCCACTGGCCACGGTGCTGACGTGCATCGAGAGCATCTGCCGGGAAACGCACGCCGGCGGAAACGGCACGCCAGACTGGAACCGTGTCGCCCAAAGTGCCACCATCGCGCGCGACCAGGTGCTGCGCTGCCGCGGCATCACCCAGCATTTCCTGCGCATGTCTCGCGGACAAACCTCTCCGGGCGATATCGTCGACTTGCACGCCGCCGTGTCGGCGGTCACGCGGTTGATCGAGCCCACGGCTCGCGCCCACTCCGTGAAGATCGACGTGGGCCCTGTGCCGCAGGGAATCCACGTGCGGGCCGATGATGCGGAACTGCAGCACTCCCTCATCAATCTGCTGTTGAACGCGGTGCAAGCCTGCAAACCGGGAGGGTCGGTGACGATGGCCGTCGACGCCGGCAATCCGATTCGAATCCGGGTGACCGATGACGGATGCGGGATTGCACCGGAACACCTGCGGCGGATTTTCGAACCCTTCGTCAGCATGCGCAAAGGCGGCACCGGCCTCGGGCTGTTCCTCTCGCTGAACTTCGTCCGCCAGTGGGGCGGCGACATCACGGTGGAGAGCGACCCGGGCCGTGGATCCTCGTTTGAGCTGACGCTGCCGACCCTGGGCGGCGTGGTCGCACAGGAGCGGGCATCGTGACGCCGAGAGCCACGGTTGTGCTGGTCGATGATGACGACATCTTCCGCCAGGTGATGGCGGGCGAACTCGCCCGGCTCGACTTCACCGTCACGACGGCTGGTTCGGGAGCCGATGCGATCAAGACCATCACGGATCTGCAGCCGCAGATCGTCCTGCTGGATCTCCAACTGCCCGACATGACCGGTCTGGATGTGTTGAAGCGCATTCGCGAAGCCAGCCCCGCCAGCGAAGTGATCATGCTGACCGGGCACGGCTCGATCGATACCGCGATTGAGTCGATCCGAATGGGCGCCTTCGACTACGTGTCAAAGCCATGTCCGCTCGACGAGATTGAGGTGCGCTTGCATCGGGCGCTCGAGCGGACGGCACTGCGCAAGCGGGCGAACCTGCTCGAACGCGGCCTGACGCCGCCAGACCTCGGCCGTTCGTTTGTGGGCGACAGCCCCGAATTTCAGCGCACGCTGCGGCTGATCGATCAGGTGGCGCCAACCGACTCGACAGTGCTCATCACGGGCGAAACCGGAACGGGCAAGGAACTGGTGGCCAAGCTGATCCACGCGCGAAGCCTTCGCCGCAGCCGGCCCTTCGTGGTCGTGCAGTGCGCGGCGCTGCAGGAAAGCCTGCTGCAAAGCGAGCTATTCGGCCACGAGCGGGGAGCGTTTACGGGGGCCGACCGCGCCAAGCCCGGCTTGTTCGAGGTGGCGAACGGCGGCACGATGTTTCTCGATGAGATCGGCGAAATCAGTCCCGCCACGCAGGTGACGCTGCTGCGCGTGCTGGATTCAGCCAGCTTCCGGCATGTGGGCGGTACCTCCGAGATCCACGTCGATGTGCGGGTCCTGGTCGCGACCAACCGGGATCTGACGGCCATGGTGCGGCAGGGTTCGTTTCGCGAGGACCTCTTCTTCCGGCTGAGCACGATCACCGTAGAGTTGCCGCCGCTTCGCGCGCGTGGCGCCGATGTGGAGCTGCTGGCCAGGCACTCTGTGGCGCTGGTGAACGATCGGTTCGGGTCCCGCAAGTCGCTGGCACCGAGTACGGTGGCGGCGCTGAATCGTCACGACTGGCCTGGAAACGTCCGCGAACTGCTGCACGCCATCGAGGCGGCAATGGTGGTGTGCGATGGCGATCAGATTCTGCCGGAACACCTGCCGCCGGCGGTGCGCGCGTCGCGCATGGCCCCCACCGTGGCGTCGGCAACGACTGATTCCCCGAGCGAGCTGCCAACGCTGGTGGAACTGGAACGGAGCCACATGGAGCGGGTGCTGAAAGCCACGCTCGGCCACCGGGGTCAGGCCGCGAAGATTCTTGGGATCAGCGAACGCAACCTCTACCGGAAACTGCGCGAGCACGGCCTCTCTACTTGAGGCCGTGCTGCGGCACTCGGCTACTCTACGGGCGGTTCGGACCTCGAAGGCGCTGAAGCCACCAACTCCCCAATTTGTCTGGTCTGAATGGCGTTGTAGATCAGCCACACGCCGACCGCGACGACGGCC
>CAYHRK010000125.1:0-10483 GCA_964358795.1 uncultured Vicinamibacterales bacterium
GCAAGCTTATTGCGGGGGTGACGAAAAACTTGCTTCATTCGGTGAGATGAAGCCCGTAGAAGATGTCTAGCGAGGCGTGCCTCAGACCGCCTCGCTAGAACCACGCTGTTGGCTGGCCCCGCGAAACGCGGGGCTGTAGATGTCTTGAAGGGCGAGAGGGACGTCGACGAAAACTTGACTCATTTGTCACGACTTTGGCCCTTCAAGACATCTAGGGTGGCGCAGCGATCGTCGAGGACGGTGCGTCCACGGGAAGCAGGACGCTGAAGGTCGTGCCACTCCCCGGACTGCTCGTCACACTGATGTCCCCGCCGTGCTTGGTGACGATGCCGTAGCTCACCGAGAGCCCCAGGCCTGTGCCCTTGGCTTTCTTCGTCGTGAAGAATGGGTCGAAGATGAACGGCAGCACGTCTGTGGGAATGCCGGATCCGTTGTCGCTGACATCAACCTGGACGTAGCCCTGGTGGCTGGGCGCGCAATTGACCACGACACGAATGAGCCCCTCCGACGCCATGGCATCGAGCGCGTTGAGATACAGATTGACGAACACCTGAGAGAGTTGCTGGCGGTCCCCGCGGATGGCCGGCACACCGTCGGGCACCGCCAGTTCCAGACGCGCACCAGTGAGCTTGATTTGATTGCCGGCCAGCTTGGCGGTCGATCGCAACAGCGCCGCGAGATCAATCACCTCCATATGGACGTCGCGCTGCCGCGAGAAATCGAGCAGGTTGCGCACGATGCCCTGGGCGCGTTCGGTCTGCGCCAGCAGATCCCGGCACATGTCGAGACGATCCGCGTCGGACAGCGTGCGGTAGTCTTCGAGCATGGCCTCCGCCGTCAACGAAATGTTGTTGATGGGGTTGTTGAGTTCATGGGCAATGCCGGCCGTCAGGGTCCCGATGGCCCGAAGCTTCTGCGCTTCGGCGAGCGCCTCCTGCCGCTGATTCAGTTCCTGCATCATGCGATTGATGGCGAGCGCGAGGCCGGTGAATTCATCCCGGTACCGCCGGGCTGGCTGGAGGGGCGTGAAATCCCCTTTGGCGATGCGGCCAGCCGCGTTCACCATCCGCCCCAGCGGCGCGAGCAACTGGCGCGCCAGGAAGTTGGTGATGTACACAATCAACACGAGGAGCACCGCGAGCGCCGCCAGCGGCATCTGTTTCGACAGCCGGAGCATGGACCGTACGCTCTGCCGTTCGGCCTCCGCCACCCGTAGCGCTGCAGCCACCATCTCTGCCCCGTGCTGCCGGATCTCGGCTTCAAGCGCGCTACGCCTGGCTCCCGCCGCGCCTGTTGGAGCGCTCGCCAGACTGAGCAGCAGTTGCTCATAGCGCTCGAGGTGCTGGCGCATCTCCCCGTAGGGCTTCTGACCGACGATGCGCGCGAACTCGGCAGACGCGCCCCCGAGCGTGGCGCGCGCTTCGTGCGCGTACTCGATGGCGCTATCCAGTCCGGTGCCATACAGGAGATAGTTCTTCTCGAACCGCCGAGCCTGCTGGATCTGACTAGTGTAGGTGTCCGCCACCTCGAGGAAGTGCAGCTTCTGTTCGATACGGCCCAGTGTGACCAACGAGGCGAGCGTGACGCCGCCGATCACGAGAAAACACAGCAGGAAACTGAGCGCAATCTTCTTGCGGATGCTGAAGCTCGGACGCCGGAGCAGGGCGATGTCCGCTGCCGTCAGGGGATCGTCCTCGCCTGGCTGCCCGGTCAGCCGTCCGGCTGGCACGCCGGGCGGCGTTTCGGTCGGTGTCTCGGTCGGTATCTCGTGTTGCGGCCTCATGTGTGGTAACTTCCCCCGAAGCCACAGGCATTCTATGCGGCGGGCAACCATCCCGGCGAACAGATTCTGAGGCGTGTGGGCTGGACAGGGAGCTGCCGATGTCGATCATCACGATTTCACGAGGCACGTTTAGCGGAGGTGCCGACCTGGCAGAGTGTCTCCATCGGCATCTGGGGTACGACGTGGTCAGCCGGGAAATCGTCGCCGACGCGGCCAAGACCTACGGCGTGTCGGAGTCAACTCTCTCTCGGGCCCTGGAGAGCAGTCCTCGGCTGGTCGATCGGTTCCTGCACGACCGACGACTGTATCTGGCGTTTGTGCGGGTGGCCCTGGTTGAACGGGCGGCACACGACAACATCGTCTACCACGGACATGCGGGCCACTTCCTGCTCAAGGGAGTCCGCCACGTGGTCAGGGTGCGGCTGATCGCCCCGTTGGATTTCCGGATCGACCGCGTCAGGAAACGAATGGAACTCGATGACCGAGAGGCTGCTGCGTACATCGAGCGGGTGGACAAGGACCGTGCGCGCTGGACCGAGTTCCTGTATGGCGCTGACTGGAAGGATCCGAGTCTCTACGACCTGGTCGTCAACCTCGAGCAGGTCGACGTAGAAGGTGCATGCCAGGCGGTGATCGCCGTTGCTTCGAGGCCGCATTTCCAGGCTGATGACGTGAGCCGGCAGGCCATGGCGGACCTGCTCCTCGCCAGCCGTCTCGCCGCAGCCCTCGCTGCCGATCCCGTCACGTCCTGCGCCGAGGTCGACGTGAGGGCCAGGGCGGGACAGGTGGAAATCGAGGGCAAACTGGCCGATCCCATGCTCGTCAACGCTGTCATCGATCGAGCACGCCGGGTCGCGGGGGTGAGGGGAATTCGCTACGGGACGCGAGTGATGTTCGAGAACTAGCGAAGCGCCGCCCCACACTGCCGAGCCCTCTCGCGGGCGCCTTCGCCTTCGGCTACGGCGGCCCAAGAAGGCGGGAATCCAGGACTGGTCCCCCGCGCTGCGTGCGAGCCGAGACGCATCGTGTGCCGGGGCTACTGGCTCGTCTGGTGCCGGCTGAGGTTCATCACGCGCAACGCCTGATTGGATGACGCGCCGGCGCGGTAGACAATCCGCACGATGTCACCTGGCTTCGGGGCGGTCCCGATTTCGGCGGTGGCAATGTCGAATGCCAGCGGTTCGGCCTCGGGCTTCAATTCATCCTGGACACGAATCACCCCGCCGCCCGGCTCCACGGCCACGACCTTCCCCTGCACGACGGGCGCCCTGGCAACGCAGGCCGAGAGCGCCACCACGCCGACGAGCGCGATCACGCAGGCCACCCGGATCATGCCCCCACCTCCTTGTGTGCCTTCAACTCGCGGGCCGCACCCCTCACCATCCCAACGACCACGACGCCGGTCATCACCGTGACAGCGGTCATCACCACCCACGCGGCGGCAAGGTCGAAGCCCAACTGCTTGAGAATCACCGAGATCATCGCGCAGACGACAGTGATGGCGAACATCAACCGGATGCCATAGCCGCGGATGTACTTGGTGGCGATGGTGCCAATCTGCGCGCCCGGCGCTGCGCCGGCGAGCATGAGGATGACGGCGAGAATCTCGACCCGACCCTTCATCGAGTAGGTCGCAGCGCCGTAGAACCCCGACAACATGACGGTAAACAGGTCGGTGCCGACGGCCACGAAGGTTGGCACACCGATCAGGTACACCAGCGCCGGCATCATCAGCAGGCCGCCGCCGATACCGAGGAACCCGGCCAGCACGCCCACGAAGAATCCGACGGCAGCGGGCAGCCACATCGAACACTCGACCTGTGCCACGTCGAACCGGACGATGGGCCGAAGGCTGATCTTGTGCAACGCCACGTGCCACTGCAAGCCCGGCGCGCCAGGCGCCAGGCCGAGCGCGGCCCGCCGCCGGATCGCCCGCTCCTTGAAGTAGTCGTAGAAGACGAGCCACGCAATCAAGAACAGAAAGACCACGTAGACCCAGCGGATCACAGGACCGGCCAGACCCAATCGCTCGAGCCACATCACGAGCCGGGCGCCGATCTCGATGCCGACCACGTCGAAGGCCAGCATTGTCAGACCCAGCTTGACATCGACGTTGCCAAACTTGGCATGGCGGCGGGTCGAGATGATCGACTTGCCGGCCATGTGACACAGGTCGGTGCCGACCGCGAATGGCATCGGGAAGCCGAAGATGTTGAGCGCGGGCGTGACCATCCAGGCACCGCCCATACCAAAGAACCCGCCGAGCACGCCGACGGCGACGCCCAGCAGGATCAGCAGGAGCGCGTTGACGGAGACGCCGGAGATCGGCAGCGCAACGGTGAACCATTCGAACATGATGGCCGCCTACTCCTTGGCTTCGCGTTTACCGAGATCGAGGCCGATGGCTCCCACAATCACGTCCATCAGCATGCCGAGACTGAGTCCGAGCAGCCCGGTCAGGCCGACCGTCATGGCGGTGAAGAGCAGCCGGTTCACGTTGTAGAGATTGGCGAAGTACAGATTGAAGCCGGTCAGGTGCCGGGTGTCGGCCACGTGAACCAGCGCTCCCTGGCTCTCGCCGCCTGCCGCCATCGTCCCTGTCACGAGCAGCCATGGCGCCAGCACGACGAGCGCCGTCATCGATCGTGCGATCGAACGGCCGGTCATATGTTGTCCCTCTGGAGATCGCTCGGGAGCGGAGGCAGGTTCCCGACAATATCGACACGAACCAAAAGCAGGGATAATCTAGGCGTGAATTGCCCCCGGCGTCAAGCCGGAATCGGTGTCGCCGTGAATCCTTGCCCTCTGAACAGCGGGGTTGGTGGTGGAGGACATCCGAACGTCCAACCTGTGGCGGTCACCGGCTCACCCCGACGTCCGGCGCGTCGTGTGGGCGTCGGTGGTTCCGCCGTTGGCGTTTTTCCTGCTCGCCGTCCTGCTGACCTTCTTCGCGGGCACCGCGCCCGGCAGCCGGTTGGTGCCGCTCACGGTTGCGGGGTGCCTCGCATCGGCGGTGGCCGCCGGGCTGGTGACCGTGCGCCTGTCACGTCAATTGCGCGAGGTGGCTCGGCAGCGTGATGCGTTCTACCAGGAATTCGCGCGGCTGTCGAAGCTGGCGTCGCTGGGCGAGGCATCGTGCAGCATCGCCCACGATCTGAACAACCCGCTGGCGATCATGAACGAAGAGGCGGGCTGGCTGCAGGATCTGTTGCACGGCGCGGAATCGGACACCACGGCGACCCGCCGCGAGTTCGAGGCCTCGGTCGAGCAGGTGCAGATCCAGATCGGCCGGTGCCGGGAGATTGCGCGCAGGATGCTCACCTGGACGCGAGACCCCGGAGAGCCGCCTGGCCAGGTGGACATCAACACGCTGCTGACGAAGACGCTGTATCTGGTCGAGACCGAGCTTGTGGCCACCGGGGTTCGTGTGGTCAAACATCTCGACGGCACAGTGCCGCTGGTGCAAGGGAACGCGGCCGAGTTGCGACAGGTCCTGCTCCACCTGATGAAGAACGCCCTTGACGCCATGAAGGGTGTTGGCGGCACACTCACGATCACGACGGCCGAAGCCGGAGACGGGGTGCGGGTGAGCGTGTCGGACACCGGCCCGGGCATCGCTCCTGAACTGCTCGGGCGGATCTTTGAACCGTTCTTCACCACCAAGGCCGAGGAGCAGGGCACCGGCCTCGGGCTGACGATCAGCACGTGGATCGTTCAGCGCAGCGGTGGCCGGATCGATGTCGAGAACGCGCCGGGGAGAGGATGCGTGTTTCACGTGACACTGCCGGCGGCCAAGCTTGGCGTGTCGCGCACGAGCGCGGGAGGACCCCATGAGAGTGGTAAGACTACTGCTGGTCGATGACGAGGCGAGGTTTGTCGAGACCCTGTCGAAGCGGCTGACGGCCCGCGGGTACGAGGTGGAGGGCGCCCTTGGTGGGCCGCAGGCACTCGAGCTGCTCGCTGCGCGCCCCTTCGATGTCGTCTTGCTCGATGTCTGGATGCCGGGCATAGACGGGCTCGAGGTGCTGAAGGCGATTCGCCGGCTTCACCCCGGTGTCAAGGTCGTGCTGGTCAGCGGCAATGCCTCCATCAACGCGGCCGTCGAAGGAATGCGCCTCGGCGCCATCGATTATCTGCTGAAGCCGGTGGAGATCGACGACGTCCTGGCCAAGGTCGAAGAAGCCTTCGAGAAGAAGATCATCGAGGAAGCGGACGCGGCCCGTTGAGGGGTGGCACAGCATGGGGGCACGGCGTTGGATGCGCAGGTTGTTCGGACGGGATCGGTGGCGTCCGGTCGAGGTCCCGAAAGACTCGAGGGCCTCGCTGTCTCTGGACTACCTGACCTTCAAGGACTTGACGACGTCCAACGATGAACTGCTGGAGATCATCGCCGACATCGAGCGCAAGCTCGAGGGAGGTACGGCATTCGGCATGGCGTACCTCCGGAATCGAACGGTAGGCTGCGCCACGCACACCTACCGCATGATCATCTGCCTGGACAAGCTGTCGTCGCGACGGTACCAGGAGCTGCACCTGGTCTTCGCGTCGCTGCAGAAACGACTGGAAGCCATTCTGGACCGCACGCGGCCGGCCTCGCCCGGCACGCCGCGCCTGGTCTACCCGCTGTCGGAGGTCGACAGCTCGTCGGCCGCCGAAGTCGGCGGGAAGAGCGCGAATGCCGGGGAGATCAGAAACCGCCTGCGGCTGCCCATCCCCGACGGGTTTGCGGTGTCCACCGATGCCTTCGCCGCCTTCCTCGGCCACCATCAGTTGGCTGGTGAGATCAGGGCTCTTCAACTGAAGCGTGAACCAGATGACAGTAGCGGCTTGAACGAGATCAGCCAACAGGCACAGGAGCGCATCACCTCCAGCGACGTGCCGCCCGCACTGGTGGAGGCGATGCTGGCGGCCTACCACGAGCTGTGCCGTACCCACGGATCCGAGCCTCGCGTGTCGGTGCGATCGAGCGCGGTCGGCGAGGACGGAGAGATGTCGTTCGCCGGGCAGTACACCAGCGTGCTCAACGTCGACCGGGCGGGACTGGTCGACGCCTACAAGGAGGTCGTGGCCAGCCTCTACTCACCGCAGGCACTCTTCTACCGCAGCGTCCACGGAATCCCGGACGAGGACCTCCCTATGGGCGTTCTCTGCATGACGATGGTTGACGCCGTCGCCAGCGGCGTCGCCTGCTCGGTCGATCCCAACCGACCCGCAGCCGAGACGTTGTTGGTGAGCGGGGCCTGGGGCCTCGGCGTGGGACCGGTGGGCGGATCGGTCAGCCCGGACACCTGGGTAGTCTCGAAAGCAGGCGCGCGCGAGATCCTGACCAGCCGCCTGGGTTGGAAAGACACCCGGGTCGATCCATTGGACGAAGGAGGCGTGGCACCGATGGCCGTACAGGCCAGTGAACGCCAACGCTTCTGCCTGTCGGAGGCGCACGTCCGCGAGCTTGCCGACTTGGTCGTGATGATCGAGTCGCACTATCACTGTCCCCAGGAGATCGAGTGGGCTCTCGATCGACAGGAACGGTTTGTGCTCCTGCAATCGCGGCCCCTTCGGACCGCGGTCGGGGAGCGCGCGCAGCCGCCACCCGCCAATGAGATCGACGGTCACCGGTTGTTGCTGACGGGTGCCGCGGCGTCGCGGGGTTGCGGCAGCGGCATGGTTCATCGGTGTACCGAAGGCGACGATCTCGCGGCGTTTCCAGCGGGCGCGGTACTGGTGACGCGGCATTCGTCGCCCCAGTTCGTCAAGATCATGGAACGCGCCGCGGCCATCGTCACCGACATCGGCGCGACGACCGGGCACATGGCGTCGCTGGCACGGGAGTTCGGTGTGCCCGCCGTGCTCGACACGCGCGACGCCACCGTGGTGCTGGGCGAGGGCTCGGTCGTCACCGTGGATGCGGATGGTGGCGGCGTGTACGAGGGGCGCGTCGAACGCCTCCTTGCCTCGAGTGCCGTGGCCGAGCGGAAGAGCGTGGTCGGCACCCCGATTCATTCGATTCTGCGTGAGGTGGCCAGCGTCGTCGTCCCGTTGACGCTGACCGACCCCCGCAGTCCGGAGTTTCGTCCGCGGGGATGCCGGAGTTTTCACGACATCGCGCGGTTCATCCACGAGAAGGCGTTCGAAGAGATGTTCCGCATGAGCGACCGCGTCACCAGTGCGACGCAGAAGGCGACCAGGCTGGATGAGCGGTTGCCCTACCTGGTGTACCTGATCGACATCGGAGGCGGACTGCGGCGGGCGCCCAGTCCGTGTGTGCGTCTGGAAGACATCCGTTCGGAGCCCATGTGCGCCCTGCTGCGCGGCATGATGCACCCGGACCTGCGCTGGTGGGAGCCCAGACCCATCTCCGTCTCCGGATTCCTGGCGGTGGCCACCGAATCGATGCTCTCGCCGGGCGGAGGCGACGGCCAGCGGCGCCTCGGCGACCGAAGCTACGCCATTGTGGCCGAAGCCTACTGCAACTTCAGCTCACGCGTCGGGTACCATTTCGCGGCCGTCGATGCGCACTGCTCCGAGTCGCGTTCCCGCAACTACGTCAGCTTCAGGTTCAAGGGAGGCGCGGCCGACGATGGGCGGCGCGCCCGGCGGTGCGAGCTCATCGGCGCGATTCTCGGACGTCTGGATTTCCAGGTCGAACGAAACGGCGACCTCGTGAATGCCCGGCTGCGCAAGTTCCCTCGTGATGCGACGCTCCAGCGGCTCGACCAGATCGGGCGTTTGATCGTGGCCACACGTCAGCTGGACATGCGCCTCGGACCTGGCACGCCGATCGCCTGGTACGTGGATGCGTTTCTCGAGGGGAACTACCTGTTCGAGCCCCCTGGGCCGTAGCGAAGCTCCGCCTCAAAGTACTAAGCCCGCTCGCGGGCGCCTTCGGCTGCGGCGGCCCAAGGGCGCAGGCGCCTACAACTTCGGCGGCCCAAGGGCGAGCGGCGCCGGGAGAGACGCCGCCATCTCGTCATTCCCGCTCTCCCGCCGTCATTCCCGCGAAGGCGGGAATCCAGAACCTGGATCCCCGCCCCGTAGGCGGTCGACAATTACCTCGCCCCGTGAATCCGCATCCCATAGAACGACCGCCACACGAAGACGACGGCGACGGCGAAGAACCCCGCTGCCAGCAGGTGAGTCAACCCCGGCCCGGCGTCGGTGGTCAGCTTCACGGCCAGCTCAACGGCGAGCAAGCCGAACAGCGTGGTGAACTTGATGATGGGGTTCATGGCCACCGACGACGTGTCCTTGAAGGGGTCGCCCACCGTGTCGCCGACCACCGTCGCGGCGTGCAACGGCGTGCCTTTTTCTTTCAGCTCCACCTCGACGATCTTCTTGGCGTTGTCCCACGCGGCGCCGGCGTTGGCCATGAAGATGGCCTGGTAGAGGCCAAAAACCGCAATCGACATCAGGTAGCCGATGAAGTAGAAAGGCTCGGTGAAGGCGAAGGCCAGGGTGGCGAAGAAGACCGCGATGAAGATATTGAGCATCCCCTTCTGGGCGTACCGCGTGCAGATTTCGACAACCTTCTTGCTGTCCTTGACGGACGCCTTCTCCACTCCCTCCAGCTTGATGTTGGCCTTGATGAACTCCACCGCGCGATACGCGCCGGTGACCACCGCCTGGGTCGACGCTCCGGTGAACCAGTAGATCACCGCTCCGCCCGTGGCCAGCCCCAGCACAAACGGCGCGTGCAGCAGGGAGAGCTTGTCAACATTCGTCGTGAGGCCCAGGGTGAGTGCCATGATGATGGAAAAGATCATGGTCGTTGCCCCGACGACCGCCGTACCAATCAGCACCGGCTTGGCCGTAGCCTTGAAGGTGTTGCCCGCGCCGTCATTGGCCTCCAGCAGTTCCTTGGCTTGGCCGAAATTCGCCTCAAAGTTGAAATCCTTCTTAAGCTCCTGCTGGACGTTGGGAATCTGCTCGATGAGCGAGAGTTCATACACGGATTGCGCGTTGTCCGCCACCGGGCCGTAGGAATCCACCGCGATCGTCACCGGGCCCATGCCCAGGAAGCCGAACGCCACCAGCCCGAAGGCAAATACCGGGGCCGCGAGCATGATGTTTCCCAGGCCCTGCAAGCTGACAAACGAGCCGATAGCCATCAGCAGCATAATCGCCAGCCCCAGGTAGTAGGCAGAGTAGTTGCCGGCCACGAAGCCGGACAAGATATTCAGGGACGCCCCACCTTCCCGAGTCGAGGTCACCACCTCTTGGACGTGCCGAGACTTGGTGGAAGTGAAAACCTTCACCAGTTCCGGGATGAGGGCGCCGGCCAGCGTCCCACAGGAGACAATCGTCGAGAGCTTCCACCACAGGGAGGGGTCGCCACCCAAGTTGGGAATGATCACCGCAGAAACCGCGTAGGTCAGGGCAATCGAGAAAAACGAGCAAATCCAGACCAGCGACGTCAGCGGCGCCTCGAAATTCATCTTCGCCGCGCCCGAGTACTTGGCCTTGGCGATCAGATCGTTCACGAAGAAAGCGCCCGCCGCCGCCACCAGCATCATGACGCGGGTGACGAAAATCCACACCAGCAATTGAACCTTGATGGTCGGGTCTTTGACCCCCAGCAAGATGAAGGTAATGAGCGCCACGCCCGTCACACCATAGGTCTCGAACCCGTCGGCGGTCGGCCCCACGGAATCGCCCGCGTTGTCGCCCGTGCAGTCGGCGATCACACCGGGGTTGCGTGCGTCG
>CAYHRK010000126.1:0-6726 GCA_964358795.1 uncultured Vicinamibacterales bacterium
TGACGGGCCTCGAGCGGGAGAAGATTCAGGACGAACTGGTCGAGGTGCTGAAAACCATCGAGCGCCTGCGCGCGATCCTGTCGAGCGAGGCGCTGCTGATGGAGATCATCATCTCGGAACTGCGCGCCATCCAGACGAAGTTCGGGAACGATCGGCGCACCGAGATCACCGACGACATCGGCGACTTCAGCATGGAAGACCTGATTGCCGAAGAAGACATGGCCATCACGGTCACCAGCACGGGCTACATCAAGCGCACGGCGATCACCAACTACCGCAACCAGCGGCGCGGCGGCAAGGGGCGCATCGGCATGCGGTTCCGGGAGGAGGATTTCGTCAACCACCTCTTTGTCGCCTCCACGCACGCCTACATCATGATTTTCTCGGACCGCGGCCGGGCCTACTGGCTGAAGGTCTATGAAATCCCCGATGTGGGCACCGACGGCAAGGGCAAGGCGCTGCCGAACCTGGTGTCGATGGCCGAGGGCGAGAAAATTGCCGCACTGCTGGCCGTCCGCACCTGGGACGATGACAAGTTCGTCTTTATGGGGACGCGAAAAGGCAGCGTCAAAAAGACGGCACTGTCGGCCTTCGCCAACCCGCGCGCCGGCGGCATCATCGCCATGGGGGTGGAGCCAGACGACGCGGTGATTGCCGTGCAAATGACGGACGGGACTGGAGAAATCTTCCTGGGAACGACCGTTGGCATGGCCATCCGGTTCCCGGAAACCGACGTCCGGCCGATGGGGCGGACGGCCTTTGGCGTGCGGGGCATCAGCCTGCGCGAGGGCGACGCCGTGGTGGCCATGGAGGTGCTGCCGGCCGGGGACGGCGGCACGGTGATGACCGTTTGCGAGAACGGCTATGGCAAGCGCACCGAGCTTCAGGAATACCGCGTGCAATCCCGGAGCGGAGTGGGTATCATCTCCATCCACACGACCGACCGTAACGGCCGGGTCGTGGGAATTGCGTACGTTCGCGGCGAAGACGAGCTGATGCTGATCACTCAGCAGGGCAAGGTGCTGCGGATGCCGACCAGCGGGATTCGCGCCATTGGGCGCGCGACGCAAGGCGTCCGGCTGATCGAGATCGAGATGGACGACCGAGTCGTGTCGGTGGCACGACTGGCAGAGCGAGAAGAAGAGATTCCTCTAGCGGAATAAAGGAGGCTGGCATGTCTCGGCCGAATACGACGGTGCGGTTCTTCGTGATTCCTGTCGTCATCCTCGCTGCAATGGTGATGGCCAGCTGCGGCGCTGGAGCAGACGAAAAGACTCTGCTGGACAAGTACTTCCGGGCATCGAAGATGCGGGACAACCTCACCTTGGCCAATATCGCCACCGTGGCGTTCGATCCCAAGATCGATGGCCAGATGCAGAGCTTCAGCGTCCTCACCTCGTCCGAAGAGAAGGTGACGCCACTCGAGCTGAAGGCCGACGGCGAAACGCTGCGCAAGGCCCAGGCCGAGGAGAAGAACCAGGCGAAGAAGATGAAGGAGTACCAGGACGCCAACGAGGCTGCCGTCGACCGCATCGTGAAGGCGGAGCAGAAGAATCAGACGCTGAAAGGCAAGGACGCCGAAATCCAGAAAGAGTGGAGCAAGTTCCGCGAGGAAACCACAGCGTTCGCTAAGAGACTATCGGCCCTGAAGAAGAAGGCCAATCAGGACAGGCCGATTGTCGAGATCAGCGCTCAGGATCAGAGCAACCCGATCGACGTGACGGCCTACGACTGCGACCTGGTGACCAAGGACGTGACCATCGAAGGCAGGGTGAAGCCGGAAACCGGCGATGCCGTGACCAAGAAGTTCGCGCTGACGCTGAAGCGCGCCACCGTGAAGGCCGTGAACGGCAAAGACATGGTGGGCCGATGGGTGATTACGGAGCTGAAGGAAATCGGGAAGTAACGGAGATTAGATCGGCTCGAGCTTGGCGTAGCGCGCCAGCAGGCGTTTGGCGCCCACGCTGGCGAAGCGCACGGTCACCTTTACATCATCGCCGTGGGGCTCGACCCCAATCACCTGGCCGGCGCCAAATTGAGGGTGACGCACGCGCATGCCCAGGCTGAAGCCTGTCGCCGGTCGCGACTGGTCTTCATCCTCTACCAGACTTGCTTTTCGACCGCCGAACCGCTCGCGGTAGCCGCCGGCGCGCATGCCGAAGTCTGAGTGTCGCGACGTGGAGCCGTAGCCCACCACGTCGTAGCGCTGCATCAACTCAGCAGGCACTTCGTCGAGGAAGCGCGACGGCTCGGACGCGCGGTACTCGCCAAACACGCGACGGCGGCCGGCGCTGGTCAAGTGCAGGTTCCGGCGCGCGCGCGTCATGCCCACGTAGCACAACCGGCGCTCCTCTTCGAGGTCGTCGTCGCTGTTTGATACCCGAGCGTGCGGAAACAGCCCCTCCTCGAGCCCCGTGATGATCACGGTAGGAAACTCGAGGCCCTTGGCCGCGTGCAGCGTCATCAACAGGATGCGCGCGTCTTCCGCGCCTTCGGCCTCGTCTACCTCAGACAACAGCGATAGTCGATCGACAAAGCCGGCCAGCGAGGGTTCCGGCTCGCGCCCTTCGTATTCGCGTGCGGCCGACACCAACTCGGCGAGGTTCTCGATGCGTCCTTCTGCGTCCTCGCTGCGCTCTTCGCGCAGGTTCTGCAGATAGCCAGACAGATCGAGCATTCGGGCGATGGCCACCGACACGGTCTCCTGCCGCGCCATATCAGACAGTGACAGCATCAGGTCCCGGAACGCGGCCAGCGACGGAGCGGCACGCGAGGTGAACCGGCGGGTCTCGAGGCCGCAGAGCAGTGCCCTCCAGAGCGATCGAGGCGAGGCGTCGGCATCGCCGGCCGCAGCCAACAACGGAGGCAGGTCAGCCGCGTCGGCCGCACTCGCATCAGAGGCGGCCAACTCGAGCGCGTCCATCACGCCCTTGCCAATGCCGCGCGCCGGCACGTTGACGATGCGGCGCAGGCTGACCGCATCGTTGGGGTTCAGCAGCAGCTTGAGGTATGCCAGCGCATCCTTCACTTCCTTTCGCTCGTAGAACCGCACGCCGCCGATGATGCGATACACCAGGTTGGCGCGCCGCATGGCGTCTTCAAGGACCCGTGACTGGGCGTTGGTGCGATAGAGCACGGCGGTGACGGCGTCGACATTGGCCGACAGGACCGCACGCGCCGTCCGGGCGGCGTAGTCGGCTTCCTCCAGCTCGTCGCCGCACCGCGCATACACGATCAAGTCGCCGCCCTTCAGGTCGGTCCACAGGCGTTTCTCTTTGCGATTGCGGTTGTTGGCAATCACGGCCGAGGCGGCATCCAGAATCACCTGCGTGGAGCGGTAATTGCGCTCGAGGCGCACCACCGTGGTTTCGGGAAAGTCGCGCTCGAAGTCCAGGATGTTGCGGATGTCGGCGCCGCGCCAGGCGTAGATCGACTGATCGGGATCGCCCACCACCGCCAGGTTGCGGTGTGTCTCGGCCAGGCGGCGCATCAGCAGGTACTGCGGCCGGTTGGTGTCCTGGTACTCGTCCACCATCACGAAGCGGAATCGGCGGCTGTACTGGTGCCGCACCGTCTCCGCCTTGTCGAACAACTCGACCGTGCGTACCAGCAAGTCGTCGAAATCCAAGGCGCCGCTGGCCGTCAGGGCCTTGGTGTACTCGAGATACACGCGTCCGATCTGGTCGTCGCGATAGGTCGAACGCCGCGCCGCCATGGTCGCCGGGGACTCCATCCGGTTCTTGGCTTGGCTGATGGCCGCAAGCGCCTGCCGCGGCTGGATGAGGCTTTCCTCGATCTGAAGATCGCGCAGCACCCGCTTGACGGCCGACAACTGGTCGGCAGAGTCGTAGATGACGAAATCGCGCGGCAGGCCGATGTGCGCGGCTTCGCGGCGAAGCAACCGCGCACACAGCGAGTGAAACGTGGAGATCCAGAGGCTGCCGTAAGCGGCCCCAAGCAGCGACTCGACGCGTTGGCGCATCTGCTCGGCGGCCTTGTTGGTGAAGGTGACGGCCAGCACCTCGCTCGAATCGGCCAGGCCGCTGGCCACCAGGTAGGCGATGCGGTAGGCGATCACGCGCGTTTTGCCGGACCCCGCGCCTGCCAGAATCAGCAGGGGCCCGTCGGTGTGCAGCACCGCCTCCCGCTGCGCGGGATTCAGGTCTTCGAGGAAATCAAAACTCATTCTACGGTGACGCTCTTGGCGAGATTGCGCGGCTGGTCCACATCCGCGCCGCGTCGCACTGCGATGTGGTACGCCAGCAACTGTAATGGCAGCGCGAAGAGAATCGGTGTGAGAAGGCGGTGGGCGCGGGGCAGCACGATCAGGAAGTCGGTGGCCGGATCGATCAGGCTGTGCAAGGGTCCCGCATCACCGGTCGTGAGCGCGATCACCGAGCCGCCGCGCGCCTTCACTTCCTGGATGTTGCCCAGCATCTTCTCGAACACGTGGTCGCGAGGCGCAATGGCCACCACCGGCAGGTCTTCATCGATCAGCGCAATGGGTCCGTGTTTCATCTCGCCGGCGGGGTAGCCCTCGGCGTGGATGTAGGAAATCTCCTTCAGCTTCAGCGCGCCTTCAAGCGCGATCGGGTAGTTGATGCCGCGCCCCAGGTACAGGAAGTCGCGCTTGTGCTGGAATCGCTTGGCGACGTCCTCGACTGGCGCCGACGCGCGAAGCGTGTCCTCGAGCAACAACGGCAGGTGCAGCAACGCCTCCAGGTGAGGCCGTGCGGCGTCGGGCGTCATCGTGCCGCGCGCCTGCGCCAGATACAGCGCGAACAGGTGCAACGCCACCAACTGGGACGTGAACGCCTTGGTGGACGCCACCCCAATCTCGGGGCCCGCGTGTGTGTAGATCGTACCGTCGCTCTCGCGGGTAGCCATGCTGCCGACGACGTTGCAGATGGCCAGGCTGCGGGCGCCCTTGTTCTTCGCCTCGCGCAGGGCCGCCAGCGTGTCGGCGGTTTCGCCCGACTGCGTGATCACGACGGCAAGGGTCCTGTCGTCCACGATCGGGTTGCGGTAGCGGTACTCCGATCCGTAGTCGACCTCGACGGGCACCTTGGCCAGTTCCTCTATCAGGAACTTGCCGACCAATCCCGCGTGCCACGACGTGCCGCACGCCAAAACCACCACTTTTTCCACGCGCGCCAGATCGGCGTCCGCCAGGTTGATCTCGTTCAGGAAGACCCGGCCCGTCTCGAGCGACACACGGCCGAGGATCGTGTCTCGGGCGGCGGCAGGCTGCTCGAAAATTTCCTTGAGCATGAAGTGCTTGTAGCCGGCCTTTTCCGCCTGGATCGGATCCCACAGCACGCGCTGCGGCTTGCGGTCCAGAGGCGCGCCATCAAAAGTCGAGAAGGCCGCGCCGGTGCGTGTGATGACCACCATTTCTCCGTCGGCCAGGAACACCACATTGCGCGTGTGACTGAGGATGGCGGGGATGTCGGACGCCACGAACGTCTCGTCTTCGCCCAGGCCCACGACCAGCGGGGGCCCATTGCGCGCGGCAACGAGCTTGTCGGGGTCGTCGGCCGACATCAGCACCAGGGCGTACATGCCGCGCAGTTGCGCCAGCGCGCGGCGCACGGCGTCTTCGAACGCGCCGCCGGAGCCGAGTTCGCGCTCGACCAGGTGCGCCACAATCTCGGTGTCGGTTTCGGTGACGAAGCGGTGGCCCTGCTGCTGAAGCTCGTGCTTCAGGTCGAGGTAGTTCTCGATGATGCCGTTGTGGACCACCACCAGGCGTCCGGTGCAGTCGCGGTGGGGATGCGCGTTCTCCTCTGTTGGACGCCCATGTGTGGCCCATCGCGTGTGGCCCAGACCGTAGTCGCCATCAATCGGATCGGCCTTGATCACATCCTCGAGCCTGGCCAGCTTGCCGGCACTGCGGCGTATCGCCAACTGTCCATCGCGAACCACGGCGATCCCCGCCGAGTCGTAGCCGCGATATTCGAGCTTGCGAAGGCCCTCGATGAGGACGGGCACAACAGATTTCGGGCCGAGGTAACCGACAATGCCGCACACGGCGTGATCCTCTATTCTGATTTCTGACTGCGGTCTTCGGACTTCTTCTGACGCTCGACCCAACCCGCGACGTTGGTCTGGCGCCCGCGGGCAATCCCGAGCGCTCCCGAAGGAACGTCTTCCGTGATTGAGGAACCGGCCGCCACGTAGGCTCCGGCGCCCACCGTGACCGGCGCGATCAACTGCGAGTCGCTGCCGATGAAGGCGCCGTCCTCGATAATCGTGGGGTGTTTGTGGACGCCGTCGTAGTTGCAGGTGATGGTGCCGGCGCCCACAGTCACGCCGGCGCCGATGGTGGCGTCGCCGAGATAGGCGAGATGATTCGCCTTGGACCCTTCGCCGAGCACCGTCTTTTTCAACTCGACGAAGTTGCCGACGTGCGCGCGCGGCTTCAAATGCGACCCCGGTCGCAGGTGTGCAAACGGGCCCACGCGGGCCTCGTCGTCGATCTGAGACTCTACAATCACGCAGCTATCGTTGATGTGAACGCCGTCACCGACAACCGAATCGGTGATGCGGACCCAGGAACGAATGCGGCAGTTGCTCCCGATGCGTGTGCGCCCTTCGAGCGTGACGCCTGGATGGAGAATCGTGCCGGCGCCAACCACGACCGCGTCGTCGATGAACGTGGTGGCCGGATCGAGCACCGTCACGCCGGCGGCGGCAAGGCGGTCGAGGGTGGCTGCGTTCAGCATA
>CAYHRK010000126.1:6826-10384 GCA_964358795.1 uncultured Vicinamibacterales bacterium
GTACTCGGCACGGTCATCGTCTTGGCTTTTTTGCAGCGCCGCCGACAGCAAGGCGATGGCCCGATCCACGGCACCCGCGTTAATCGCGAGCGTGGCGGCGTACACCTGTTCCTCGGGCGTCCGCGCTGTCGCGTCTGGAGGCCGCATCTGGCGCTCGCAGACGCGCAGATAGAGCAGCGCGCGCTCGTGCAGTTCCTTTTCCTCCGGATAGGTGCCGATCACCTTCTTCAGGATTTCGGCGGCATCGCGGTACTTCTTGGCCTGCAGCGCCTGCATCGCCCGCTCGTAAGTGGCCACCGCTTCGGCGTACGTGCTGCGCCGGGGCGGGGCGGGTGGCGCGACGTGTTTGACGGGTCTCGAGGCCCGCGCGGGAGCCGGCTTGGCTTTCTTGACCAGCTTACGCGCCTTTTTCAGGGCACGAACGGCCTTGCGGACCACGGGTTTCGCGTTGCGGGCCGCGCCGGAAGTCTTCTTCTTCGCGACGGCTGGCCGGCTGGTTGTGCGCCGAGGCTTCGCCATGGAACCTGCTCCTTACAACCGGTTTCATAACCCGTTCTTGCGGCGCAGACAGGCCGCCGTGCGCAGGTGATGAAACCATCACTACAACCGGTTTCATAACCCGTGCTTGCGGCGTAGACAGGCCGCCGTGCGCAGTTGATGAAACCGACTCTATACAGACACCGCGGCCAGACGTTTTCTACATGTGGCGAGCGGCGTTACGTTAGCAAATGGAAGAGACAGGGTCAAGAAGGCCGGGATCGTTCGATGGCTGCGTAGACCTGGCGGGAGGGTAGCGCGTGGCGCGTCGCCAGTTTGGCAATGGCTTCCCGCCTGCCAAGACCAGATTCTGTTAATTGACCAAACTCAAGAAATAAACGTGAATCGTCTGGTTTCGCCACAGACTCACGGTCTGGCTCGAGAACTCCGGCAATTACAACGGTGAATTCCCCCCTTGTTTCTGTTAAATGACCAATTACTTCCGATAGGCGGCCTCTCAGGATTTCCTCGTGGAGTTTTGTCAATTCGCGGCCAACTGCCACCTGACGGTCGCCAAACACGCGCAGGGCATCGCCAAGGGTCTCGCGAATCCGGTGTGGGGCCTCAAAAAACACCACCGTCCGGGACTCCGGGCGCAACGTCTCGAACCACGCCGCCCGGGCACGGTGCTTCGGTGGCGGAAATCCCACAAAGACGAACGCGTCGGTTGGCAATCCTGAGGCCACCAGCGCCGCCAGGATCGCACTTGGACCAGGAACAGATTCCACGCGGATTCCCGCGGCGATGGCCGCCTGCACCAACCTGAAGCCGGGATCGGAGACGGCCGGCGTGCCGGCATCCGACACCACGCTGATGCTTGCACCGCCAAGAAGCCGGGCCACAAGTTGCGCCACCCGGGCCGACTCGTTGTGCTCGTGCAGGCTGGTGGTTGGGGTCCTGATGTCGAAGTGGCGCAGCAACCCGGCTGTATGCCGGGTGTCTTCGGCCGCGATCAGGCTGCACTCGCGCAGCACACGCAGCGCGCGTATCGTGATGTCCTCGAGATTCCCGATCGGCGTGGCAACAAGGAACAGCGTTCCCGCAGTGGAGTCGGGCATAGGCGGCCAAGTTATTGTACCATTGCACTCTTGGCGGCCAAGCCGGAGGATGGCTGGCCCCAGGCCTAATTGTCCCTGCCAGGCGTCGCGAGCGTGTTCATGATTGCATCGGAACCACTGCACCACTTCGTTGACGACTATCTGGCGTACCTGCACGAATCGAACCCGACGGCTTCGACCTTCGACGGCATTCACCAGTTTGACGATCTCCTGGAAGATCTGAGCCGATCCGGTATCGACGCCCAGGTTCAGGCGCTGTCGGGCCTGGCGCGCCGGCTGGCCGCCATCAGCCCCGACTCGCTGCAGGGCGTGGAGCGTATCGAACGGCCGATGGTAGCCACGCACATCAAGTCCAGGCTGTACGACCTGGAACAGGTGCGCCTGTGGGAACGTAACCCGCAGGTGTACGGCGAAGTCCTGGGATCCAGCCTCGCCAGCCAGGTGCTGTTCGACCACGCGCCGGCAGGCGACCGCGCGCGCCGCGTGCTGTCGAAGCTGCGCCAGGCGCCGCGATTGATCCAATCGGCGCGCGACAACATCAAGGACCCGCCCGGCATCTACGTGAAAAACGGGCTCGACACGCTGCGCGGCACGCTGCGATTCATCGAAGTGGACCTGCCGCGCGCGGTCGCCGACGTTGACGACATGGGTCTGCTTGGCGATCTGGCAGACGCCCAGACCGAAGCCATCGACGCGCTGAAGTCCTACATGGGCTACCTCGAGACCGAGGTGGCGCCCAAGGCGCGCGCGTCGTTCCGCCTGGGAGCCGATCGCTTCACCGAGAAGATGCGCCTGGAAGAAGGGCTAGACCTTCCACTGCCGCGCCTGCTCGACATCGGGCTGCGCGAGCTGAACAGCGTGCAGGAGGAATTCAAGCGCGTGGCCGGCCGTCTCGAGAACGGCGACCCGATCGACGTCTGGCGCCACGTGAAGACACAGCACCTGGCCACCGGCGGCATCGTGAACACTGCACGGCAGCAGATTGAGCAGTTGGCCACGTTCATCAAGCGGAGAGACCTCGTGTCTTTTCCCGCGGGCGAACCAGTGACGGTGGCGCCCACGCCCGACTTCTATCGGTGGACGTTTGCCAGCATGTGGACACCGGGGCCATTCGAGTCGCGTCCCACGCGGGCCTACTACTACCTGACGGACGTCGATCCCGGCTGGCCTGAGGAACGCAAACAGGATCACCTGCGCGACCTGAACGAGGCCACGCTGTGGTCGATCTCAATCCACGAGGTATATCCAGGGCACTTCCTGCACTTTCAGCACCTGCGCCAGGTGGAATCGCGCGCGCGGAAATCCCTGATGATGGCGTCGATGTCGATGGTGGAAGGGTGGGCGCACTACTGCGAACAGATGATGCAGGAAGAGGGCTTCCAGAAGCAGAACCCCGTGGTTCACCTCGGGCAACTTGCCGAATCGCTCATCCGCATTGCGCGTTTTGTGGTGGCCATCCGCCTGCACGCCGAAGACCTGTCGGTTGAGCAAGGCGTCCGCTTCTTCCGCGACGAGGCGTTCCTTGAAGAGGGCACGGCCCGGCGGGAGGCCGAACGCGGCACGTTCGATCCAGGCTACGGCTCGTACACCGCCGGCAAGCTGATGATGTTGAAACTGCGCGAGGACTACAAAGCCAAGGTGGGCGACGCGTTCTCGCTGAAGGCGTTCCACGACGCCGTGCTGAAAAACGGCGTGGCGCCGTTCCCCGTGCACCGCCAACTGATGCTGGGAGATGGGGCAGGGCCGGCCATCGAGTAGATACGTTCTTGGCGTGCCATCGCGATGGATGACGCAAGTACTTCGTCACCCCCGCGAAAAGCTTGCCCCGCACTTGATGCGGGGCGGGGGTCCAGGATCTGGATTCCCGCCTTCTTGGGCGGCCGTAGCCGAAGGCTCCTTCGCTGCCTGCGGCAGCTTCGGCGTCCCAGTGGGCGAAGGCGCCCGCGGGAATGACGAAGGGGGG
>CAYHRK010000127.1:0-8703 GCA_964358795.1 uncultured Vicinamibacterales bacterium
GGGGCCTCCGCGTCGAGCGCCCGCACCCATGCCGCTCGATCATCGCGGGCCGATCGGCCAATTGGCGTTTTGCTTTCTTCACGCATCCCTAAGCCGCTCGGTTGTGTTGATGGTGCGCCGGGAATGCAGCGCGCGGGCTTGAGCCCGTGTGCCCGGGGCGAATACCCTCATCTCAAGTGAGCCCAGGGATTAGCGGCGGTTCTGCAACGCCCGCCGCGCTCGTCGCCACAGAACCAAGACGTATCTCACCAATAGGATCGCCGCGGTGGTGGTGATCCGAATGCTCCTCGGCACCGACGGGGCCACCAGGCCTAACGCTCCAACCGCCAGGAAACCGATCGCAAGCGCCATCCAGTAGCTCGTCAGGGGCAGCCCACGCCCAGTCACCACAGCATGGAGCGCCGTCCACAGGATCGCCAAGAATGCCATGTCCCCGACGGGGCCTGGCGGGAGGAACTGCCCGACCCAGATCGCGAGCGCCGCGCTCCACACGACGAGCGCTGTTTCGTAAGCGGTAAGCAGGGTGCATCCCCCGCGCGTCAAAGCTGAGCCGGGCTCGACATCGACACAGACGCAGACGCGCGGCCTGTCCAGTCCGAGAGAGACGGCGATGCCGGTGTCGAGCGTTAGCCGGTGTCACCCGGCGGGGGTTGCCAGTGCGCGGGCAGCAGCGCCTCGATGTCGGTGATCTTCAGGCTGGGCAACCGTCGGAGCACGTCGGTCAGATACGTTTCCGGATTGATCCCTCGGCGTCGGCAGCTGACGATGAGCGAGTAGATGACCGCACTGCGCCACCCGGCGTGCGGCCGAGCGCCCACATTACCAAAGACGCCGTCGAGCGCGCGTGTCAGCAGGCGCGGCGGCACGCCGGGATCGCCAAACCGCTTACCCCGCATGGGCTTCGACACTATGCCGCGTCCCGGACTATGCCGCGTCATTCCTGACAAGTGCTGTTGCCAAGGGTTCTCACCGTGAAGACTCGGCATAGTCAAGGACGATGTCCCGGCACGATGCGGGTCCGCCAAAGTGGTGTGCCACCACTCTCCAGCTCATTGCAAGAGCGGCCGTTAGAACGGAGGCGATCAAGGCCCATCGCAAGATGCGGTCGATAGGGCCTGATAAGGAGCGCGCTGGTTTCATCGGACCGCCGCGGCTGCCGAACACGGGTATTGGTCACGCCGGGAGCGGCACGATCTACCGTGACGCTGCGTGACTGTGCGTGAACATAAGCGAGTGCCATAGCCCGGAGGAAGTCAGGAATGGCTACAAAATTGTCCAAACCAGCAGCGGTCACGACGGGCGCCAAGGTTGAAAGCCCCGTGGATGAAATCGCGGGGCCGGACGCTATGGCCGTGCGGAGCGATGGGGATTCAAGGCGGAGATCCCACGACGTATGGGGGCCACGATCGCGCCATCGGACGGTCGTGGGCCCGGTGTGCATGGCGATCCAGAGTGGCGCGCCAGACGCGACGTCGTGATCGTGGGAATGTAGGGACTCGCGTCACGAGGATACTCGTCACGGCGGACGCGGACGGCGTCAGCTCTTACCTCCTGACGACGCCATCACGTCACATATTGATCGTCGGGTGGCGTCCGTGGCTCGGCTTGCTGACGAACGAGCAGACTGAGACCGCGCCGGATCACGGCAGCGCGAAGTTCCCGATCCGGCCCATCTGGCGAGTGTGCCATCGACCGCCAGACCGGCCGCCAGATCGGCCGCCAGATCGGTCGCACAATCGGGTAATTCTGCCGGATAATGGCGGCGCACGGAACCATGGTGGTGAGGAGGATGCGGTGATGAATCGCGGCAGGAACGGCACGACACGGGCGATGTGGGTGATCTGCGGCACGCTGGCGGCGTTCTCGATGCTGGACGGCGCCGACGTCGGTACGGCTGCCTCCGCCGTCGGCCCTTCCACGTCTGCTGTGGTCGTCTCAACGCCGCCTGCACCCGATGCGCGCCTCGACTGGTGGCGCGAGGCCCGCTTCGGCCTGTTCATCCATTGGGGCCTTTATGCCGTGCCGGCAGGAGAGTGGCAGGGGCGTACCGACTACGGCGAGTGGATCCGGCACTCCGCCAAGATCCCGATTGACGTCTACGAGCAGTTCCGGTCGCGCTTCAATCCGCCAGCCTTCAATCCCGACGAGTGGGTGCGCCTCGCCAAGCTCGCAGGCATGAAGTACATCGTCATCACGAGCAAACATCATGATGGGTTCGGGTTGTTCGACTCGCGCGAGACCGACTGGGATGTGATGTCGACGCCGTACGGGCGAGACATTTTGAAGCAGTTGGCGGCGGCCTGCGCGCGCGAAGGCATCAAGCTGGGGTTCTACTATTCGATTATGGACTGGCACCACCCCGACTACGTGCCGCGACGGGACTGGGAGGAGAAGGCGCGGCCCGCCGCCGGGGCCGACCTGGAGCGCTACATCCGCTACATGAAGGCCCAACTGCGCGAGTTGCTGACCAACTATGGACCGATTGCCGTGCTGTGGTTCGACGGCCAATGGGAAGGCACGTGGACCAACGATCGCGGTCGCGACCTGTACGCCTTTGTCCGCTCGCTCCAGCCGAACATCATCATCAACAACCGCGTCGGGCGGGCGGGCGGCGATTTCGGATTGAACCGCGAGCAGGGGCTGGTCGGCGATTTCGGTACGCCGGAGCAGGAGATTCCCACCACCGGGGTTCCCGGGCTCGACTGGGAAACCTGCATGACGATGAACCGGAACTGGGGCTACAACCGCGCAGACAAGAACTTCAAGTCCACCAGCGATCTGGTCCGCAATCTGGTCGACATTGCCTCGAAGGGCGGTAACTTCCTGCTGAACGTCGGGCCCACCGCCGACGGGACGTTCCCGCCGGAGAGCGTAGACCGGCTGACCGGCATGGGCGCATGGATGCGCGTGTACGGCGATTCGATTTACGGGACACACGCCAGCCCATTCCCGTCGTTGTCGTGGGGCCGGGCCACGAGCCGCCCCCTGGGGGGCGGCGCGACGAGGCTGTACCTCCACATCTTCGACTGGCCGACAAACGGCATGCTGGTGGTGCCGGGCCTGCTCAACGACGCGCGCGAGGCGTTCATGCTGGCCGACAGTACACGTCGCCGGCTCGCCGTCACACGCAGCGGCGACGATCTGCACGTGGCGCTGCCGGCCGCGCCGCTGACTGCGCAGCCAGCAACGCCGCCCGCTGATCGGACCGACGTCGTCGTGGTGCTGGACGTCGCGGGCGAGCCCGACGTGACGATTCCGCCGGTGATTGAATCCGACGCGCCTATCTTCGTGGAATCGGCCGCGGTCCGCGTGACGAGCATCCGAACCGGCGTCGACCTGCGCTACACGGTGGATGGCAGCGACCCGACGGCGCAATCACCGCTCGTGGCCGGACCGGTGCGCCTGACGGCAACCTCGACGGTGAAAGCCCGGGCGTTTCGCGGCCCGCTGGCCATCAGTCCGGTCTCGGCGGCCGCATTCACCAAAGTCGATCCACGGCCGCCCGATGCCGTGCCTGCCCTGCAATCCGGACTGGACTTCGTAGCCGCGGAGGGGACCTTCGCGCGTCTGCCCGATTTCTCGACAGTTCCGCGATCGGCTTCCGGCACGGCCACCGGCTTCGATCTGTCGAAGCGCACCAAGGAGTCCCTGTTCGCGCTGAAGTTCACCGGGTACATCCGGGTGCCCGCCACGGACGTGTACCGATTCTTCGTCCGATCCGATGATGGCAGCCGGCTGTGGATCGGAGATGCCCTCGTGGTCGACAACGACGACCTGCACAGCTCCAGAGAACGATCGGGTGTGATCGCGCTTGGAGCCGGACTGCATCCGATCGCCGTGGCGATGTTCGAGCAATCAGGCGGCTTTGAACTCGAGGTGTCGTGGAGCGGGCCGGGCATCCCGAAAGCACGCCTGCCGATCGCCGCCCTCGCGCGGCCCAGGTGACCGATGAAAGTGATACCCTTGACCCGCACGCGATGAAGGTCTTTTCGCGCATCCTTCTGACCGGTGGCGGCACGGCCGGCCACGTCAACCCCGCGTTGGCGATCGGCCGCGCCATCGGCGACGACCGGAGCACGTACCTGTTTGTCGGCGTGCGTGGACGCGCCGAAGCCGTCGTCGTGCCGAAAGCCGGCCTACCGATGAACTACGTGCGCGCGTCGGCCTTCCCCGGATCTCGCCCTTCGCTTTCGTGGCTGCCGTTTCTGTTCAACCTGTCGGTCGGCACGCTGAAATCGATCGCCATCGTCACACGCTTTTCGCCCGACATCATCGTGGGCACGGGCGGGTTTGCGTCGGCGCCCGTGATGCTGGCTGCCGCGTTGCTGCGTCGGCTGGGATTGTGCCGTGCCGGCTTGTACGTGCACGAACAGAACGCCGCGCCGGGCCGGTTGAACCTGCTGGTGGGCCGGCTGGCCGACCGCGTGTTCCTGTCGTTTCCCGACACGCTGGCCGCGTTTCCCGTCAACGGTGTCCTGTCGGGCTACCCCGTGCGGCGGCAAATCCAGACGGTCGATCACGACACGGCGCGGGCCTCGCTCGACTTCGCCGTGCCTGCGGGTCGTCTGGTCGTGTTCGCCTTCGGCGGATCGCAGGGCGCTCGCACGATCAATCGCGCGATGGTCGACGCGCTGGGATCGTTGCTGCCTTACAAGGATCGCGTCTTCATCATTCACGGCACGGGACTGGCCGACAGCGGCGGATCGTACGACGCGGGCCGGGACACCGCCGCGCGGCTCGACACGCGCTACTCAGAGGCCGAACGGCGTGCGATCGAGACCTTCTACGTGGCCCGGCCGTTTTTCCACGATATCGAACGGGTGTACGGCGTGACCGGACTGGCGGTCGTGCGCGGCGGCGCGGGCACGTTGAACGAACTCGCCTCGCTTGGCCTGCCAGCCATCGTCATTCCCAAGGTGAATCTGCCCGGCGAACACCAGGTGATGAACGCCCGGGCGCTCGAGCGCGCGGGCGGGGCCATCGTCCTCTACGAAGAGACGCGTCTGGAAGACGGGAGGGCGGTCGAGGAACTTGACGGGCGCGTGCTGGCGTCAGCGATCGTGCACCTGCTCGACGATGCCCCACGCCTTTCGGCGATGTCTCTGGCCAGCCGCCAGTTCCTCCAGCACGACGCCATCGAGGTGATCCGCACCACGCTGCAGGAAGAGGACGCTGGCAAAGTAGTGTCCGGTGCTCAGGCTGGCGTGATCGCTGGCGTCCCGCCGTTGCTGTCCCCGGCGGCGCTGCTGCCGCGGCTCGAACGGGCGTGGGCCGCGCACCGGTCGTCATATCGGGTCGAGATCGAAATCCCGGCCCGAGGCGACCGTACGTACTATGTCAGCCGGGCGACATCGCTGCTGTCGGACGGGAGATGGGAGCTCAGAAACCTCGGCGTGAAACTGGTTGGACTGCTGCAGGCGCGCGACAAGCTGCCGCTGGTGCTGGCGCTTTTTCGCGATCGCCGGCCCGCTGCCTGGTACAAGCGCTTGCTCGGCGGCGATTTCGAGCAGGTCGGGTTCATCCGGCGCAACGCCGTCACGGCGATCGGCCGGCTGGCGGTGGTCACGCCCGACGTTGAAGCCGCGCTACTGGTCGGCATCAGCGATCCGTACTACGAAGTGCGGTCCGAAACCGCCCGCGTGGTGGCCGTGCTCGAGGGCGGACTGAGCCAGGCCGGTCGCAGCGCGCTCGTTGCCGGGCTGGTGACGCTGCTGACGGATCGCTGGCTCGAAGTGGTCGCGGCCTCGGCCGACACGCTCGGCCGGATCGGTGGGGAGCACGATGCGCGCCCTGTGTTGCTGGCGCTGGAATCCCACCGCTACTGGGTTGTGAGGGCGGCGGCACTGCGCGGCCTGGCGTCGCTGGTCGAACGCGGGTGTGCCGGCGATCTGGCGGAACTGGAACACCACCTGCGCCGCTTCGTGCTGACGGCGACTGATTTCCGTCCTGAATTCGCCATTCGCACGTCGTATGCGCGCGTCATTGATGCCATCCAGACGAGACGGGGCTCGACGTCATGATTCACCTGTTTGGCGATCTGCTGGAAGGGGGCTTTCGGGCGTGGTCGATCCTGCGCCTGCTCGACTACCTGTCGGTGCGTGCGATTGGCGCGGCGATGACCGCCTTCATCCTCACGGTGGTCATCATGCCGCGCTTCATCTGGTACCTGCACCGGCGGGGCCTGGTTGACCAGACGCGCAACACGGGTGTGTCGTCGGCGTTCGACAAGGCCGGCACGCCGGTGATGGGCGGCGCCGTCATGGTCGGCTGCGTGCTGGCCGCCTGCCTGCTGTGGTGCGATCCGACCAGCCGGTACGTGTGGGCGGTGCTGGCCGGCATGGTGTGGTTTGCGCTGATCGGGTTGATGGACGACCTGGCGAAATGGCGCGCGCGGTCGGGCAACCGCGGCATGTCCGAACCGCGCAAGCTGGCGCTGCAGGGCGCCTGTGCCGCCCTGTTTGTGGCGTGGCTGGCCAGCCCGTGGACGCCATTTCCGGCGCGCGAGGCCGCCACGTTCTACGTGCCGTTTGTCAAGCACGCGCTGTTCTCGTCGCCCTTTGGCTACCTGCCCATCGTCTTGCTGTTCGTGATGCTGGTCGGCAACGCCGTCAACATCACCGACGGCCTCGACGGGTTGGCTATCGTGCCCTCGGCGCTGGCCGTGTCGGTGCTGGGGGTGTTCGCCTACATCATGGGCAACGCCATCTGGTCGCACTACTTCTTCCTGCCGTTGCTGCCGGGCGTGGGCGAGCTGATCGTGTTTTGCGCGGCGTTTGCGGGGGCCGGCATCGGCTTCCTGTGGTTCAATGCGTACCCCGCGCAGATTTTCATGGGCGATGCCGGATCGCTGGCCATCGGCGGGTGCCTGGCGATCCTGTCGGTGCTGGTGAAGCAGGAAGTACTCTTTCTGCTGCTTGGCGGGTTGTTCATTGCCGAAGCCGTCACCTCGCAGGTGCAGGACAAGATCGGGATCAAGTGGCTGGGACGCCGACTGTTCTACCGGGCACCGCTGCACCATCAGATGCAACACACCGGGCTGGCCGAAACCAAGGTGGTGATCCGGCTGTGGATCGTGTCGCTGATTCTGGCGCTGGCGTCGATTGCGACCATCAAACTGCGATAAGCTTTGCGCGGGCCCCTGATTCGGTTGACGGAGGCGGAAGCCATGACACGCACATCTGTCGTGATGACGGCCTTGTTGGTTCTGTGGGTCGCCGTGCCGACCACGCCGGCGCAACAACCACCGGTGGCGCGACCGGCCGCGCCACGGTCAGCTCCGGTCGCGTTCGACGTGACGGCTGCCACCCGGTTCGCCGATCTCTCGCTGGCGTGCGTACACAAGGAGTATCCCAACAAGATCGCCCATGTGCTCTCGAGCGACGCCGACGTGAAGAGGCCGCGCGAGCTGACGCCGGCCTTCTACGGGTGCTACGACTGGCACTCGGCTGTGCACGGCCACTGGCTGCTCGTGCGCCTGGCGCGCACATTCCCCGACGCGTCGCTGGCGACCAGGGCCCGCCAGGCGGTGGCGGCCAGCCTGACGCCGGAGCACATGGCGGCCGAGGTGCAGTACATGTCCGGTCCGGGACGCACGAGTTTCGAACGGCCTTACGGCCTGGCGTGGCTGCTGCAGTTGGCCGCCGAGGCGCGCGAGTGGAAGGATCCCGAAGCCCAGCAGTGGGCGGCGGCGCTCAAACCGCTCGAAGAGGCCGCCGTGGCGCGCCTCACAGACTGGCTGCCCAAGCTGTCGCACCCGATCCGCATTGGCGAGCACGATCAGACGGCCTTCTCGTTCGGCCTGGTCCTCGACTGGGCGCGTGCGGCCGGCGATCGCCAGACGGCCGCCTTGCTGGCGGGCCGCATCGAGACGTTCTACGCGAAGGATCGGGATTGTCCGTCTTCGTACGAACCGTCGGGACAGGACTTCCTGTCACCCTGTCTCGCCGAGGCCGACTTGATGCGGCGCGTGATGCCGCCCGCCCGATACGGCGAGTGGCTGCGGACGTTTCTGCCCCAGATTCCCCTCGATGGATCGAGGGGCTGGCTCGAACCCGCCGTGGTCACCGATCCCACCGATCCGAAGCTGGCGCACCTGGATGGCTTGAACCTGAGCCGGGCCTGGATGCTCGACGGCATCATCAAGGGCCTGCCGTCAGGCGACTCGCGACGGGCATCGCTGCAGGCAGCCGCGCTACGCCACCGCGACGCCGGGTTGAAGGCGGTAACCGGCGAGCACTACGAAGGCGGGCACTGGCTGGGCAGCTTCGCGGTGTACCTGGTGACGGGCCGCGGCCTGTCGGGGCCTGTGGTGTCGATTCCCAAGTAGCCATCAGTTCCTGTTCCCGCCCCCCGCGTGCTGCTGCAGCGCTTCCCACTGGCCCATCAGATCGCCCACGTCCCACATCAGGGCCTGGTGCTCGTCGATGATGGGCTTCGACTGGTTGCGATCGTCGTAGAACCCCGGGCTCGCCATCGTGGCTTCGATGGCCTTGATGCGCTGCTCCCGGTCGGCAATACGGCGTTCGAGATCCGCGATGCGGTCGAAGAGTGTCTTACGTTCGCGGTGCCGTTTGCGGGCGTCGGCATCCACGCGTTTGCGGGCCTCGTACTGAGCGGCGCGATCGGCGTGTTCGGCGACCGGCGGCCGAGCGGCCTGCGGAGCGTTCGTCTTGGGAGGTCCCGGCGCAGGCGCGGCGGTCTTCG
>CAYHRK010000127.1:8803-10293 GCA_964358795.1 uncultured Vicinamibacterales bacterium
GGCCGGGTGGACGGCGGCCTGGCCTTCTTGACCGCGCCCTCAAGCGAGGGTGGCGGCTGGCCCGCGTGCGTCCGGCTCCAATGGAATTCCTCGTACGTGCCGGGATAGAGCACCGCTTGACCGCGGCCGACTTCGACCACTTTCGTGGCGAGCTTGTCGATGAAGTACCGGTCGTGCGAGACCACGATCAGGGTGCCGCCGTAATCCATCAGCGCGTCGAGCAGCACGTCCTTCGAATCGAGATCGAGGTGGTTGGTCGGCTCGTCCAGCAGCAACGTGTTGGACGGGCGCAGCAGCATGCGCGCGACGGCCAGCCGGGTCCGTTCGCCGCCCGACAGCACGCCCACCCGCTTGTAGACGTCATCGCCCGAAAAGAGGAACCCGCCCAGGATGTCGCGAATCATCGGCACCATGTGCACGGAGGAGCCCGACGACAGCGTTTCGTACACCGTCAGATCGGGATCCAGTCGCGCCGCCTCATCCTGGGCGAAGTACTGCATCAGCACCTGGTGTCCCGGTGTGCGCTCGCCGGCGTCGGGCGGCTCAACACCGGACAACAGCCGGATCAGCGTGGACTTGCCGGCGCCATTGGGACCAAGCAGCGCAATGCGGTCGCCTCGCTCGATGTGCAAATCCAGGTGCTCGAGGACGACCAACGGGCCGTAGGCCTTCCGCACGCCCTTCAAATCGAAGACCGTTCGGCCGCTTTTCTCGCAGGTGGGAAACGAGAAGTGCACCCGTTTGCGCTCGGGCGGCACCTCGATGTGCACCACCTTGTCGAGCATCTTGATCCGGCTTTGCACCTGGGACGCTTTCGTGGCTTGATAGCGGAACCGGTCGATGAACAGCTTGACGCGCGCCACCTCTTCATCCTGCCGCCGCTTCGCCGCGCGCAGCCGCTCCAGCCGCAGGTCGCGCTCGACCAGGTAGTGCGTGTAGCTGCCGGGGTAATCGGTGAGCGTGCGCAGATGAATGTCCATGATGCGGTCGACGACCGTGTCAAGGAAGAACCGATCGTGCGACACCAGGATCACCGCGTGCGGGTAGTCGTGCAGGTACTCTTCGAGCCAGTTGCGCGCGTCCAGATCCAGGTGATTCGTGGGTTCGTCCAGCAGCAGCAAGTCGGGCTTCTCGAGCAGCAGCTTGGCCAGCGCGATGCGCATCTGCCAGCCGCCCGAAAACGTGACCGTGGGGCGGTCGTAGTCGGCCGGGGAGAAGCCAAGGCCCCTGAGCACCGTATCCACCTTCAGATCGATGGCGTACCCGTCATGGAGGCGGTAGCGATCCTGCAGGTCGCTGTAGCGGTGCAGCATCGCCTCGTGCTCGGCCTGCGGCACACCCGGATCGGCGAGCCGATGTTCCACCGCTTCCATCTCGGCCTTCGCATCGAGCAGCCACTGGAACGCCAGCGAGGCTTCGCCGTAGAGCGTCAGTCCCTCGTGCGTCAGGCCATCCTGCGGCAGGTAGCCGACGCGCAGATTGGACGGTTT
>CAYHRK010000128.1:0-10245 GCA_964358795.1 uncultured Vicinamibacterales bacterium
CGCTGGGGTGCCGATGGGTGGGCTGGTCGCGGACAGGACCCGGACGGTTTTGAAACCACTTCTAGGAAAGGAACGAGGCACGTGTTCCAAGGACAGCAAAGTATTCGTGACGCGTATCGCGATCAAGGTGTGGCCAGCCGCTACATTGACGAGCGGTTCAGGCAGCCTCTGGGCGCGTTGTTGCACAAGAGGCAGGCGGCAGCGCTGAGACGGCTGCTGGGCCGCAAGCGACCCTGTCGGGTGTTGGAAATCGCCCCGGGGCCGGGACGCTTGACCACCGAGATTGCGGATCTGCCGGGTATCCGTGGAACCGTCCTCGATTCGAGCGCACAGATGCTCGAGCAAGCCCACAGGCGCGTGGCCCCCGTCGGAGGGAGCCGATGGGATTTCGTTCACGGCGATGCGTTCAATCTGCCGTTTGATGCCCAGTTCGACGCGGTGTTCGTGTTCCGGCTCGTGCGCCATTTCACTGATGGTGACCGCCTCCGCCTGTACGCCGAGTGTGCCCGTGTCCTGAAGCCAGGCGGGCTGCTGGTGTTTGATGCCATCAACGAACACGTGTCGGTGCGGCTGCGGCAGGGCAGCGACGAGGCCGAGTACCCGGTCTTTGACGCCCTGCTGACGCCCGATCGGCTGCGGGCGGAACTGGGTTCGGCCGGATTTCAGGTGAGCGCGCTTCAAGGCGTGCAGCGACACTACTCGTTGCTGCGCCAGATCCAGGTGCTGGTGGCTCCGCGATCCAGCATGCTGGCGCGCGCCGCGATGGAAGTGGTGGATCGGTTCGGTGGGGGTCAGCCTCTTGAATGGATTGTCACGTGCAGCCGCGCGTAACCTACTGGACCGGCGTGTGGCACCCGACTCGGGAGGCCATCTCCAAGGAGGTGGACTTGCTCCGCCGCAGGAGCGGGGGGCTCAGACCGGTGGTGTCGTTCGCCACAGGGCAACAGTGTGAGTGGCTGGTGCACGACCGGATCATCAAGCTCGGCGGGAGCCAACACGCGCTGTTGCACCTGATGACTGCTACGGTCGAACGCCGAGGAGACGTCACGCACGCGTTTGGAGCGGTCAGTGGTTGGCACATGCTGCGTTTCCTGGGCCGGCGGCCGATCGTCTACACGGCTGCGTTGCCGGGGTTGGCGCTGGATCGATCGCTCTACGAGAAGGTGACCGTCTTTGCGGCCGAGAGCGAGCCCATCGCCGGCACGCTGGTCAGCGCCGGCGTGCCGGCGCACAAAGTTGAGGTGATCTACCCCGGGATCGACTTGTCTGCTTTCGTGCCGGCTCCCGCACCGCGGCCGGACCGCTTCCGTGTGTTGTTTGCCAGCACGCCGGCGCACGTGGACGAATTTGAGGCACGGGGCATCCCGCTGATGGCGGAAGTGGCACGGCGCGCTCCCGATGTCGAGATCGTGCTGCTGTGGCGGAACTGGGGTGATCGCGCCTCCGCCCGCCGGGCGCTTTGGACCCTGGATCTTCCGGCGAACTTGATCGTCGAGATGCGCGACGCGCCCGACATGGTCGACCAGTATCAGCGTGCACACGCCACCATCTGCTGCTATGCCGCAGGGTTCGGTAAGTCGTGCCCCAACTCGGTCGTCGAGGGCCTGGCCTGTGGACGGCCGACCATCCTGACCGATACGGTCGGCACCGCCGGCCTGATCGCTCGTCACGGAGCCGGCGCGGTCGTGCCGAGGCATGTCGACGGGGTGCTGTCGGCCATCCGCGCGTTGGAGCAGGATTACGACGCATTCAGCCGCCGGGCCCGGGCGTTGGCCGAGTCACATTTTGGCCTTGACGTTTTCATGAATCGTTACGACGAACTCTACGAGCGGGCACTCGGCGCCAGACCGCGCGTGACCAATCCCGCCAAGCTGAGGACCCAACCCTGTGGCCGCGTTGGAAGCGAAGCGGGAATACCGCGTAGTCCCTGCTAATCTCGCCCGGGACCGGGCTGAAGGGGGTCGTTCGTGCGCGTGTTGTATTTGACCAACTCCGCGCAGATCGGCGGCGGAAACCGAAGCCTCCTTACGCTGTGGGAAGGGCTTCGCCCCCTAGGCATCACGCCGCTGGCCGTATGCCCGGCCGAAGGACCGATGGTCGAGGCGTGCCGCCGCGCCGACGTGAGCTGCGAGGTGGTCGAGTACCATCCGCCCGATTGGCAATCACCGCTAGGAGGATGGCGAGCCTTTCGTCGCTGGGTTGGTCTGCTGGATCGCCTGGGCGTTGATCTCGTGCACGCCAACGACCCCTACGGCGCTCGCACCGTAGGTTTTGCAACGAAATGGTCTCATGTGCCCCTTTTGTGTCACATTCACTTTCCGCTGGGGGACGAGGGCACGAAGTGGATCTTCCGATTTACGCCCAAACCCCATGCGTTTCTGTTTTGCAGTGAAGCGCTTCGGCGCGAGATGAATCCGGCTCTGGCGCGAGCGTGTCCTGGTGCCCAACAGGCCGTCGTCCACAACCCTGTCTCGACAGAGGACTTTTTCCCGATGGCCGCGCCGCCCGGACCACGGCCCCGTATCGGGATCGTGGCAAACCTCCTCCCCGTCAAGGGCCATCTGGATTTTCTGGAAATGGCACGAGCGTTGACCGATCGTCGCGTCGACGCGGACTACTGGATCATCGGCGACGACATCCATCGGATCGGGTCTCGCGAGGCGCTCCAGCAACGGGCTGCCGAACTCCGTCTTCAGGATCGCGTGACGTTCTGGGGACACCGCTCCAATATCCCGGAACTGATGAACGAATTGGACGTCGTCGTCTGTAGCTCTCACGTCGAGCCCTTTGGCATGTGTTTGATCGAAGCCATGGCATGCGAAAGGCCGGTCGTGGCCACGCGCGTCGGAGGCATTCCTGAGATTGTGGAAGACGGCGTCTGCGGCCTCCTGACATCGCCCCGCGCTCCCCACGAGCTCGCCGACGCAGTGGAGCGACTGCTTCTGGATTCAGACCTCAGAAGGCGCATCGCCGTCGCCGGCCGTCAACGGGTGTTGCGGTGCTTCACGCGCGACGCGTTTACCAGCAGAGTCGTCGACATATACCGCGGCCTTTCACGAGGAGGTTATCCGCCTGAACGGAGCTTCTGATAGGGCATGCGCCGAGGCCTCGCCCAGTACCGGTCGACAAGATCTTTGACTCGATACACGAACGCCGGGTACACACGCTCGTTCACGACCGCGGGGAATGGGCCTAGCGCCCATCTGGTTCGAACGAAACCCTTCAGCCCCCAATATCGAACCCAATCCCGCCGCCAGCGCGCCAGCTCGATCTCCCGGCATGTGCTGTCGAGGATGCTGTCCAATATGCGTGCGTGGCCGGCGGGCGACAGGTCGGCTTCTTGCTGCGCATCGAGCCACGTGAGGCGTGCCTCGAGCGACCTGATCGCAGCCCCGGCGCCTTTTGTGAGCTGGGCGCGGTGTTTTCTGTACCCGACCAGAGGCTCGTCGACGTAGAGGAACTGCCCTTCCCGCGTGAGCTCGGCGAAAAAGAGGGCATCCGGGGACATGTTGGTCCACGTGGGAAAACGGGCCTTCACTCGGCGCGGGACCATCGCCGACGAGGTGTTCACCATGAACTGCGTAAGGAATGCTTCGAAATCGTAGCGGCCGGCCCGCACCGCTGGGGGCGTGTCTGCGACACCGCTTTCGCTCCCAAACACGAAGTACCCCGTGTGCAGGCAGATGATCTCGTCGCTGTCCTCGAATGCCTCCAGCTGTCGTTCAAGCTTCTCGGGCTTCCAGACGTCGTCGGCGTCGAGGAACGCGACCCATTTGCCACGCGCGAGCTCGAAACCAGTGTTTCTGGCCGCCGCTTCACCCGCATTGCGTTGTCCCACGTATCGAACGGCATCTCGATATCGTTCTACGACGCGATCGGTGCGATCCGTGCTTCCATCGTCGACGACGATGACCTCGAGCGGACGGCGTGTCTGGGTGAGAACGCTGTCCAGTGCTTCCGGCAGATACGCCGCGCAATTGTAGCTGGGGATGACGACGCTGATAGAGTCCGTGTCGGTCTTCATGTTCCTGGTCAGATGAGAAAAAACGCCACCTACCACCAAAGCACCGGATTGTACCAATTCACTCGGACAGGTCGCCCACGGCGAATGAGCTCGGGTACAGTCACGAATTGATACTGGCTGCCGAGCTTCTGCAGAACGTTATCGACGGCTTTGATCACCGGGCGACGATCCGAGGCGCCGTCGACGATGGGATTCCAAATGGCATCGTGAAGTAACACAATGCTTCCTGGTCCGATCTCGCCTTCAAGCGTGCTCGTCAGAACGTTGGCATCGAGAACGAGCCAGTCACGCGCGTGGACGTTCCAGGCCACGACCTCGTGACCTAACGCGTCGATCCTCGACCACAGTGTCTGATAGCCCCAGGGTGGCCGGAATAACCCGGTGGCGTACGGCTCGATAAGACTGGAACACCGTTGCAACTGCGTACGCCGCGCCCGCCGCCCGAGCTTGGTCAGATCCAGGTGATCCCAGGTGTGATTCCCGATAGCGTGACCCGCCCTCGCCACGCGGTCGACAAGGTCAGGACGGGCCTGCGCGCGCGTTCCAATCACAAAGAATGTGGCCTTGGCCTGGTGACGATCGAGCACGTCAAGCAACTGTGGCGTGAATTCGGGGTGCGGGCCGTCATCGAATGTCAAGGCGACCAGCGGCTCATCGGTTTCCACGTGCGTGAGCGTGCCAAACAGCTTTGGACCAGCCAGGGCGACCAGCGTTCGGAGCGCCGATCCACCACAGCTTCGGACCGCGCGGACCATCGGCACGGGCAACGCGTGCTCGATGACTGATAGATTCGACATGTTCTTGACCAATCCTTCTACAAGAACCACAAGTCACCGTCGAGAGGAGACAGAAAACAGTGGCCGTAGTGAATCGCCTGCAGCAACTCGGGACGGGACGAGTGGACGAGCGTCCAACGCACGCCGGGCATGATGTCGAATTCCCGTCGGGCGAACGCCCTCATCAATCGTGGGTCGACACGGCCCCGAAGCGTCAATGCCCCCCGCGCGCGCGCGTGCGACACCAGATGGGCCAGCACGCCCTCGATCGTTTTCTCGGTGGCGCCGATCTGCAGCACCTCGCTGATGCCCTGGCGGTTCACGAAGTAGACGAACCAGCCGACAGGTTCACCTTGTCCGCCTCGGACCATGACCGTCTCGAGTCGGCCGAAGCGCTCTTGTTTGGCCCACACCCCGAGCACCCAGCCCAGCCACGTCGCGTCGTAATCAAGGCGGAGGAGCCGACGATCACAAAGGGCTTCGCAGGCTGCGAGAATGCGCTCGCCGTCAACATCTTCGACCGTCGACCCGACGTGTCGAAAGCGGTTGGCCGCCCGCTTGGCCAGCACGGCGTCCACCAGATGGCCGAGCGGTGCGACACCCGCCGCGACGGCGCGAAGGCCGCGCCGCTCGCGAAGCTCGGAAAGGGCGCACGTCGCCGGTTGTAGGCGTCGCAACCAGGAAATACTGTGCGGCAGGGCCGTCGACGCGCCAAGACGTTCCAAAAGCCTCCGGCTCACGTCGCCGGCCGTATCGGTCATCGAGAGATCCTGGGGTCCGGAGAGAAACGCCCGGAAGAGCTCGATTGCGGCGAAGCTGAAACGCGAGTCGGGCTCGACCATCAGATGCTGGCACACGGCCGCCCGATACACACGCCCCTCCAGCGTGAGGCGTCGCGTCGTCGCGCCGATGAAGCCGACGATTCGACTGCCCTGCTCGTACACCAAGGAGCAGATATCGTCGTCGCACCATGGGTTTTCGATCAACACTTCGCGGAACAGATCGGCATGGGCCTCAGGTGTAAGCGCGGGGCTGCTCCCGAAAAGGCGACGGCGCATCTCGACGATGGCCGGAAGATCTCGAACGTCGAGAGGCCTCACACGAGCCGTGGCGATTTTGGTGACTGACGCGATCGTTGCCATAGAGGATGATTCAGAGCCTGCCGCAGCACAGGCTGCAATCTTTGTGGCTATCGCCACCGATTTGGTCGGCCTCAAGTACCCGCGCGCTGAGCCGGGTTCGACAGGTAGACGTTTTCTGAACCTACAGCGCGCGGCCACCCCGCCTCGAAAACGTTGAGCAAGAAGGTTGCCACAGCTTCGTCTGATGTGCAGGCCTATCCTCGGGCACCACGCGCGACCAATGTCGGGTTGGGGTGGCTCGACGACCTGTGGCGGGTGCTGAGGGAACAGCCCTCACATCGTGTGGAGCGCCCAGCCGATCGTCTACAAACCTCGTAGATCCTAACGCGAAAAGCCGGACTTCTGAGCGTTTTAGCTGGCGACGTTCTTGCTCAAGGGACGAGCGTGTTCGCTGCTCCTCTTACTCGAAGCAGGCCCTTGGTGTGCTGAGTTCACGATTCGAGGCGACGTAGTGATGTGGAAACGGCTTTTGGCGGACATTGCCGAGCTTCTGGGCGAACAAGCGGAGTATCGCGAGCTGCTCTACCGGATGACGCTACGCGATTTGAAGTTGCGCTACAAACAGACCCTGATGGGGGTCGGCTGGGCCATCTTCACACCGCTCGTGAACACGGCCGTCTTCTCGGTGGTCTTCATGCGGGTCGCCCCAATCGACACGGGAATGCCCTATCCGCTGTTCGCGTACAGCGGACTGCTGGCGTGGACCTTCACGGCTTCCGCGTTGCGCTTTTCGGTCACCTCGCTGACGAGCAACGCCAACCTCGTCACGAAAGTCTACTTTCCCCGCGAGATCTTCCCGTTCTCCGCCGTGGTCGTGTCGCTGGTTGATGCGGCCATCGCGAGCGTCGTCCTGGCGGCCCTGATGGCGTACTATGGCGTGCATCCCACGCCGACCGCCCTGCTGCTCCCCATCGTGATCGTCGTGCAGGTAGCCTTCACCACCGGGATCGCGCTGCTCCTCGGCATGGGCAACCTGTTCTACCGAGACGTCAAGTACCTCTTCGAAATCGTCCTGACGATCTGGATGTTCGTGACGTCGGTCGTGTTCCCCGTGCAACTGGTCGGGGGGCGCCTGGGTGGCGTGCTCGCGCTCAATCCGATGACACCGATCGTCGACGCGTATCGTCAGGTGCTGCTGCAAGGAGCGTGGCCCGGGCCGGCGTTCTGGATCACGGCGTTCGTGTCCGTCATCGTGCTGGCGTGGTCCTGGGTCTTTTTTCATCGATCCGAATTCGAATTCGCGGAGAGTGTCTAAGTGGGCAACTCAGTGGTCGTCTTTGACGGGGTCTGGAAGAAGTTCCGCCGGGGCGAACGGCACAACAGCCTACGGGACCTGATTCCCTCACTCGTCCGGCGCGGGTCCGGCCGCTCGCGGACCGATCTCGAGTCGGCTTCGGAGTTCTGGGCGCTCCGAGACGTCTCGTTCGAGGTCGCGCCCGGGGAAGCGCTCGGCATCATCGGTCCCAATGGCGCCGGCAAGTCTACGGTGTTGAAACTCCTCACGCGCATCTTGAAACCCACGCGTGGCCGCTGCGAGATTCGGGGTCGGGCGGGGGCGTTGATCGAGGTCGCGGCGGGCTTCCATCCCGACCTGACCGGCATGGAGAACATTTACTTGCAAGGCGCCATCATGGGCATGAAGCGCGCCGAGATCACCCGCAAGCTCGAGCAGATCATCGACTTTGCCGGTGTCGCGGAATTCATCGACACCCCAGTCAAACGGTACTCCTCCGGAATGAACGCTCGACTGGGATTCTCGATCGCCGCGCACTTGAATCCCGCCGCGCTCATCATCGACGAGGTACTCAGCGTCGGCGATATGGCGTTTCAGCAGAAGTGCGTCGACCGGATGATCGAATTTCGCCGAAGCGGTGTGGCAATCGTGTTCGTTTCACATAATCTGCAGGCGATCTCGACCCTCTGCGACCGTGCGCTCTACTTGAAGGGCACATCGGAGGCGTCCGGTCCCGTGGAAAGAGTCATCGAGACCTACGTGAGGAGTATGGGGAGTCCGCACCGGTCCAACGCAGGCGATCTCGTGGACATCGTCAACCCCACACTTGTCGATTCTCGCGGCTGCGAGGTCACGGTCGTCGAACCGGGCGCTCGGCTGACCTTGCGGGTCGGCTATCTGCCGCAGACCACCGTCACGGACGTGACGTTCGGATTCGGGCTGATTCGATCGACGGATAACCTCGTGGTCTATGACGGCAGTTTTACGAGTCAGGAATTGGGCATCGACCCGCTCGAGAAAGGCGTCAAACGGAACATCGAGTTCGGCTTTCAAGCGCACCTGACGCGGGGGCAGTATCACGTGTTCTGCAACGTCTGTCACAACCCGACGCAGCGCATCGTTCGCGCGAGCCCGGTGGCCGTGCTCTCGGTCAAAGAACAGCGCACATGGATGGGTGTGGCAGATCTCAACGTCGTACCCGTCGTGAGGGGCCGACAGGCGGACGTCGCGGGCGCCTTCGGCTACGGCGGCCCAAGGATGCGGGAATCCAGAATCCTGGACCCCCGCCCCGCATCAAGTGCGGGGCAAGCTTAATGCGGGGGCGACATTTGCTATTTCGCCAGGCGGAATACGTGAATGATCGGCCGACCCTCATCTCCGTAGGCGGCCGACACGAACACGCGGCCCTTGACCGGATCGTACGCGACGCCATTCAGTTGCCGTGAGGAATGCTGGAAGGGGAGTTCGAAGGTCCAGGTTCGGTACGGGCGGATCTCCCAGGGTTTTTTCCGGCCGTTCTTCACCAGGATCAAGTCCAGGACATCGTAGGCCCAGACCTGATACGCGTACGGGTAGGCATGGGTGCCCTTCGAGGTCGACGCTGGATCGCCGCACGCGCTGCCCTCGCCGTAGCAGTAGGGACCGAGACCCTGCCGGCCGAAAAACAGCACGCTGCGAGTTCCCGCCGGAAACACCACACCCGCCATGGTGGTCGCGCAGTTGAACAGGGTGCCCTGCGCATCGCAATCGCCAAGTGTTCGGTGGTCTTCGGGGTATCCCAGCACACGCGTGGCCGGCACCGGTGACGTGACTCCGACTCTGGCCGGATCGAACACGCTGACCGAAGGCCCGAAACTGGTCCGGCTGATGATCGACAGACAACACTGTCCGGTCAGCGCCGGCCCGCCGAGCTGCGCTTGCCACTCTGCCGGGATCGGGGTCATGTACCCGGACACGAAGCCTGCCGGCCCAGATCCGACTTGAACGGGACCGACCGGGTCGGCCGAACGAGTCAGCTCGAGGCCGCCGCGAAAGTGAGACAGGACCTGGCCGCCGGTGCCGTCGTAATAGAGATAGGCGCTGGCCACGAGCGAGTCGCCCCAGACGAGCAGGCCACCGATCTTCGCGGTGCCACTGCCGATCTGGCCGATCCGGCCCCTCAGCGAATCGACCGGAGCCTGGAGCACGGTCGCCGCCGTTAGACCACCTGGCGTGGCGCTTTTGGTCGCCCCCGGGATGTTGATTTCCGCGACACGTTGAAACCAGTCGTGACCGACGATGAACAGCGAATCACGGGCGGCGTTGTAGGCAAGCGCGGTGCCTCCGAAGTCGAAACTGGCTTCGTCAGGCGCGCGCGGCGGGAGGCGGAACGCGCCCTGATACACCAGATCGACGGGTTGAATCAGGGGCGCGGACACCGGTTGCGCAAGAGCGGCGATCGAGACGCTTGCGACCACAGCCAGGACTGAAAATCGTAACCGCGCCGTCGACCGGCCGGCCTGAGGATTCGGCGAACGACGGTGTTCCATTGGATCTCCCATGCGGCGAGGCCTACGCCGCGCGTTTCTTCGAGACAAACGCGCCGAGTCGCGAGATGGAATCGAGGTTTTCCGGCACGATGTCCTCGTCGGCCACCGTCACCCCGAACTCCCGCTCAAGGAATCCAATCAGGTCGAGTACCCCGGTCGAATCGATGATGCCCGCGTCGAGCAGCGAGTCGTCATTCGACAACGTCTGCGGATCGGCCACATAGAAGTTGGTGGTGACAAACTGACGAAGCGTCTCTTCTGTCTGCATGCGATGACTCCCGGTGGCGGGTGCTCGGAACCCGCCCGACAACACGTACCTTCAGGACAATTCGGCTCTGGCGATCTTGCCGGTGGTGGTCCGCGGCAGCGAGGTGACGAACACCACGTGCTTCGGGACCATGAAGTTCTCGAGCCGGCTCTGGCACTCGATCTTGATGCTCTGCTCGGTGAGCGTCGCGTCCTCCTCGAGGATCACGAAGGCCTTGATGGCGTTGCCCAGCAGGTCATCGGGCACGCCGATGACGCCGGCCTCCTTGACGCC
>CAYHRK010000129.1:0-10191 GCA_964358795.1 uncultured Vicinamibacterales bacterium
GTCACCCCCGCGAAAGCGGGGGTCCAGGACTCTGGATTCCCGCATTCTTGGGAATGACGACGGGAGAGCGGGAAGGACCGAAAAGTCCTTACGTTGTCCTTGTCACCTTGTGAAGGCCGCGCGGACGGTCGGGGTCGAAACCGCGCAGTCGGCTCAAGTGAAAAGCCAGCAGTTGGCCCGGCATGATGGCCACAATCGGCGACAGCCATTCCGGCAGCGCGTCTGGCAGCACGATGGGCGCCGAGGCCAGCGCCAGCGATGACGGCAAGTTCGACAGCACCACGGGCCGCGCGCCGCGCCCCGTAATGTCGCGCAGCAGGTCGTCCACCTCGTGGCTGACGGCTCCCGCGACATTCACAACGATGGCCGCGAATCCCGTTTCGATCAGAGCGATGGGCCCGTGCTGGAAATCGGCCGACGAGTAGGGCTCCACGGCCACGCAGGCCAGCTCCTTGGCCTTCAGCGCGATCTCGAAGGCGGTGGCGAAATTGAAGCCCCGGCCCAGCACCACGCCGTGTCCTGCGCCCTTCAACGCTTCGGCCGCTGCCACAATCGCCTCGTCGTCTACGCCCAGAGCGCTGGCCGCCAGCGAGGGGACGCGCGCCAGTTCCAGACGCCGCGCCTCGTCTTGCGCCAGGGCGGTGGACAACATCGCCAGCGCCGTCAGTTGCGCCGTGTAGGTCTTGGTGGCCGCCACGCTCTGTTCGCGTCCGGCTCGCAACGCCAGCGCATGGTCGGCCGTGGCCCCGAGCGGTGAGTCCGCCACGTTGGTGATGGCCAGTGTCGGACAACCCTGACGGCGTCCTTCCTCCACAACAGCGACCAGATCGGGCGACTGACCAGACTGCGAGATGCCGATCACGAGCGCATTGGTCATCCGCGGCGGAGCCAGGTAGCGGGTAAACAGGGACGGCGTGGCCAGCGTCACCGTGAGCCTGTTGTAGGCCCCAAACACGTATTGCGCGTAACGGGCCGCGTTGTCCGACGAGCCGCGCGCCGCAATCACGATGTGACGCACATCCCGGTCCCGCAGGTGCGCGGCGATCGCCTCCACCTCGGCCACACCGTCGGTCAACAGCCGGTGCAACACCTCGGGCTGCTCGAAGATTTCGGATCGGAGGATTGAGTCGGACATCGCGACCTACTGTCTACTGGACTGCGACTGGTTTCAAAACCTGGGCGGGTGGCCGCGATCCCCGGGGTCCCCGGCGCGCACGCCTGCGCGCTGGGGTGGGATTGGGCGCCCGCCCGCCCGCAGGGCCGTCAGCCGTGATCATGTTTGTCGGCCCGAGGACGGTTGGGCTGATCGCGGACAGGACCCGGACGGTTTTGAAACGGCTGCCACAGCTATCAATCATCGTCTCGGCACCACGATGAGCCCATCACTGACCTTCCTCGGCCCGGCCGCGTCCGAGGGGTGGTTCACGATCTTCCCGTTCACCACCATGGTGGTGGACCCGCCCCCATCGAGGTTGAGCGCGTTCACGAGGTTCAGGCCAGCCGCCAGATGCTGCAATTCGGTGAAGGTCATCCCAAGACTGACCTGCGGATTGCGCCCGTCCACGGTGATGAGCCAGATCGTCCCGTTCTTCGACGTGCCGATGATCGTGCGCGGGTGGCGCTCCGTGTTGAAACCCTGGCGCAACTTCTCCTCGCTCCAGTCGGCAAGCGCACGGCCCTTGTGCACGAGCAGGCCCGCCCCGCCCACTACGTCGGCGGCCTCGGCCCACTGCTCCGGCAACGACCCCCGAGTGGTCTGGAACCGGGTGTCCAGCGCAACCACTTGATCGCGATCGAGGTGTTCGAGGCTGGTCGGCAGCACCGTCCCGCCAAACGACAGCACGGCGCCGTCTCGGGGAATCGGCGTCTTGCCGGCGTTTGGCCGCCGATCGAGCACCCGCAACGGAGAGCCGCCCAACTGCCACTCCACACCCGTGCTGGCGGTGTCGCTGTCGGGGCCGAACCGCGGCGTGTACAACATGGCCTTGCTGCGCTCGCGTGTGGTGTCGACACCGTCAATCGGGACGGTGAATTCCTCGTCGCCGCTCCGGTAGCGAAGCGCCACCGATGCGCTGACCCTGTCGAAGAGGAGCCGTACCGGCTGGCCCCGCCGCCGCAGGATGCCGATGGCTCCGCGCGTCAACGTGCTGTCGCTGACCAGTTCGCCGCCAACTTCGAGCACGCCGGCCGGATCGCCGTTCTTCACCACGAAAAAGCCGGCATTGATCGCGCAAAGCGCGTGGTGGCGTGCCGCCATCTCTGGCACGGTCTCGAGCGCCACCACTCGATCCTGAGCGGTGGCGCTCTGCAGGTCAACCTTCGATGGATCGAGCCGGAGTATCTGCACCGCCACAGCGCCCGGCGGACTCAACAGGCTCGGATCGCTGAGGCGATACAACTGCACGCCGTCGGAAACCGGTTCAGCCTTGCCGAGGTTGAACGTGGTTTCCGGCGGGCAGCCTGCCGCCGCGACTGCCAGCGTTGCGATAAGGGACGCACGAAGCAGGCGAGCCACGTAGCGCAGACGCAAGGCTGGCATGGTCATCGAGGCCGGTCTGCCAGGCGCGCGAGGATGGGGCCGAATTCAGGCTGCGCGTGCAACGGGCTGAGCGCCGGCTCGATGGGTGCGGACATCTGGTTCGGATTGTACAGCAGGGTCGCGTGCTGCTGGTCAAGCTATCAACATCGACCAGGTGTCCGAATACACCGACTACCAGAAGATCACGGCGGACTCGACAACGGCGTTTTCCATTCCGAAGTAGCGACTGCTGCGGCTCCGGCTGCCACACCGGCTACGACCGGCCACAGCGTGGACAGCGTGATGGCTTCCGCCGGGTCGGCCGCCAACCTCAGCACCAACCATGGCGACAACAACGAAACGGCCGTCGCCACCACAACCCAGGTCCAGGCCCATGGAATCGCGGCGCGGGCCGGAGCAGGCTGCTGTTGTACGAGCAGGTGCAGAAACCGGCACATCAACACGGTATGGGCAGCCAAGGCCAGCGACACCAGGGTGATGAGCGTTCCTGCCGAGCGCATGCCGCTCAGGCCAAGTGCGTGCGCCAGCACGGCCGCCGACATGGCACCGCTGGTCAGAGGCGCACCCGCCAACACCAGCACCGGCACCGCGAGGATGGCGACCCACAGCGTGCGGGATCTGTGCGCTGGACCAGACATCGTCCTTTGGCTATCTCGTTCCAAGTGCAGCAGGTCTTTCGTCACCCCCGCAATAAGCTTGCCCCGCACTTGATGCGGGGCGGGGGTCCAGTTCTGGATTCCCGCGTTCGCGGGAATGACGGAGGGAGAGCGGGAATGACGGGGTGGCGGTGCCGCTCCCGACGCCGATCGCTCGCGAGCGCGCTCGGCCGTGTGAGGCGACGCTTCGCTAGCAGCCCCGGCCGCGTCGGCGCCAAGAAAGAGTGCGGTTTTCGCAAGCGCATGATGGGCCGCATAGACCACCACGGCCACTTTCAGCGCGGCGGCCGCCCCAGGCGCGACAAACGCCATGCCGATGGCCGTGGCTACGACGCCCATCTGGCTCACCGTAGACCAGCCGAGCAGCGCCGCCGGATTGCGCTGTCGAAGCCCCTGCATCACGCCATATCCCACCGAGATCAAACCTACGGCCAGGCAGGAAAAACCCCAATCGGGAAGCGCGACGGGGCCCAGCGGCACAAAGCGCAGCCAGCCCAACGCCGCCGTCAAGCTGAAAGCTGCGCTCAGCGCCGCCGCGGCTGCTCCAGGCACCACAGCCAAGCCGGAGGGCAACCACCCGTGCATCGGCACTAACCCGGCCAGCACGCCAAACGCCAGTAGAAACGCGGTGGTGGCAATCAGGCCGCTCCTGGCGCCGAGCATCCCTCGCGACAACATCGCTAGATCGAAAGAACCCGCATTGTCGACGGCAACCACCAGGCCTATACCGAGCAGGACTCCGGCAGCGACCACCATGTAGATGTAATGGCGGCCTGCGCGCTTGGCGTCGGGCGAGCCGTTGTGCACCACGAGCCCGTAAGCCGCACCACTCATGATGGCAAAGCAGACGCAGAACGTGACGGCATCCTGCGAGAGCGTCAAGCCAATGTGACCGGCCATGGCGAGCAGGAAAAACCCGGCCAGACGGCTGCCGGCCGCGTCGTGGAGATGCCAGGGCCGCGCCGACAGAGCCGACAGCGTCCACGTCAGCCCCAGGCACAACAGGCACACGCGACCCGCCAAGTCGAGCCCCACGCCCGATCCCAGCAGCAGCCACGGGACCAGACCTCCCCACGCCGGACCGTAGCTCACCACCGCCAGCACGAGCGCGGGTGTCGCCGCCCATGGCAGCAGCACGCCAGCCTGGCGCCGGGTGGCGGGCACAAACGCGCACAGTCCCAACACCAGTGGCGTCAGGACCGCCACTGTGGCAAGCACCAGCAACACCTCGATCGGCAGATAGGCTGGCTGGTCGATCAGATCGTGACCTGCTCCTGGTAGTCGGGTGCGTGAAGCGGCCATCCAAGCTCCTTCGTGATGCGTTCGCCAAGCGCCTGCTGGGCCGTCGGTTCACCGTGAACCAGATAGGTCATCGTCGGTGGGCGCGTGAACCCGCCAAGCCACCGGAGGATCTCATTGGCGTCGGCATGAGCCGACATCGAGTCGATGCGGGCGATGCTGGCTCCGACCGGCACGAACTCGCCGTGAATCTTCACCTCGGGGGCGCCGTCCAGCAATTGCCGGCCGCGTGTGCCCTCGGCCTGGTACCCAACGAAGAGCACGGTGTGCCGCGGATTGGGCAGCGCGGCCTTCAAGTGAAAGAGCACCCGTCCTCCGGTGGCCATGCCGCTGGCCGACACCACGATGGACGGCGCGGGCGACGACTGGACTTCCTTCGACTGCACGGGCGACGAAATGGCGGTGAACCGGCGCGTGGCGAAGGCTGGCAGTTGCCCTCTGGTGGTCTGCACATCGGGGTCGAGATCGCGGCTGTGCGAGGCGTAATGGTGCAGCGCGTGCACCGCCATGGGACTGTCCAGATACACCGGCACCACGGGGATGCGATGGGCGTCCTCGAGGCGCTTGAGCCAGTAGAGCACTTCTTCCACGCGGCCCACGGCAAACGCCGGGATAATCACCTTGCCGCCGCGCGCCACGGTAGCGCTGATAATCCCCGCCAGTCTCTCCCCGTCATCGTCCGCCTCGTGCAACCGATCGCCGTAGGTGGATTCCACGAGCAGCACATCGGCCTCGGCCACCGGCGTGGGATCTGGCAGCACCGGACGGCTGTAGCGGCCAAGATCGCCGCCAAACAGGATGTTGCGCCCGCCATCGCCCTCGAGCCGCATGCGGACGAACGCCGATCCCAGCAAGTGACCGGCGTCAAGGAACTCGATGGTGACGTCGCCGCCCACCGGCATCACCCGCTGGTAGCCGACCGGCTGCAAGTGCTCGAGGGCCTTGAAGGCATCGTCCTCCGTAAACAGCGGCAAGGCCGGCGCGTGCTTGCTGTAGCCGCCGCGGTTGGCGGCGCGCGCGTCTTCTTCGGCCAGCCGCCCGGCATCGGGCAGCATGATGCGGCACAGATCGGCCGTGCCCGGCGTGCAGAAGACGCGACCGCGGAAGCCCTGCTTGATCAGGCGCGGGAGATACCCCGTGTGGTCGATGTGCGCGTGCGTCAGGACAACCGTATCGATGGTGGACGGCGCGATCGGCAATGCCGCCCAGTTGCGCTCGCGCAGGCTTTTCAGTCCCTGGAACAGGCCGCAATCCACCAGGATGCGCCGGTCGCCGGTGTGCACCAGGTGCTTGGATCCGGTCACCGATCGTGCGGCGCCGAGGAAGGAGAGTGTGGTCATGTGAACAGCCCTACCTGCCCCCTGTGTGCCAGAAGAGCACCGTGTGGGCGCCGGCAAACGATCCGCGGCGCCAATGCGCCATCAGGCCGGCCAGAGCCTTGGCCGTGTATGTCTGGTCCACGAGAATCGCTTCCTGCCGCGCGGCCACCAGCGCGATCTTACGAACCTTGTTCCCCCCAAATCCAAACGGAATCGCATCGTCGCGCTTGATGAAGAGACGCGGCCCGCCGCCCAGTGCCTCGCGTAGACGCGTCAGTTCGTGCAGGGGCGATGGCGGCGTCCACAAATCGAGCGCGGGAATGGCGCGCAGACGGTCGACAGTTGCTGAACTAGACATCGTTGATGCGCTTCTTCGTACCGGAGAGAGCACGTGTTTCGTCACCCCCGCGAAGGCGGGGGTCCAGGACTGGATTCCCGCGTGCTTGGGCCGCCGAAGCCGAGCGAAGGCGCCCGCGGGCATGACAGGAAAGCGGTGACCGATCGCGAGAGGGCTCGGCAGTGAGAGGCGGCGCTCCGCTGGTGAGCATTGGCCGTATTGTATACTTCGAAGAGGTTCAGAGGATGTTGTCGAGGAGGACACATGAAGCGATTCCTGCTGGGGATGGCGGCCGTAGCCTTGGTTGCCGTACCCCTCCATGCTGATGTCACGGTCAAGGCGACCCAGTCGGGCAAGATGATGATGACCAGCGGCAATGGCCAGGTCATTACGTACATCAAGGGTCTCAAGATGCGGACCGAGATGCAGATTGGTAACGACGTGATCGTGTCCATTCTGGATCTGGACGCACAGAAGTCGATCATGCTGAACACCAAGAAGCGCGAGGCCGAGGTCTACGACATCCAGAAGATCGCAGCCGATTTGCAGAAAAGCGTGGGCACGGCCGAGGCAACGATGTCGTTCAAGGCCAACGGCCAGACCAAGCAGATCGCCGGGGAGAACTGCTCCGGCTACGACATCACCATCTCGATGCCGACGCAGATGGAAGGCATGACGATCACCATGGGGGGCCCGGCGTGGATCGCGAAAGGCGCGGCCGGCGGTGCCGACTTCGCCGCGTTCTTCAAGGCGGCGGCATCGAAGGGGTTCTTCTTCTCCGATCCCCAGCAGGCCAAGGCTCAGCCGGCGCAGGCCAAGGGCATGGCCGAAATGTACCGAGCCATCGCCGAAACGGGCGGCGTCCTGTACGCGCAGGAACTCAACATGTCGTTCGAGGGCGGCCCGATGGCGGGCATGATGAACAAGATGGGCGCCATGAACCTCACCACGACGGTAACGAGCGTGTCTACCGAGGCGCTGGCGGACGACCTGTTCAAGGTGCCGGCCGATTACAAGGTCAAGACCAAGTAGATTCGTCACCCCTGCGGAAGCCGGGGTAGCTACCGAAGGTGCCTCCCGCCATCGACCCGGAGCACCTCGCCGGTGACGAAATCCGATTCGATCAGGAACATCACGGCCTTCACGATTTCTGATTCGCCGCCCCAGCGCCCAAGTGGCGTCGCCCGTTCTGCGGCTCTGATCTCCTCGTCGTCCAGATCGGGTGGCGCCAGGATCGGTCCTGGCGCCACGGCGTTCACCAGAATCTGGTCCCCGGCCAGTTCCAGGGCCAGCGCCTCGGTGAGGGCGATCACGCCACCCTTGGCGACGTAGTACGGCAGGTAATTCTTGTAGCGCGCCCGCCCGCTTGCCGGCAGCCAGTCCGATACGTTGATGATGCGGCCACCGCCAGCGGCGCGCAGATGAGGCACCGCGGCCGCCGAGCAGAGAAAGGCCGCTTTCAGATCGACGGCCAGGCCCGTGTCAAACAGCGTCTCATCCAACTGGTCGAACGGCGTGGCCGCGTAGTGCGAGGCCATGTTCACCAGCACGTCGAGCCGGCCCAACTGCCGCACGGTCTCGTCTATCAACAGGCGGCACGCCGGGCCGTTCGACAGATCGGCCTGTACGCAGATGGCACGGCGACCCGTGGCCCGGATGGCAGAGACGGCTTGTTCGGCCTCCTGGCGAGAGCGGTGGAAGCTGAGCGCCACATCGGCCCCGCGCGAACCGGCTTCGCTGGCCAGCACGGCCCCGATCCGCCTGGGCCCGGTGATCAGCACGACGCGATTGGAGAGCTCCATCGAGCGATTGTACACGGACACTCACGCCCGCACGCCCGTCTACAGACGAACTTGTTCCAGTGCTATGATTTCCGTACGTGCGGAAACGTCCGCTCTCTCCGGCTCAGCTCTTGTCCCTGCACATCTTGGGCCTGCTGACCGTCGGCGGCATTCTGCTGAGTCTGCCCGCCGCCGCCGCACCCGGGCACCGCATCTCGATCCTGAATGCGTTTTTCACATCCACCTCGGCGGTGTGCGTCACCGGTCTGATTGTGATCGACCCGCCGAAGGACTTGTCCACATTCGGCCAGATCGTCCTCATGTTGCTCATTCAGGCCGGGGGCCTGGGCTACATGACGATCTCGACGCTCATCATGGCGGCCTTCGGCCGGCGCGCGTCGATGCACGAGCGTCTGACGCTGGCCGACGCGTTGAACGTGCAGACGCTGGAGGGACTTCTGCGCTTTGTCGGCACCGTGGCCCTGCTCACGTTCAGTTTTGAAGGGCTGGGCGCGCTCGTCATGGGTGTGCGCTTCGCGCAGGATGTGGGCTGGGGCCAGGGGATGTACCTGGGGCTCTTTCACTCGGTGTCGGCGTTCAACAACGCGGGGTTCGCATTGTTCTCCGACAATCTGGTGGGCTATCGTGGCGACCTCACGATCAACCTGGTGATTACCTCCCTGATCATCTGCGGCGGCCTGGGCTTCCTGGTCCTCTCCGAGATGCTGCATCTGCGCCAGCGGCGCGGCCCGGGTCTCACCACGCACACGAAGCTGGTGCTGGCGATCACCGTGTCCCTGATCGCCGGCGGCACCTTCGGCATCCTCGTGCTGGAATGGAGCAACCCGTTCACGCTCGGGCCACTCGGGTTCGGACAGAAGTTGTTGGCCGCCTACTTCCAGGCGGTGACTCCGCGGACGGCCGGTTTCAACACGCTCAGCATTGGCGACATGACCACGCCGGCGCTCTTCCTGATGATTGTGCTGATGTTCATCGGCGCCTCGCCGGGCGGCACGGGAGGCGGCGTGAAGACCACCACGTTCGGCATCATGGTGACGGCCATCTGGACTACTGTACGTGGCTACCGGGATGTGACGATGTTCCGGCGGCGGCTGACGGCAGACACCATCAGCCGCGCCTTTGCGGTAGCCCTGATTGCGTTTCTGGGCGTCAATGTGGTGTCTGGCCTGCTGCTCATCGCCGAGCGGCAGGACTTGCTGCGCACTCTCTATGAGACCACCTCGGCGTTTGGCACGGTGGGACTGTCCATGGGGCTTCCCGGCAGTGTTCTGAGCCTGTCGGGCTTCTTTGGACCGGTCGGCAAGCTGCTCATTATGGCCATGATGTTCATGGGACGCGTCGGCCCCCTGACCCTGGCCGTGGCGCTTGCCGGCGCCACAGCCCAGCCGCGGGTGCGATTTCCCGAAGGAAAGGTGTTAATCGGCTAATGGCCAAACTTTCATTCGCTGTCATCGGCCTGGGCCGGTTCGGATCGGCCATCGCCACCACGCTGACCGAACTGGGCCAGGATGTGATCGGCATCGATGGCAACGAAGAACGGGTGCAGAAGCTTGCCGACCTCGTCTCGAACACGGCCCAACTAGACGCCACAGACGAGCGTGCCTTGCGCCAGGCCGGCATCCAGGAAGTGGACGTGGCCGTGATTTCCATCGGCGAAAACATCGAGGCCAGTCTGCTCGTCGTGATGCTGGTAAAGGAGTTGGGCATTCCGCGCATCATCGCCAAGGCCGTCACGCCTCTGCACGGACGCATTCTCGAGAAACTGGGGGTGTCGCGCGTGATCTTCCCCGAACGCGAGATGGCGATACGGCTGGCCCACAGCCTCGTCGTGCCCAACGTGCTCGACTACATCGAGCTGTCGAGAGACTTCGGCATCATCGAGCTGCCAGCCCCGCCCGACTTCGTGGGCAAGTCGCTGCGCCAGCTGCAGCTGCGCAACCGTTTCGGCCTGACGTTGATTGCCATCAAGCGCAAAACCGGCACCGGCGACGGCGAGATCACCAACGTGGGCCCAGCCGCCGACGACCGTATCGAACAGGGCGATGTGCTGGCGCTGATCGGGTCCAACGACAGGCTGGCGCAGTTGGATCGGCTCATCACCAGTAAAAGTTAGGCGCCTTTTTCGTCACCCCCGCGAAGGCGGGGGTCCAGGTTCTGGATTCCCGCTTTCGCGGGAATGACGGGATAGCGGTGATCGACCGCGAGAGGACTCGCCGGTTTGAGGCGGAGCTGTGCTAGA
>CAYHRK010000130.1:0-10004 GCA_964358795.1 uncultured Vicinamibacterales bacterium
TCCTTCAACGGCCAGGACGCGCAACTGGATGCGGCGGTGAAATACCTTTTGGAACAGATCAAGACGAAGCCGTTGCCTGTGCCAGCGCCGCCGCCTTATCCGATCAAGAGGTAGGTCTGGGTGACCGACGCCGGCGTCGTTGCCGGTCACAGACTGGCTGCAGCCCTGAGGCGAGTCCGGATCCAGCGAGGTAGGCCAATGATTCCGCGCGGACGGCCCCGCAAGAATGCCGTCGCAGCAGCGGCTGCCGTACCCGACGCGCCGCGTTCAGAATCGTCGGGACAGAGGATGCGCGCCGCGGTGCGTCTCGAATCTGAGACGGTCCCGTCGCCCCGGCCCGCGCCCTGAGCATTCCTGAACTCATGACCGGCTGCTCCCGGGTGTACAGGACTCCCAATCCCGTGGGGTCCATCTCTGGTGTGGGTTCGACTCCCGCCGCCTCCAAACTTCTTCAGACACGCCAAAGCCGCAGCTTCCGCAGGAAGCGAGCGGTCTTGGTGTCTCTGAGACCTCGCCTCGTGCTATTCGGCCAAAATCGTGCATCCGAATCGGACGCGGGTCCCGACTCCCGACGCGCTCACCAGATTCAGATGCCAGCAGGACCGCACGACGGGCTACAATTGTCCCGAGGGAAGCGATGCCTGAGTTGCGTCAGAACATCACCGCCACGATCCGCCGAGGCGACGAGTCCGGGTTTGTCGGTGAGTGCCTGGAGGTCGCGGTCGTGACGCAAGGCGCCACCGTCGATGAGACCATCGAGAACTTGCGCGCGGCGGTCTCGCTCCACCTCGAAGGTGAAGACCCCTCGGACTTTGGTCTGCGGGAGTGCCCGACTTTGCTCGTGACGATCGAGGTGCAGCCGTCGTATGCCAAAGCTTCGTAGGCTTTCCGGCGACGAGGTCGTCAGCATCTTCGGCAACTTCGGATTCCGCGTCGTCTCCCAGCGCGGCAGCCACATCAAGCTCGTCCGAGCCACGCCGTCCGGGCGCCAGATCCTGACCATTCCGGCTCACCGGGAGCTGGACACCGGCACTCTACGGGCTATCATCCGGCAGGCGAGTCGGTTCGTTGCCGCCGACGAGCTGCATCCGCACTTCCACGGCTAGGCGTCTCCGGATTTGCAGGACGCGCCAGTCGATCGATCTGGACGCCGATCACCTGGACGGCGCCGATGGCCGAGCAGATCTCCGACTCGCGGGCGCTTGGGACGCTGGCGGGCTGGCTGAATCCGCTCGTAGCTGTGTTGCATATGTGACACACTGTCGGCATGAAGACCGCAGTGGTGCATGCCCGGATGGAGCCCCAGACGAAGGAGAAGGCGGAGGCTGTCCTCTCCCGACTCGGAATTACGCCCACAGAAGCGATTCGGGTCTTCTACCGCCAGATCGCGTTGCGCGGCGGCCTGCCGTTCTCGGTCACCATTCCGAACGAGCGGACGGCTGCCACACTCCGGAAGGTCGCGGACCTGATGTCGACCTATGAGGCGGCGAAGGTGGGCGATCTGTGGCTGCTCGGCCTCGGCGAGCATTGCGCGGTGGAGTACTATCCAATCGTGATGCCGCAGGTGGCTACCTGGCTGGTCGAGCAGTTCAACAAGAAGTGACGGTTCGAGCCTGAGCGTTGATCCGATCTGGTGGGCGGGTTGACTGCGCGGCCTGGCGCGCAGGAGCCGGTCGCGTTGCGGTCGAAGCTCAACGGCGAGCCGCTGGCGTTCCTGCTCCCGGACCGCCCGGAGCGTGGCGTCCGCCTGGGCCGACAGGCCCCGCGCGCGGAGCAGGTCCTGCCCCCCGTCCACCGATCACGCAGGCTTGCCGACCACGGACTACGCCGCCCGACGGAACTGGCCGCGCACCATCTTCACCAATCCCGGTGGGGACGCCAGCCAAACAGTCTGCCGGTTCTCGGCCAGCCTCGTCTCGGCTGCGTCTACTCGCCAAGCCACTTGCCACTCTAAAGCGAGGGTTGTCTTCAGCGGGACTGTTGATGTGGCTTCACGTAGCCGAAGTAAAAGAACACGCCGCATAAGACGACTGACACGACCGCTCTCACGCCAAACAGACGTGGGGAGATCGTGAATCCGAAAAGCGGCACCGGCACGGAGATGTCGTACAGGAACAGATAGCCGTTCGCCATCGTGCCGGCGAACGCTGCACCCGAAAAGAACTTGAACACTTCCCGCCAGTTGATTCGCATGGTCAACTCCTCGCGTTTCAGTAACTGGGGGGCGATCTTCATCTCCCGGTGGGGACGCCAGCCTTCGCTCTCATATGAGGCGAAGGCTGCCCCGCCGTAGCGCGAAGCGCGGAGGCGGGCACTTCCATGTCACCGCGAGAGCTTCGGCTGGGCTACCCACACACAATGTACGATTCCAGCGAGTAGCCCCAAATGGGTGTGGATTGGACAGCCCCCGCTGGGCCTCGCGTCCGTGGCCGTGGGCGCTAGCCGGCAGTGAGCCGGTCGATGGGCGAATAGAACCCGGCCTCGATCATGCCACGGAGCAAATCATTCGCGTCGGCCAGAAGCAAGTCACCGTCGCCAACCGACGCACGCAAGATGCCGATGGTTCCGGTTACCGTAATGCGCATGTCGGCGCAGGTCCGCCGGGCGGCCAGGTCGTCGGTGACCACGACGCCGTGCCGACGATGGGCCGCCGCGATCGTGCCGGCCTCGCCGGCACCCAGGTGCGCGACTAGTTGCCGGTAGATCCTCCGTTCGGACCGATCGAGCGACACCACCCGCAGGATGCCGTGGTCTACGAGATCCAGACAGCCGACCAGGGCCCCGTACCCTGCGGTTACACCGCGTGTCAGTTCGTCCACCACTTGGGTGGCCACGAAGCCACGTCCGCGATAGCGCCCAACCAACACGTGGAGCCCGGCAGCCAGCGCAAAGTTGAAGAGCGTCACGCTGTCGAAGAACCAGCCCGCGTCCTCAGGCATGGGCCAGGTCGTTCTTGGCGGACACCGTGTTTTGCAGGATGCCGCGCTCGCTAAGCCACTCCCTCGCCGCGAGCGGCGAAAGCCCCATCGCCTCGGCCAGCTTCCCGAGGCTGACATACCCGCCCCGGTAGGCCTCCAACGCCTGCCGCTGTGCGGCCGTCAGCCCCAACCATTCCGTCTGATAGCAGGTCTGGACGGCCTGCCGAACCAACTCGCCCACGGTGACCCGTCGTCGCCCGGCCACCTGCTTCAGGCCCCGGGCCACGGCGGGTTCGACTTTGATGTGAAGCGTTGCCGTCTGTGCCATGGAGCCACTCCTCATATGATGTACAAGATTAGGTATATCGCACGGCAAGCTCAAACGTCAAGGCTCGGCCGATGTGCGAGACCTCTGCGGCTGTTGGCGTCGTGCCGGAGACAACCGCGCAGCATCAGGAGGCGGACGGTCGGGGGTGGCCTTCGTAATCAGGAGGTGGCCGGCTACCAGTCACGGCGAACGTCGGATGAGTCGACGCCAAGCGGATCACCCGGAATCGGCGACAATTCCGGACAATTCCACGCCCCACACTGAGCAGGCCGTCGGCTGACTACAGGTCTTCGGGGCGAAGACCCGTATTCTTCGCAACGCGCGCGAGCATCTTCGGGCCGAGCTCTTCGTCGTCGTGGAAGGCGAACATGCAGTCCGGCCAGCCAGATCGACTCAAGGTTCGATGGGAACCTGACTGCCGCTTGAGCAGCCAGCCTATGCGCGTCAGTGCGGCGAGCACGCGACGTGCCCGGGTGGAGGGCCAGGTACTCACGCCGCGCGGAAGGAGACGTCTAGAAGTTCGGCCGGAGCTTCGGCGTGCTCCAGCCGTTCGGCCAGGACGCGTAGGGCAAGAGCCTGGACGCGGGCGACGGCCTCGTCGCGGGTCGCGCCATAGCAGAGCACGCCTGGAAGGTCGGCGATCTCGCCGATCCAGCGGCCATCGTCTTCGCGTTCGAGATCAATGCGAAAGCTCACACTCATCGCGCCTACTGTAGCACGTGGGTGACGGTCTGGTTCACGACCCGTGCGTGCGCTTGATTCCGGCCACAGACCACTCTGCGGCGCGGTATCATGGGCCGAACTGGAGGCGAACGATGGCAGGAACTACGCTGTCGCAGCGGGATTCGGAGGCGCTTCGCGAGTTTTCCACACGCATCCGCGCGGCGCTTGGAGCGAACCTGCGGGAGCTTCGCCTGTTCGGGTCGAAGGCGAGGGGCGATGCGCGCCCGGACTCCGATCTCGATGTACTCGTCGTCGTCACCGGTGATCGCGTGGGGGCTGAAGACCTGGCCATCGACATCGCGTTCGACATAAACGTCGCGCGCGATCTCTACATCTCGCCGCGCGTCGTCACGGCGGGATCCCTGACAGATCCTGTGTGGCGCACGACCCTGTTCGTGCAGACCGTCACGCGTGAAGGCGTCGCGTTGTGAGTCCTGAAGCGAACGCCCTCGCGGAACATCGAATTGAACGCGCCGCGGCGGCTTGCCGGGAAGGCGACCTTCTCGCCGAACAGCACGCGTACCGTGGAGCCGCCAACCGTTACTACTACGCTGCCTTCCATGCCGCCCGCGCCTTGCTGGCGACCCGCCACGTCGACTCCGCACGCCACGCAGGGGTCATCGCGCTCTTTCAACATCATTTCGTGAAGACCGGCGAATTCCCCGCCGACACCGCCCGAGCTCTCCCACGATCGTTCGAGAAGCGGCTGTCGTCAGACTACTCGGACTTCGTCGAGATCAGCGCCGCGGAAGTGGAGCGGGTCCGAACCGAGGTCCACGCATTCGTCGACGCCTGTCGCGAACTCCTTCCTACTTCCGAGGGGTAGACGGGCAACCACGGCACGTCGTGACAAGATCGATGGCCAAAGCTCGGGGCGCTTCGCCCACACGAAAGGTCCGCTACAGGCCCCCGTCGCACGCGAGACTCGATCAGATGATCGAGGAAGCCATCGTCGCCTAGGTCATTGGCGCCCGACGGAGCCGCTCAAGGACACGAGAGCATGAGCGAGTACCAGTACTACGAGTTCCAGGCGGTTGACCGACCGCTCACCGCTCGGGAGATGGGCGAGTTGAGGAAGTACTCCACAAGGGCCCGGATCACGCCGACGAGCTTCGTCAATGACTACGAGTGGGGGAACTTCAAAGGCGATGAGCACGCCTGGATGGAGAAGTACTTCGACGCCTTCCTGTACGTCGCCAACTGGGGCAGGCACGTCCTCGCGCTGCGACTACCCTCCACGCTCCTCCGCCCGGCAACCGCCAGGCAGTATTGCGGCGGAGCGAGCGCACGCGTGCGCGACAAGGACGGCAAGGTCATTCTCACATTCGTGTCGGAGAACGAGGGAGGCGACGAGTGGGTCGAGTATGAAGGCCAGCTGTCCTCGGTGATTTCGGTCCGCGCGGAGCTCGCGCGAGGCGACTTGCGGGCGATGTACCTCGGCTGGCTCCTGCGGGTCCAAGCCGACGGGTTGAACGACGATGACGTCGAGCCGCCGGTTCCGGCGGGTCTCGGAGAACTCAGTGCCTCACTGCAGAGCCTGGTTGCGTTTCTGCGCATCGACGCCGACCTGTTGCACGCGGCCGCTGAGCCGAGTCCGGCGCTTCGAGTTGCTGGACCGGATCCCAAGGAGACGCGTGCCTGGGTCCGCCAGCTCGATGTGAAGCGAAAGGACGAGTTGATCACGAGCCTGATCATGGACGCCGAGCACGCCTGCGTGTCTCGCTTGCGACAGACGTTTCTCGAGAGCCGCTCGAATGAGGCTACGAGAAGTTCCGGCCGGAGAAGAACCGTGGGGCAGCTTCTCCGGGCAGCCGCGGAGCGCACAGAGGAACGCGGGCGCATCGAAGCTGACAGGCGCGCGGCGGAAGAGGCCCGCCGGGAACGCGAAGTCGCCGTCGCCAGAGAGAAACACCTCGCCGGTCTCGCCGGTCGCGAGCCGAAGCTCTGGGCGGAGGTCGACACGCTGATCCGCACCAAGCAACCGAAGCGCTACGACCAGGCTGTGAGCATCCTTCTCGACCTGCGCGACGTTGCTGCCGGCCGCAGTGGCGCCGACTTCGGGCCTCGCCTCAAGGCGCTCCGCCAAGCACACAGCCATAAGCCGACGTTCGTTGCGCGGCTCAGGAAAGCGGGGCTGTGAAGTTTGAGTTGCCTCGATTCACAGGCTCTCGCGAGGGGAAACGAATGTCGGCCTGCTCGCCGTCGGCAGGACCAGCGACGAAATCCTGAAGGCCTATCCCTACCTCGAGCCCGAGGACATCCGGGAAGCGCTGGCCTATGCGGCGTGGCGGGCTGAGGAACAGGAAGTCCCGCTGGCCCAGCCGTGAAGCTCGTTCTGGACATGATCCACGAGGATCGATCGCGCGTCCGCATCCTGCCGCTTCGTCAATGCGATCCCGGGGCACTCTGACACAAGCCCGTCGCGCGAATTGTCGATCGCTTATGACGGGTCAAGAGACGATGCCGCCCGCCGAGAATGCGCCCGCGTCGTTCGGCCTCCTGAGCGATCTCTTCTGCCTGCGCGGGTACACGTCTTCCCGCCCGCGGAAGAGCGAGCGGAAGAATCCTATCCTTGCCGGGGACGACGACGTCCGATCAGCGGGGCTTGAGCTCCGATCCATCGGTGTGACCCAGTGCAATCAGCGGCGAGGAACCGCCCAGTCCTCCCACTTCAAGCCGGCGACGCGCCGGAACTCACTGACGTTGGATGTGACGAGCGTTGCCCCACGGCGTCGCGCCTGGGCAGCGAGCAGCACATCGTAGGCGCCAATCGGCGTGCCCGCAGCCTCGAGTTCCGCACGAACGTCGCCAGCAGCGCGGGCGTCGTCATCGTCGAACGGTGTCCACTCAAGTGGGCCGGCCAGGAACGCCTCGAGCCGCTGGGCGTTGGTCGCTTTGCGCTGGCTCTTGGCGACGCCGTACCAGAGTTCAAACGCGACGATCGCAGACAGGAGCACCACGCAATCTCTGGCCACCGCTCGCTGAAATCGGCGACGCCCCTCGACCTGCGTGCCGTTGATCAACGCGATGCAGGCGTTTGTATCAAGCAGGTACGTCGTCATCGAACACTTCTCTCTTCGGTGTGCGTGGCTGCTGCCGACCTTCCGGCATGAATGGTTCAGACGCGAGGCGATCGAGCTCGGCGAACCACCCTGACACATCCCCGAACATCGGCTCCACGAGCACACCCCGGCCTGCCCGGCGAATCCTGACGCGGTCGCCCTCGAATCTGAACTCTCGTGGCAGGCGCACGGCCTGACTTCGGCCGTTCCTGAAGAGCTTGGCGGTTGTCGTCATGGGGCCTCCTCTCGATATATACCATCAGTATATACCACAAGACCCTTCATGCATTCAGCACCAGCAGGTTGCCGTGTTCCTGTGCCGTACCTATTGGGTGGAACTCGGTAGGCTGAGTAGCCTACCCAGCCTGGTCGTTTCTGTAAGTTACTGATTCTAGAAATGTTGCCTCAGTTCGACTCCCGCCGCCGATCGGCACGCAAGTCCCATCTTTTCAACGACTTGGTCTTTCTGAAACGCATTCCGACTGCCCCGTCTCCACAATGTCTCGACGCCCGGGCTGATGTTCCTGTGAAATAGGGGCTCTTGGCCCAAAGTCGACCTTGTTTGCTGATTAAGCTAACATACGCTCGACATAAAACGCTAAAAATGATACAACATGAAAAGCTAATTACATCAGCGCACAAAAAGCTAATAATAGCACGACACAAAAGCTAACATAAGTGCACCATGGCCTTACCATCAGAGAAGCTGGCGACATCTCTCGAAGTCCTGCACGGGCTGCAAAACGCCGATGGCGGTGCCGCGATACGAGCGCGCGACATGACGCGCACGCACCGCGAGCGGCTTGTGGCGAACGGATTCCTGCGGGAGGTCATCAAGGGATGGTACATACCGTCCCGACCCGACGAGGCCCCGGGCGAGAGTACCGCCTGGTACGCCGCATTCTGGCCCTTCGCCGCTACTTATCTGGAGACGCGCTTCGGCCGGAACTGGTCGCTCTCTCCGGAGCAGTCGCTCTCCCTGCACGGCGGCAACTGGACGGTCCCCCGGCAGTTGGTGGTGCGCTCTCCGAGAGCCCGCAACAAGGTCACGGCGTTCCCGCATGGAACGTCCCTGCTGGATGTTCGTGCCGCGCTTCCTGCGGCGGCAGACCGGCAGCAAGAAGAAGGTCTGCGAATCTTCTCGGTCGACTCCGCTCTGATTGAGTGCTCGCCGAAGTACTTCTCACATCACGCGACCGACGTGCGCGCCGCGCTGGCGACAGTCCGAGATCCTTCCCGCCTGCTGGCGGGGCTGCTTGAGGGCGGGCACTCCACGATCGCCGGCCGGCTGGCAGGCGCGTTCCGCAACAACGGCCGCGATGCCATCGCCGATGAGATCGTGAAGACGATGACGGCCGCGGGCTACAGCATGCGTGAGACCGATCCCTTCGAGGATCGTCCCGCTCTCGCGCTGCCGGCTCGCGAGACATCCCCGTATGTGAACCGCATTAGGCTCTTGTGGCAGAAGATGCGGGAACCGGTGATCGAGCGGTTCCCGAAGGGGCCGGGGCTGCCGGGGAATGCCAACGTGTATATGAAAAGTGTCGACGAGGCCTACGTGACCGACGCCTATCACTCACTGTCGATCGAGGGGTATCGCGTCTCACCGGATCTGATTGAGCGGGTGCGCAGCGGCACGTGGAATCCCGACGGAAATGAGCAGGACCGTGAGCAGCGCAACGCCATGGCGGCGCGCGGGTACTTTCAGGCCTTTCAAGCGGTGCAGGAAAGCATCGGCAGGGTCCTAAAGGGCGAAAACCCCGGGGAGGTCGCACGAGAGGATCACCGGGCGTGGTACCGGGAAATGTTTGCGCCGAGCGTGACCGCCGGCCTGCTCCAGCCCGCTGACCTGGCGGGTTATCGCAATGGCCCGGTCCACATCCGGCAATCCATGCACGTGCCTCTGAACCGGGATGCGGTGCTGGATGCGATGCCGGTTTTTTTCGATCTGCTGCGCGATGAAACGGACCCGGCGGTGCGTGTCGTGCTCGGACATTTTGTGTTCGTCTACATCCATCCCTACATGGACGGCAACGGCCGTATGGGACGCTTCCTGATGAACCTCATGATGGCGGCGGGCGGATACCCGTGGACCGTGGTACCAGTCGCGGAGCGCAAGGCCTACATGGCGGCCCTCGAAAACGCGAGCGTCGGCGAGGATATCGGACCGTTCGTTGAATTCCTGGCAGGCTTTGTCGGAAGGCGACTCGCCGGAGAACCGCTGCCGGAAGTGCCGAAGCCTTCCTCCGATGAACGACAGTGAATCCTCGCCTGGTCTCGACCGTCAGGTCGAACTGCGAATCGCGGTGTTGTATTTAGAACGAGAAGGTGCGGCGGACAATCGTCTGGTCGCCCAGCTGAACCGGCATGGTCGAGACGGAACGCGTCGCCCGAATCTTGCCGGGAATCTCAGGCAGGCCAGAGAAGCGTTCGACCACGCCGACTCTGACGGGCCCGGTGCCTTTCAGGTCGAGCGTGACCGTGATGCCGGTGGCCGGCGCGTTCATGTAGTCGAGACTCCACCAGTTCTCGGACACCTGGTTGCCGCGTGCACCCGGGCCAGCCGCGCGGCCGTTCACTTTGGCGCCAAGTACGGTCTGGCCAGCCAGCCACACTGACAGCGCGTGGCCCTCCAGCCCTGGGGCGACGTGAATGGTCATCGTGCGTCCACCGTCTGCCACGGCGCTCTTGACGAGCACGGCCTCGGGCACAGGCAGTGTCGCAACGTCGGCCGGTGCCATGACGAAGCCCGCCGTCGCCGCGGCAGACGACCACGGCGGCACGATGGCGGCCGGCCTACCCTTGGCCGGCGTGTCGCCAAGGTAGCTTCGCAACCACGGATCCAGCCCGTCCACTCGTGCCGTCCAGTACGCCTGGTGCGCATCGGCGTCGAGCACGTACAGCACGTTCACCGCGCGAGGATGCTCGGCCGAGTACCGGGTCGTCGCCGCGCCCCAGACCAGGCAGGCAAGC
>CAYHRK010000131.1:0-1139 GCA_964358795.1 uncultured Vicinamibacterales bacterium
ATGCCCAGGCTGTCGGCCGCCGCCGTGCGATTGCCCTTGCACTCGGCGAGCCGCGCCAGAATCAGCACCTTTTCGAGCCGCGCCGTAGCCTCGTCGACGGCGTCGGCCAGCCGAAGCGGGTGCAGATCCGACAACGCCGCTCCGGCGTCCCCGCCAAGTTCTCCCCGGATGCGAGGCGGCAGATCGCGTTCCGTCAGCAGGTCGCCTTCGCACAGGATCATGGACCGGCAGAGCGTGTTCTCGAGCTCGCGCACGTTGCCCGGCCAGTCGTACTCGACCAGCAGCCGCCGCGCAAGCGGTGACATGCCGCGCACGGCCAGTCCGAGTTCGCGATTGAACCGATCGAGCAGGTGATCGATGAGCAGCGGCACATCCTCGCGCCGTTGACGAAGCGGCGGCAGCTTCACCGTGACGACATTGAGCCGCCAGTAGAGATCCTCCCGGAACTCGCCCTTCCGCACCAGGGTTTCGAGGTCTCGGTTGGTCGCCGACACGACGCGCACGTCTACAGGTGTGGCGCGGCGGGCGCCCAGGCGCAGCACTTCGTGGTCCTGCAGCACCCGCAGCAACTTGGCTTGCGCGTCGAGAGCGAGATCCCCCACCTCGTCGAGAAACAGCGTGCCGCCCTGCGCCAGCTCGAACCGGCCCGGCCGGCCTTCGCGGGCGTCTGTGAACGCCCCCTTCTCGTAGCCGAACATCTCGGCTTCGAACAACGTGAGGGGGATGGCGCTGCAGTTCACAGCCACGAACGGTCCGGCCGTCCTGCGACTGCGCCGGTGGATCGCGCGCGCCACCAGTTCCTTGCCGGTGCCCGAATCGCCGGCGACCAGTACCGTGGCGTCGACGGCGGCAACCCGGCTCATCACGCGGAAGACATCCTGCATTTCCCGGCTGATCCCGATGATTTCGCTGAATCCGTACCGCGTCTCGAGCTCCGTGCGAAGCTCCTCGACCTCGGCAGTCAGGCGGCGCATCTCGAGGATCCGGCGGATGATGAGCAGCAACTCGTCGTTGTCGAACGGTTTGGTCAGGTAGTCGAAGGCTCCGGCCTTCATTGCCTCAACCGCCGAGCGGATCGTGCCGTAGGCGGTCATCATGACGCAGTCGGGACGCGGTTCCTTCGCAAGCAGCCGGCGCAA
>CAYHRK010000131.1:1239-9975 GCA_964358795.1 uncultured Vicinamibacterales bacterium
AGGCGGTCATCATGACGCAGTCGGGACGCGGTTCCTTCGCAAGCAGCCGGCGCAACGTTTCGAGGCCATCGATGCCGGGCAGGCTCTGATCGATCAAAACGATGCCCGGTTGAAACACCGCCTGCCGGTCGAGTGCGTCTTCGCCCGTTTCGGCTTCGGCCACCTCGTAGCTGTGCTCGGCCAGCAGCACCGCCAGAATGCGTCGAATCTGTTTCTCATCGTCGACGATCAGGATGCGCGTCATGGTGCGAGATCCGCGACTGCGGTGTTGAGTGCAGGAGCCAGGGGAAGGCGTACCGACACCACGGTGCCCTTGCCAGGTTCGCTCGCCAAGTCGAGTTCGCCGTCGTGACGCTGCACGATCCAGTAGCTGACCGACAGGCCCAGGCCCGTTCCCTCCCGCTTGGTCGTGAAGAACGGGTCGAAGATCTTGTCGAGCTGATCGGGCGGAATCCCCACGCCGGTGTCGACAATGGTGACCAGCGCCCAGGGCGGGCCTTGATGGGTCAGACCCGATCGGACGCGGCCGAGGGAGACCGTAAGTGTTCCGCCGTCCGGCATGGCCTGTAGCGCGTTCAAGAGGAGGTTGAGGAACACTTGTTTGAGCTGACGGCTGTCGCCTCGCACGAGCAGGCCACGATCATGAGGCTCCCGAATGATCGCGACCCCGAGCTGTTCCGCCTGAACGGCCACAAGGATCAGGATCTGGTCGAGGATGTCGGCCAAGTCCACCTCGCCCACCTCGAGATCGCGCGACCGCGTCAGGCTCAAGAGCCCGTCTATCGTCCCGTTGATACGGTCGACCTCCGACAGCAGTCCTTCCATCAGTGTGTGCTTTGGATCGGTCTCGGGACACCCCGACAACAGGTACTGCACCGTGGATCGAATCGCCGTGAGCGGATTGCGAATTTCGTGAGCCACGCCGGCAGCCAGTTGACCGGCCACCGCCAGTCGCTCGGCGCGGTCCAGGCGGCGCAACCGGTCACGCTGCTCGCGATTCAGGTAGGCGTTTTCAAAGGCGAGGCCGGCCTGACTGGCCAGCAGCTCCAGGACCTCGATCTGTGCCTCATCCGGTTCCCACGCCGCATCGTCGGATCCGAGCAGGATGAGGCCGATGAGGCGGTTCAGCGACACCAGCGGCACGCATACGCGAACGCCGATTGACGAGAGCAAGTGCTGTTCGTACTCGTCAAGATACTCGTACACGCCGAGGGCCCGCGGCACGACCAGGCACGCTTCATTCGTGAGCAGCCACCGCGCCAGGCGTCCGCGCTTCTCGAGACGCAAGCCGCGCACCGCCTCACGCTCCACGCCCATCGTGAAGGTTGGTGTCAGCACGCCTTTTTCTGGCTCGAGTTGGAGAATGACGATGCGGCCGGCGCCGGTCAGTTCCTTGATGCGAGCCGCCACACTGGCTTGCAGTGCCTCGGGGTCGACAATCAGGACAAGCGACCGGTTGAGGTCCTGCACCACTTGGCGTTCAGCGAGATGTGGCCGGCTCGGCCTGCGGGGCAGTGTCAGTTTCATGGGCGCTCACGCGTCGACGAGTCATTGTAGCCACAACGGACCGGGGCGGGCGCGATCAGGGCGTCAGGTTCGATGGCGCGCCGATCGCGGTGCGGACGAAGTCGTCCTCAGTCATGGAGCCGAGGATCTCGACCTTCCCGTTCACGACGGTCTTTGGCACGCCGTTTACGCGGTAGCGCCGCACGAGATCCGGGTACTCGGTGGCCTCGACGATGGACGACGTCACGTTGGGGCTTTCCATTGCCATGCGATTGGCCAGGCTGACCGCCTGGGGACAGTGGGGTCAAGTCGGCGTGACAAACACCTGCACGGTCAGCGGGTCCTGTAGGTCCTTGAGCAGCGTGCGGCTTTGCTCGCTGAGGCCCGATTCGCCGCTCTCCACCATCGTGATGGCGTCGAGCAGCGACATGAATTCGTAGTCAGACGGCATGCCGACAGTATCTCAGAACGAGAACATCCGGTTGTACTTCACGATGACGCCGCGGCCAGAGGGCGGCGCGTTAGGCGTCGCCATGTGCTGTTCGTTGACGACAATGAAGATGTCGCTAAGGGGATGGTGAATCAGGTTGAAGCGCACGTTCGCGTTGAACTGGTGGAGGTCGCGGTTGTACTGCAGCAGCAAGTCCACATACATGTTGGTGGTGAACGAGTAGTTGGCGCGGGCCGTCCAAATGGTGCTGATGAACCGGGCACGGGGCACCGCCAGCGAGGCATTGGTCCGCTGAAGCCCCGCGGTGACCCGGAACGCGTACGACGGACGAACCGTGACGGCCGCGTTCACCGTGCGCTGCGTGCCGCTCCACAAGCCGCCGCTGATGCCGATGACCGTCAGCGACATCAGCCGCGACGGATCCGTCTGCAGCTTCAACTGGTACTCGTTCCAGCCATACGAGCCCACGGGGATCCTCGCGACGTCCGGGTGGATGCGGAACGGCTTGTCGAGTTTCTCGTAGCGCTGGTTCACCGACATCTCGGCCCACGCACCGCTGCTCATGAATCCCGTCAAGCCGCTGTGGAGTCGCTTGCCCGTGACCACATTGTGCAGATCGGTGTAGTAGTCCCACGTGAGATGCGGATGGACCTCGCGCATCCCTAATCGTTGCAGCGCTTGCGGGCGCGGGCGGATGCCGACATCGGCCAGCCACTTGCGCGTGCCGACACGGCGGAGGTAGCCCAGATCGTTCTGGAAACCGTCGCCAATCGACATCACCCCGCCCTTGCCGTGAAAGAAGTTCCCCTCCCAGTTGAACGTGGTGCGCCATGCGTACTGGCCCGACGAGACGCCCGGCGTGCGGCTCTTCAGGGCGTACGAATTCCAGTCGAGTTGGCGGAAGAACCGGATGTTTCCATCCACGCCGAACACCCGGTTGTCATCGCCGCTCTGCGAGGTGGATTGGCGCGTCATGAACAACGCGCCCACGTCCGATCCGGCCGCCACGTTGCGGCGCGCACGAAGCACCGTGAAGTTGTTGGCTGGCGCTGTCCCCGAGCGCCGCGTCTGCACGTTGAGCACGCCCAGGTTGAACCCGGCCGCGCGGCCCGTCAGGCGCAGACCTGCCGCCAGGGGGATCGGCAGACCCGCCTGGGTCAACCCCACGCGGCGGCTGAAGAAGACCAGCAGGTCCTCGTCGGGCGTCGGCGTCGGGTTCACGCGGTTATTGCGGGTCTGATCGCCCACGTAGAAAATACCGGAGTTCTCCAGGAAGAAGTCTCGCTTCTCGGGAAAGAACTGGCTGAACTGCGTCAGGTTCACCTGCTGCTCGTCGGCTTCGGCCTGCGCGAAATCGGGTCGCACGGTCGCGTCGAGCGTCAATCCTTTGGTGATGCCGTACTTCACGTCGAGGCCCGCGTCACCCCCTGTGTCGAACGATGCGCCGCCGGTGGGACGGGTGGTGCGCCCGAGAACGAACGGTTTGATCCGCAGATCCCGGCCGCCCCGCTTGCCGGACAGTCCCGCCAGATTGCCTTCGAGCGAGGTGCGATACAAGTTGTACGAACGCGGCACGGGCGACCAGAAATCCAGCTCGTTCTTGCGCCGGATGCGCCTGCTGAAGTTGATGCCCCACACACGCCCCGTGCCGCCCTCGAACCGAAGCGCACGAAACGGGATCGCCATCTCCACGGTCCACCCATCGTCGACGCGCCTGGTCTTGACCGTCCAGACCGCATCCCAACTGCCGTTCACCTCGCGGCCCTCATTTGAAGACTGCAGATCCGACCGCGCGCCTTCCGGGTTCGTGATGAACACGTAGCCGTTTCTCCGGTCGGCAAAGGTGTCGAGAATCACCTCGAAGCTGTCCTGATCGCCGGGCTTGAAGTCTTCTCGTATGTCGTTGACGATGAGCGAGCCGGGCTGGCTGTCACGGCAGTAGGCGGCGATGTAGAGGTTCTGCCCGTCGTAGGCCACGCGTACCTCGGTCGCCTCGGTGGCGGGTTCGCCGCCATGTGGCTCGGCTTGAACAAAACCGGCCACCGGTGTCGCGCGTTGCCAACCCTCATCATCGAGCGCGCCGTCCACCCGGATGCCGGTCACGGGATTGGCGACGATCTCAAGACGCCCGTCAGGCGACCGAAGGACAGATCCAGACACGGCTGCCGAACCAGCCCCCAGCGCCCGCGACGAAGCGGTCTGGCAGAGCGCCGGGGCAGCCATGACTATCCAAAGACCGCAGAACACCCAGACGATTGACGAGTAAACACGCCTGGGAACGCCCTCCGGAATGATGGCAGGTTTCATGTCAGCTCTTGAAGAGATCGTCGAACGCGCTGCGCGCCGTGGTCTGGCGCGGGGAACCTGTTTCGCGCTCCACCGTTGAGCGGGCCTCAAATAGATCGCAGGCGTTCACGGCGTCCTTGGGCGCGATACGCGCCGGAATCGACTGCATGCACTCGAAACGCGTGGCCGGGTTGAACGACTCGCACTGGGCACAGCAGTGCAAGGGCGCACCGCACTTCGCGCAGGTGGTGGCGCAAAGCACCACCGTGTTCACGAGGTGGGCGCAGCGGTGACAGCGCGTCACGGTGACGAATCCGGGCATGTTGGGCGTGCGAGGACCGGGCGGACGCTCCGCCGGCTGGCCTTTCGGCGCCTGACCCTCGGTTGGCCGCGCTCGCGTCTTGTCGCGTCCGCCATCGTCCTGATAGCCGCGCTGCCGGTACTTCCGGTCGCTCATGTACGTCTCCGCAAGGGAGGCAGATGGAAGTGCGTGGCCAGTCGGCCCGATTTCGGAGGGAACTACGCGCGCCGGCCGCCTTGTGGCGGCTTACTGTATCACAGGGTGGTGGGCCCGGGCTGCGGGCGTGACCGTCCAGACATCGTCTGTGGGCTTCATCTTGCGGAATGTAGCAAGTTTGTCGTCACCCCCGCGCCACTTCTGTCACCCCCGCGAAAGCGGGGGTCCAGGTTCTGGATTCCCGCGTTCGCGGGAATGACGAAGGAAGATCGGGAATGACGAAAGGAGAGCGGGAAAGACGGGACGGCGATGCCTCTCCCGACCCGATCGCATGAACGGATGTTCATGCAATGTGATGCCGTGCAGTTGACACCGCGCAGACCGGTTGGTGTAGTATTCTCCTCCACAACATGAAGATAAGCTCCGAACGCTGCGTTGCCTGCGGCAACTGCGTCCCCATATGCCCGATGGGCGCCATCGCCATCAGTCCCAAGACCAGGCGGGCGGAGATCGAACGCGACCAGTGCGTCGAGTGCTCACTCTGCTTCCGCGGTATGAGCCAGGAGCACCTCAATCCCACGCTCGTCCGGACCGTCCGGACGGTGCTCAAGTGGTTCCGTGTGCGGTTCGATCCGGAACCCGACGTCTGCCCCACCGCGGCGTTCGACCTCGAAGAGCTCACCTGGCCGCGCATCGTCCGGCGCGCCTTCTCGGACGTGACCGCCACGCACGAGAGCACCGGCATCCACGGCCGCGGCACCGAGGAAGTGAAGACCAACGACCTCACCGGCCGCGTCAAGCGCGGCGAGGCGGGCTTCGTCGTCGAGTTCGGCCGGCCGGCGGTCGGCGTGCGGTTCCGCGAAATCAACCGGATGACCACGCGCCTGGCCGCCGCTGGCGCGCAGTTCCAGAACATGAACCCGGTCACGCAGCTCATGACCGACCCGGCGCTCGGCACCCTCCGGCCCGACCTCCTCGACGAAAAGGTGCTCTCCGCGATCGTCGAGTTCAAGACGTCGGTCGACCGGGTAGAGCACTTCCTCGACGTCGTCGAAGCGGTGGCGCCCCATCTCGACACCGTCGTCTCGCTGGGCGTGGCGGCCCTGTGCGAGGCGGACGGCAGCAACCCCATCGAGGAGGTCATGGAACGCCGCGGCTACCCCATCATCCGCGGCAAGACAAATCTGGGCCTGGGCCGCGCCACCAACCCGGCGCTGTCCGCCCCTGTGGAAGTGGGAGTGCCGGCGTGACCAACACACTGCATCGCTTCGGCGCGAGCCAGGATTTCAAGGACGACTACATCATCTTCGCGATGTGCACCAAGGGGAAGAACGACATCGATTCTCCCGCGCGCCTGCGAAAGTTCCTCGAGATCTGCGCGCGCCACAAGCCGGTCAACATGGGCGACGCGAAGAGCGGCGCCCTGTTCCGCCCGTCGCGCAACCTGAACCCGCTTGCCCACTGGAAGCGGCAGGATGACGTGTCGCCGCAGGAGGTCATCGCCGGCATCAAGGAACCGACCACCGCGTCGGCGGTCTTCGACAACGTCCAGGCGCTCCGCGCTTGCCTCGAAGAGGTGAAGGCGGCCGACCTCGGCCCTTCGATCAACATCGCGGCGCTCACCGACGACACGCGGACGTGCAGCGAGGAGGTCGGGATCAACCGGCACGCCGTCGAGTACTCCTTCGGGTTCATCGGCAACCAGACGAAGCTGCCCGAAGCGAACACGCTCTCGCTCATAACGATGTGCGGGCACGGGATGATCGCCGGGACCTTCGCGCAGAAGATGATCGACTGGGTGAAGACCGACCGCAAGACGCCGTCCGAGTGCAGCCGGTATATGGCGCGCTTCTGCGTCTGTGGTATCTTTAATCCGGTTCGCGCGGAGCGGCTGCTCTGCAGGATGGCCAACCGGCAGCCGGCCGAGCGCTAGGGACGGCCGGCCACCGTCGCCTGCAGGATCTGACCGCCAACCTCCGGTACACGATGCAGCCCTACCGGAGGGCTTCGACAGAATGTCGCTGCCGCCAGCGGCCAGACATGAGGCGCGCGCCCCGCCCGGTCCCCGCATCCGCGCGATCGTCGGGCGCGGCCGCGGGCCTGCTCCTCCCCGGACTCTTCCTCCTCTTCTTCCTCTCGGGTGGCGTCGCCCTCCTCTACGAAACGCTCTGGCTCCGCCGGCTCGCGCCGAGGCGCACGTCGAGCGCGGGCTCGTCCTGCAGGACGCGGGGGACGCGGCCGGCGCACTGGCCGCCTTCCAGCGCGCCCTCGCGCTCCAGCCGTCGATGAGCGAAGCGCACTTCAATGCGGGCACCGCGTTGCTGTCGCTCGACCGGATGGACGAGGCGCAGGCGGCCTACGAAGCGGGCCTCCGGCTGGATTCCGACGAGGCGCGCGCCCGCGTCAACCTCGCCCAGATCCTCCTGCTCCGCGGCGACAAGGCGGGCGCCGCGCGTGCCCTCCGCGCAATCCCGCCTGACGCCGGCCCCGCCTACGTGCGGGCGCAATCGCTGCTCGCCGATATCCTCCCAGCCGTTCGCTGATTCAGCCACGCGGTCCGATCGGCCAGAGGGTGTGGAAGGGGGCCGCGCGGAGGGAAGTGGGGCGAGGCACGGAAGCCCGACCGGGCGGCGGGCACCGGGGACCGCGGCCCGATTGGTGCGGTGTCAGGACTTCCGGCGGATCGACGCGATGATCTCCGACTGCGCCGCGCGCAGCGTCTTGGCCGCCGCGCTCACCCCGCGGAAGTGCCCCATGCGGACGATCACGAGGTCGTAGGACGGCACGATGAAGGTGTACTGGCCGCCGCCGCCTGCCGCGAAGAAGGCGTCCATCGGCAGGTTCCACTCACCCGTCCCGTTGACCCAGAACTGCCCGCCGTAGACCCGCTCCTTCCACGCCGGCGCCGGCGTGCTGACGAACTTCGCCCAGCCGGCCGGCAGCACACGCTGGCCGTTGAACATCCCGTCCTGCAGGTACAGCAGGCCGATGCGCGCCCAGTTGCGCGGCGTCCCGTAGTCGAACCCGGTCATGACGAGGTTGCCGTACGGGTCGGTCTCGAGCACCTGCCGGCGGATGCCGATCTTGTCGAACAGCGCGCGCTGCGGGAAGGTCAGGTACTCCTCTCCCCGCTGCCGAACGAGCTGCTGCACGATGTAGCCGAGCGTGAGCGGGTCGCAGTTGCGGTAGCGCCCGACGGTGTTCGGGGGGTATTCCACGGGCCTGGTGATCGAGTAATCGAAGACGTCGATCGCGCCCGTGTAGATGCGCATGTGGTCCGGGTACTCCTCCGGGTCGGCGCCGCCGCTGAACTTCAGGCCGCTGCTCATGTGGAGGAGGTCGATCGTGCGGATGGCGCCGCGCGGGTCCCCCGGCTTCCGCCAGAGCGGCACCGGAGCGGGATCCCCGATCTTCAGCGCCCCCTGCTGCACGAGGACGCCGATGAGCGTGGAGGTGATGCTCTTGCCCATCGACCAGCTCTCGAGCTGCGTGTCCTTCGTGATGCCGGGCATGTACCGCTCGGCCACGATGCGCCCCTTGTACATGATCACCATGCCGGCGGTCAGGGCGTTCGGATCGGCGAAGGCGAGGTCGACCGCCGCCTTCATCCGCGCCTGATCGACCTCAGGCGAGATCGGCTCGGCGGACTCCGCGTCGCCCATCGGCCACGGTGTCGTGCTTGCGTCGGGAAGCGTCGTCTTCACCGGGACCGGCTTAAAGAAGATGTCGCGGCCGTCCATCTGCTGGATGATGCAGCCCTGGTCGCCGTGGAACTTCGCCGTCCGGCTCAGGCCGTTGCTGAGCGAGAGCGACACGAGCTTCTTCTCGCGGTCGATCACTTTCTTGGTGACGTTCGGCCGATCGCGCTCCGGCATCAGGAAGAAACCGCTGTTCCTGAACGCCTCTTCCGGATCGCGGCCGGAGACGAACACGGCCGAGCAGAGCACCTTCGCGTAGCCGGCCAGCCCGAGATCGCTCGGCGTGCTGTCGGGCGCGTAGGAGTTGCCGCGCTGCGGCTGTGGCGGGTTCTGGCGGG
>CAYHRK010000132.1:0-9799 GCA_964358795.1 uncultured Vicinamibacterales bacterium
CCGCCCAAGGGCGATGGGCGCCGGGAGAAGCACCACCATCCCGTCATTCCCGCGGGCGCCTTCGCCATCGGCTACGGCGGCCCAAGAAGGCGGGAATCCAGGACTGGACCCCCGCGTCCGCGGGGGTGACGAAAACCTCGCTTGATTCGGTGAGATGCAGCCTATAGAAGATGTCTAGAGACTGGCCGTGCCCGGATCCTGGATGGCGAGGGCTCCGGCCAGTTCAAACTGGCCGTCGACCGGGGCGGCGTGACGGTGAGCAAGATCGGCGAGATCCATGCTTCGCGCCACAGGGATGGTACTCGCGTCTTGTTGGGGGAGCGGATGCCGGCTGGCCAGCGTGGCGAGGATGCCAAGAGCCGCCGTCAGGTGCTCTCGTGTGTGCGCCGGATTCACACTGGTCCGGATCAACGCGTGACCCATTGGCACGGCCGGGTAGATGGCCGGTGTGACAAACACGCCCATCTCGAGCGCTTCTCGGCATAGGCGGAAGGCCAGGGCTTCCGAGCCCACAAACAAGGGGATAATCGGTGTCGAGGAGCCAAGCGTCTGGTAGCCGGCCCGCTCCACGCCCTCGCGGAAGAATGACACGTTCTTCCACAACCGATCGAACAGATCCCGATCGCGTCTGGCGACGCGAAGCGCGGCCAACGCGGCTGCGACCGACGCGGGCGGCAGCGCCGCCGAGAAGATCATCGTGCGGGCTTTGTGGCGCAAGTACTCGATGACGCACCGATCGCCGGCGACAAATCCGCCGAGGCTCGCGAGCGCCTTGCTGAGCGTGCCGAACAGCACGTCGATATCCTGCTCGACACCCAGGCTGGCCGCCGTGCCACGGCCCTGCGGTCCGAGCACCCCAAACCCATGTGCATCGTCTAGATATAGACGAAAACCGTACCGGCGTTTCAGTTCGACGATGGATTGAAGGTCCGCGATGCGGCCGGTCATGGAGAACACGCCATCGGTCACGACTAGCGCGTGCGGCCAGGCCGTCCCGGTCTCGAGCTGCCGGGCTAGCTCGGAAGGGGAATCGAAGGTCCGCAACCGGCGACAGCGCGCAAGGCGCGCGCCGTCGAGGAGGCTGGCGTGACTCTCGCTGTCCAAGAACAGCTCGGCGTCAGGCGCGCCGCCGAGCGCTCCAAGCGTGCCGAGATTGGCCAAGAACCCGGACGAGAACACCAACGCCGCTTCCTTGCCCGTGAAGTCGGCGAGTTCGGATTCCAGGGTTTCGTGTATTTCGAGATTACCGTTCAGGAATCGTGAGCCGGTGCAGCCGGTGCCGTAACGGTCCAGCGCATCATGGGCCGCCTTCAGCACTTCGGGGTGTTGAGTCAGGCCCAGGTAGTTGTTGGAGCCAAGCATCACGACCGAACGCCCGCCAACCGTCACTGTCGGGCCATCGGATGCCGACAGCACTTGAAAGAAGGGATAGAACCCTGTTGCCTTGACGATCTCGGACTCACGGTATTGGTAGCAGGCGTCGAGAATGTCCATACGGCCGACTTTGGCAATTCCTGGCGCCAGACGCCTGGAATGTACCTAGTATAGTGACAGGTGATTCAATCATGTCTGGTGCCACAAGAGCAAGACGCGTCTTTGTGACCGGTGCGGGCGGCGGACTGGGCCGCGCCATCGCTGAACACTTTGCGCGCGGCGGGGATCGCGTCGTGGGAACCGTGCGCGACGAGGCGCGGGCCGTCGCGCTGACGGTCGCGGCGGGTCAGTCCGGCTTGCCGTTGGAGTACTGGGCCTTGGATCTGGCTTCGCCGGAGTCCGTTCAGCGATGCGGGCGCAGGCTTGTCGAAACGGGCGGCGTCGACATTCTGGTGCACAACGCCGGATTTGGCGTCTTCGGCCCGATTGAGGAAGTCGAATCCGAAGCCGTGCTCAGGCAGTTTGCCGTCAACCTGCTGGGGCCGCTCGATCTGACGCGGGCCGCTTTGCCCACGCTGCGGAAACGGCACGGGCAAGTCGTGTGGATCGGATCGTTAGCCGGCCGGGTGGCACTCCCGTTTCAGGGCCACTACTCGGCGACGAAGGCCGCCGTGGCCGCGGTCAGCGATGCCATGCGCCTGGAACTGCAGCCATACGGCGTGCGGGTCACGTGTGTCGAACCCGGCGACTTCGCCACCGGATTTACCGATGCACGGGAACGGGCCGGCGGCGCTGGGTCACCATACCAGGATGTGTCGGCCCGGTGTCTCGCGGCTGTCGAAAAGCAGGAGCGCGGTGGACCGTCGCCAGCCTGGGTCGCACGCGTGGTCCATCAACTGAGCCGCCTCACTGATCCCCCGGCCAGACGGCCCGTCGGGCAAGGTGCCAGGACCATGGCCTTGTTGTTGCGTTGGTTGCCGGATCGGGTCCGCGAACGCGCGATGCGGTGGCACTATGCCCTAACAGAATAGGGCTGCCGCCGCCACCACGAAAACCGGCGAACTCGCGATCCGTCCCGATGTTATCGTGGTCAGGCCCGTCTGAGAAAGGGCCTTGAAAAAGGGGCCAGGCTCCCTTTTTCAAGGCGGTGGATCCAGTGGGACTGGCCCTATAGCGACCAGCCCGCTCGGTAATGGTGCTGGATGACCTCGTTGGCCTCGGGAAGATTCGTGATCTTCATGTTCGGGCCGTCCCAGTAGAGCTTCGTGCCCGGGAACATCATGCCCACGTTGCCCAGCAGCACGGTCTCGGTAAACGGCCCGGAGTAGTCGAAGTTCGACGTCGGCTTCGTGTTGCCCTTGATGGCATCGATCCAGTTCTGCTCGTGGCTGCCCAGGACACGGGCCAGCGTCTTCTTCGGACGCTTGTACGCCTTCATTCGGTATTCTGGAATCAACCGCGGACTCTCGGAGTACGTCTCGCACATGATCTTGCCCTTCTCGCCAACGAAGATCGTGCCGCTCTCGGGCAGCCGGCGATCGGGCTCCAGCTCCTCGGGCCGCTCGGGGAGCAGTCCGCCGTCGTACCAATGCAGCTTCACGGCCGGGTACTTCTTGCTGCGCGCCGGGAAGGTGTAGTGCACGATGGTTGCCGGCGGGAAGCTGTCGGTGTACTTGATCCTCCTGCTGCCGAATGTGCCGTTTTCGCGCTGGACCGGGACGACGTTGTACGCCAGGTACGTCGTCACGCTGGTCGGGTACCCGAGCTTCAGCGTCTGGTAGGCCGCATCCATCACGTGGCAGGCCATATCGCCGAGGGCTCCGCACCCGAAATCGAGCCACGAGCGCCAGCTGAACGGATGGTAGGCCGAGTGGAACGGACGCATCGGGGCCGGACCGATCCACAGATCCCAATCCAGCCCGTCCGGGACCGGCGGGGTGTCGGTCGGACGAAGCATGCCCTGCGGCCAGATCGGTCGATTCGTCCAGCAATGCACTTCGTGAATCTTGCCGATCGCGCCGTCGGCAATCCACTCCTCAATCAGCCGGACACCTTCTCCGGAGTGCCCCTGGTTGCCCATCTGGGTGACGACTTTGTACCGACGCGCCGCCTCGGTCAGCGCCCGCGCCTCGGACACGGTCCGGGTGAGCGGCTTCTGCACGTAGACGTGTTTGCCCAACTGCATTGCGGCCATGGCGATGACGGCGTGCGTGTGGTCCGGCGTGGCCACGATAACGGCGTCGATGTCCTTCTGCTTCTCGAGCATCACGCGGTAGTCCGTGTAGCGCACCGCGTTCGGGAACACTTCGTGGATCTTTGAGCGGGCGGCGGCGCGCCGCGCCGCTTCGCTGTCATCCACGTCACAGAGCGCGACGATGTTGGCCACTTTGCCCGCCGCGTTGGTGTTGCTGGTCCCCATGCCGTGCACGTAACCGACCGTCGCGATATTCACGAGGTCGCTCGGCGCCTGGTAACCCGGCCCGCCCAGCACGTGCCTGGGCACGATCATGATTCCGGCGGCGGCTGCCACGCTGCCTACAAACGTGCGGCGAGAGACAAGGTTCGGAAACGTCTTCTCATCGTCCATGGTTTTTCTCCGGCTTCGTGTCGTTGTTCGATCGTCGACCGCATGGTCTGCGGCTGATATTACTCGGGGGAGGCTCCCTCCGTCGCGGAAAAGTGTCTCAACGCTCCATCCAGGACCCAGACCTCCAGTTCCGGGTGTCTCCGGCAGTATGCGGCAATATCCTCGACTGCGTTGATCATGAACGCCGTCGAAAGTGCGTCCGCCACGGCTGTGGGCGATCCTTCGACACCCGCCTGACGGCTGATGTCTGCCAGGACGTGGCGTGGCGCCGAGACCCAGGCCGCCGATCTGGTTCGAACCGGGGTGTGGTCCCGAGGATTCAGGATGTGGTCTCCCTTCCGAACACCGGAGGCGCCGAGCGCTCGTTGTCGAGCGGCGATTCGCGCGAGTACCACGCTCGTGTCCCCGGGTTCGCTCAAGGTCAGCGGCCACGACTCGCACCCCGACGGCGGCTCGAGAGCCAGCACCGAGCTGAACCCCGCGTCGATCAGGACCTGGTTGACCTCCCAATCTTCCAGCGTGTCCGCCACTCGATCCACCGCGTACCCTTTGCCGATGGCGCCAAGATCGAGGCGCACATTGTCGGCATGGGCGAACACGACGAACTCAGCGGGGACCAGCACCAGGTTCTCGAAGCCCGTCCCGATCGAGACGTCGAAGGCTCCACCCGTCTCGGCATGGATCAGTCTTGCTAACTGCAGGCATTGCATCGTGTCGTAGCCGACAATGGTCGATTCGGCCGCCGACAAGTGGTTGATGCGCGAAATGTCGCTGTTCTCAACGAAGCGGCTCAGTTGCTGCTCGAGCCGGTCGACCACGTCGAACGCGGCCCTGGCTGCCTGCCGGGCGAGGCGCTCGTCGGGCGAACTGCACCGAATCTCGAACACCGTTGCCATCGCCGTGTGCTGGAAGCGGCACATCGCACGCGCTCACGATCCGGAGACCACTCCCGCGGCCTCCCCTCGGTCCTCCGGGTATCGACAAGTCCAGGCGACCAACGCGAAGCCGGTGAAGAGCAACGCCGATGCGGCGAGCACGACCACCGAATACCGGTGGACTTCGAAAAGCAGCGGCTGCCGTACCGATGCCAGGACTGGGAACATCGCCAGCGCGGCCGATACCACGGCCGGAATCGCGGCGATGGCCGCAACCCAGAAGAACAGCTTCCGCAGCAGTACGGCGTACGGGCTAGCCGCTCGCGACGGCGCGGCACCAAAGGGTCGCCGCACACGGTTCCAGTCCGCTCGATCGAACCGGTTCCGCTGCGCCCAGAACAGCGTGACCAGCGCGCCGCTGGCAGCAAGGACCGGCGCCGCGCCCACGTGAATCATCAGCCGATACCCGGTGAGCGATTCTCCCGAGACCAGCGCGGGAAACCCGCTCGCCACACTGACGCCGCACGCCGACACAGCAGCCAGATTGGCGACGACCCGTGCCGACTTCCCCTGGGCGGTCGCGGCAGAGAGCCGCCCCAGCGCCGGCATCACGTACGCCAGCACCAACAGCAGCAGCACTGCCGCGGCGGCGGTGACCGTGCCTTTCAGCCATGGGCGATAACGGAACGCGTTGGCAAAATCGGCGACGTAGACGGTGTCGAGGTTCTGCTGGAACCGATGCATCTTCCACGACTCGCTGCGCCCCGACGTCAGCGGAGAATCAACCGCCACCTGGCCGAAGAAGATCGGCGCAGCCGTGTCATGGCAATCCTGGCACCCTCGAGCTCCAAGCGCGAGAGACGCGGGGCGGACGTCGTGCGCCATCGGCCACAGGTAAGGCTGGGCCGACTGATGGTCTTCGCTCGCGACGTTGCCAGCCTTGTCCAACCGATGCAGCTTGCCGCCCGCCACATACACGGGCGTTCCTGCGGTCTGGGGTTCTGCACCAAGGAGTCCTAGAATGCTGACCAGCGTGGCGTTGTCGAGACTCGACCAGTTGCCATCTGGCGAGCGCTTCAACGCCACGCGGGCCTTCGACATCAGCTTCTTCACACGATAGGGAGCCAGCGGCGTGACGGTCCCGTTCAGCATCCGGCCCCAGAATGCCGGCCACATCAATCGGTTCGGCGTTGTCGTCCCATCGTCCTGCCTGGCAAACACAGGGTAGTAGAGATGCGGCAGAGCCTCGCTGGCCTTGTTGACGTTGAGCCCGCCTAGCCGGTGAGCCTGGCTGGTCTTGAGCCTGCGCGTGAACGCTTCGGGCCTCGGACCCGAGTGGCACGCCGTGCATGAAAGTTTCTGCAAGTGGATCGGCGGAAGACCAGCGTGCCTGGGATACGGCGCCCCAACCCGTCTGCGTGCGAACACGCGGTCCGGTTCCGACGCCAGATGGCAGCCGCGGCACGAGACGGCGGCGGTGGTCGACGCGCTCGCCGCCGGGTCTCCTTCATAGCCCCGAGTCATCGTATGGTCGAGGCCATGACGGTGGCAGTCCACGCACGTCATGCCCCGCGCCATGTGAATGTCGACGTCGGCGTTCCAGCGTCCCTGGCCCGTGTGCGCGAGGTCGGCGCTGGAATGGCAGAAATAACACCGCCGCGCGGGCACTTCCCGGACGATGTCGAAGACCACTTTGGAGTCGGGCAGGAACCGCTCCGGTGCGTAGGCGACCGAGGGCATCCTGGGGAGCAGCGCGTCCTCGACAATCGGCATCAGGTGGTCGAAGGTGTTCGGCATCTCCCGGGCCGCCCCCGTGACCAGCGCAATCCCGCTGGCCGCGGCGGTGGCCCAGCGGAAATTCTCCAGCCCGATCTGCCGAGCGTACTCGGCGTGGTCGTAGGCTGGCGACCCGTCATGGCACGCGAGACAGTTCGGCTCGAGCGCCCCGGACACCGCCCACCGCGCCCGCAGACCGGGGCTTGGCTCCCGATCTCCCGTGATGCCACCTGGCATCCGCCCGCCGAACAGCTTCGCGAACGTCCACGGCGTGATGCCCACTTGTTCAGGTTGGAACGCCCCGGGCCACCCGCGGTACGACAACGGCAGTTGCGTGGCGGTGTCCGCGTCCACGAGTATCCACGGCTCGCCGCGTCTGCCGCCAGCCGATCCGACCGCAGCCGTGTTGAAATGCCAGCCCCGACCGATGGTGGCGACATCATGACAGTCCGCCCCGCAGGTGTGGCTCGCGGAGAAGGGCAGCAAAGGGCGATCCGTAGTCCGGATCACCTCGCCTTCGGTGTCGCGTAGCAGGATGCGGTGGACCGGCCGCGCGCGGCTGCCGTCACTCTGATCGCCAAGCAGAACCGGGGTCGGCGGCGGCACAACCCGTTGCGCCCGCGTGGGTGTCGATGCCTGCTGAGCCAACGCCGGACACGCCAGGAGCACGAGCAGGCAACCGAGGAGACGTGTCGACGACATACCCATTCAGATCTCGAAGTCTTCGGGTTTGAACACCACCGGTCGTCCGGCTTCGACCGCCTCGTTCACCTTGAGCACCGTGACAGCCGTGTCGTACCCGACCTCTCCTGGGCACGTGAGCCTGCTTCTGCCCCGGATTGCGTCGAAGAAGTTTTCCAGGTGGGGCTGGTGATAGAGCTTAAGCGACTGCACCGGCAGGGCGTAGCTGGGAGGCGGGGCCGTTTCGCGCACATCCAGCACCACCTGGGCCTGCCCCTGCGGCTTCGGTTCCTCTTTGGGAGCCATCAGCAAACCGCGCTTCACCAGCGAGCCCCAGTCTGGTGCGTTGGCCACATCGCGGTACACCTTGGCCCTGGCTCCCGACTCCGAGATCTCGAGCGAACCCTGGTCTCCCAGAAACAGTTCGTAATACCCACCAAAGCCGTTTGTGGTGATCGTCTGGTAATACGCTCTCACGATGCCCGTGGCCGTCGGATACTCGAAGACGGCCATCACGGTGTCGTACCACTCGTGCGTGTCCTTGCTGTAATAGTCCGTGCCGCCGCTCGCCATCACGCTGCCCGGCCTGGCGTCGAGGAACCAGTTGAAGATATCGATCTGGTGCGATCCCAGGTCGACGATGGGGCCGCCGCCCAGGCCACGGTACCAGCGCCAATTGAGAAACTGTTCCATCGAGCGGTAGCCGTACTTCTCGAGCGTCTCGGGAGCGATGTTGTACTTCGCCGGCATCGTGAATGGATCCTGGCGTGAGCGGTTCCATTGGCCGCTCGCTGTGGTGATCCGGCCGAGCAGTGAGGCCTCGCGAACCAGCTTCTGATAGCTGAACCGGTAGCGCGGGTTACTGCGACGCTGGTGCCCAACCTGGAGGAGCTTGCCCGATTCCCTGGCCGCACGCACGATTCGCCGGGCATCCTCCAGGGTGTTGGACATCTCCTTCTCGCAGTACACGTGCAGACCGGCGTTCAAGCAGGCGATGGCGTGCTCTGCGTGCCAGAAGTCCGGGGTGGCCACGATGGCGGCGTCGAGCCGGCCCTTCTCTTTTGCGAGCATCTCGTGGATATCGACGTACGTGTTGTGGGCGTAGCCGTACGTCCTCAACCGGCCTGACACGTACTTCTGCCGGTATTCCCTCCAGATGTCGCACAGGGCGGTGATGCGGATGTTGGGGATCTTCTGACACGATTCCAGGAGCACCATGCCCTGGTTGCCCGCGCCGATCAGGGCGACGCGCAGGTCGTTGGTCCCACCCGCTGCCGCGGCCAACGAACTGGATCCCAGCGCCAGTCCGGCCGCCGCCGTCGTCTTGAGGAAGTCGCGTCGATCGATCGTCCTGGGAGCTACGTTCTCGTCCATGATTCACAGTCACCGACACCTGATGCCGGCAGCCCATCGTGAACGTCGGTCTTGGTGCAACGACGGACGTTCACCACGGGATGCTGGCGTGTGAAGACGGGATTGGCACGCCGCCGCCGTGGGTGGGGACACTCTAACGCGGAGCCACGGGGTTGGCAACCGTACAGCAGGCCGCCGCTCGGCAGGTCACCGGTTGGCTCGCCGGCCAACGTGACGGAAGCGATAGAGCCCGCCGCGGCCGGCCTTCGCGCGGTCGCGCCAGATGCCCACCAGGTCGAACATCGCGCGAACGAAGTCCGACCAACGGAGCTTGGAGTGTGGCTGGTGGTGCCAGACGGGAACGGCCAGTTCGTAGATACGCGAGCGCCGCGGCGGATCCCCCGTCTGAACGGGTTGGTCCAGGTAGCGCGCGAGCACCTCGACGTCGAAGATCCACCGGCTTCGAAACGGTCTGGCGAAGACGGCTGCGGTGGCCTCGTTCACCCGGAACACCTTGGCCCCGCACTGGGTGTCGTACACCGGCAGATCCAGCGTGAGCGACACCAGTGTGGCGAACACGCGCCCCAGGTAGTGGCGCCACGCCTTGCGACGGATGTCGCGGCCCATCAACATGACCCTGGAGCCAAGGATGACCTCCATCCCGGACCGTCTCCTCGCCAGCGCCAGGAAGTCATCGACCGCCAGCAGCGGCGTCGACAGGTCGGCATCCCAGAACCCAACCAGTTCGGCCTCTCGGCGGATCCCTTCAAGGATGCCGAGTCGCACAGCCTCCGCCTTACCCTGGTGTGAGGGCATGCGCATCACACCAATGGAATCCGGCGCCGTCGTCTGCACATGGGCGAGCTTGCAAAGCGTATCGTCTGTCGAGCCGTCGTCGACGAAGAGGAGCCACACGGACGGGTGCGACGTGACGAAGTCGAGGAACGCCTGTGGATTCAGGCGCGCCGCCTCGTTGTAGCAGGGCACGATCAGGGCCAGGCCAGGGCGCAACATCGGAAGGGCTCGCGAGCCCGCGTGTCACACTGCCACAGGTCGGGCCGCGACCGCAATCATCTCCTTCTGACTCCCGTTCTCACGCACGGTCCCTGATTCGCCATAGAATCGTCCCGACAATCGGGCTCGGACCAGTAAC
>CAYHRK010000133.1:0-9705 GCA_964358795.1 uncultured Vicinamibacterales bacterium
GGAACCCCTGCCTCGTGTGGGTTAGCCGATCAGCGGCCAGAAATGGTCCGGGCGCACGTCGGTTCTCAACGGGTGGTACGTGCCCTCGCGCGAGCGGACCGCTGAACTGGTCTCGGTCCAGGCCCGCATGGTGCAGTCCGAAAAGCTCGCCTCGATCGGGCGCCTTGCCGCCGGCGTGGCCCACGGCATCAACAATCCTCTCGGCGGGATCCTGTCGCTGACGATGCTCGCGCTCGAGGACATGCCTTCCGATCGCCCGCAACATCAGGGTCGTGCGCAGCCTGCAGCCGAACCTGCCGCCGGTGCTGATCGACCCCGGGCAGTTGCAGGAGATCATCGTCAACATCGTGCTCAACGATGTCGACGCGATGGAGGAGCACGGCGAGCTCAAGGTCGAGGCCGCGGCCGACGAGGCGGCAGGCGAGATCGTCATCCGGATCATCGACACCGGCAAGGGCATTTTGCCCGAGGTGATGCCGTTCCTCTTCGAGCCGTTCTTCACGACGAAGAAGGTCGGTCAGGGCACGGGCCTGGGACTAGCCATCGTCCACGGGGTGGTCATGAGGGCGGGAGGCCGGGTGGAGGCCACCAGTTCCCCTGGTGCCACCACGTTCACCATCCGGTTGCCGAACGCCGAGCGAGCAGGCAGCAATGGCCCGTCCGAGACGGCTGGTCCTGGGGTTGGGCAATCCGCTGCTCGGTGAGGATGGGTTCGGCAGCGCCGTCATCGAGCTGTTGCGCCGGAGACCGGATCGTCCCGCCGCTGTGGATCTCGTCGACGCCCACACCGATCTGCTCGCGCAGTTGGAGACGCTCGGCTCCGAGGGCGCAGCTACGATGCCGTGATCGCGGCGTGCGCCGGCCAGGCCAGGGTCGACGCGTTCCTGACGTTCGATCGTCGGCACTTCGATCCGCCGCCGAAAGGCGTCGCTGTGGTCGAACCGTCGGATCTGGGGTGACGCGTCTCTCGCCGTGCCCAGGACGGCCGATCCGCGGAAGCGGTTGTTGTGTTTGGGTCCGTTCTGCTGTGTTCGCGCGATCGCCACGATCGACCCAGTCGAGACTCCCGAGAACGTCGGCTGGGCCCATGCGCTCGTGGCGACAGGACAGGCGCACTGGGGCGGCGGCAAGCCCGAAGGCTGCCAACGTCCCCTCAAGACGACGAACGGCCAGACGGTGTCCGCTGCGGTGCTCGAGGCACGCCGGTGACGCTCTATCTCGATACCAGCAGCCTGGTGAAACTCTACATCGCGGAGCCAGGCAGCGAACTGGTCCGCGAGCTCGTCGACCATGCTGTGGTTGTAGCAACCTCCGCCATCGCCTACCCGGAGACCCGGGCGGCGCTCGCCAGACGGCGGCGCGAAGGCGTCCTCACCTCTGCGGTCTTTGCCATGGCGAAGCGGATGTTCGAACGGGACTGGCCGAAATGCCTCGCTGTTGATGCGTCAGCGTCGATTTGCCGGGCGGCCGGTAAGGGCCAGCGAAGCTGGCTCATCGACCAAGAACAAGATGATGGTCGCCGAACAGGCCTTCGACCTGGGGAGCCATCACTCGGGAAGTGATTATTTCACCAGCGCGTTGAACAGGAACTTGTACGTGCCGTGCGTCTGAGCACGATTCTGCGTCCGGAACCCGATCAGGATCACCTTGCCTTGTCCGTACCCGATCGAGGCCATGGCCGTCTTGCCGGCGATGTACTGCTCGCCGTTCAACCATCCGCTCCGCTCGACGTTCCGGTCGGCGTAGCGGACGATGATGTCGTTGCGATCGTTGAAGTCGGTGGCGGCGACATCGAAGGCCGGGCTGTAGTGGAACAGGACCAGGCCCTCTGACGGCATCCCGTAGGCCAACGGGTGGGTGTTGTCGATCTTCACGCGAAGCGTCGAACCGGGGACGAAGAACTCCTTCGTGCTCAATCCTGCCACGACGTTGCGGACGGGCAATCCGAACTTCGTGATCGCGAAGTCGGTCGCCCCGCCCAGCGTCAACAGGGTTCCACCTTTCTGCACGAAGTCGATGATCGCGCCAACGCCGTCGTTACCGATGCCGCTCCGGTACTCGGGCGGAGTTGTGTTCGGAACTGCGGAGAATGCCAGTCCGCGGCCTCCTCCTCCGCCGGCCTCACCCATGATGGTCCCCGTCGAGTCGTCGGCAAAGATGAAGACGTCGTACTTCGCGTTGAGGTTGCCCTTCCGGATCTCGGCATCGTAGACCTGCGAAAACGGGAATCCCCACTGCTCGAAGATCCAACGCGTCCAGCCCTCGTCCATGTTCCCGCCCCGGTACCGCTGATACATGCCGATGCGTAACCGCCTGGCCTCGTGGACCCCTTGCTTCACGTCGGTCTTCAGTGCTATGACGTTCACGCCGGTCTGCCTGGCGATGTCGGTGATGGCGGCTTCAGGTCCGGCGGGTACCAACCAGTCGCCGGGACGAAGGCCTTTGGCCGCCGAGTCCACGCGCCGCACAGCCACACCCTTGTCCCACAGCAGATTGACCGCCCTGAAGCTGTCGTTCAGCCGCCCATCGATGACGTAGCCGAACGGCCCTTTGGCGGCGACCTGGCCGACCGGGACGATCGGCGCAGACACCATCGCGAAGTCACCCGCGATCGCCTCGTCGAGCGGGTTCACCTTGATGCCCATGTATTCCGCCAGCACGTCCTGGCCCATGTCGTAGGGCCGAATCGGCGTGCCGTCGGGGCGCCTGGTGTGCTCGTTGTCCATGTAGTGCGTCTGGCCGAGCAGGTACCGAATCAGGCCCATCTTCGGCTGTGCCAGCGACACATAAAATGAACCGCCCGGGTAGGTCATGCCATCTGGCGTCGCGAAGCCCTTGGCCGACTGCATCACTTCTATGCCCTGGGCAAGCAGCGCGTTGGTCAGCTTGTTCAGCGTGAGCGGATCGTGCTGGTTCGCCGAGATGGCGTAGGCCGCCGGCTTACCCTTCGCGCCCCGCTCGGTCTGCCGCCTCGCTTTCAGGTAGGCATTCCACAACACGGTTTCCTTGTTGCGCGCCGCCAGGTCCAACGTGGCCCATGCCGACACCTTCTGTCGCTCTACGACGCCTCGGAGCGTCCACCAGCCGCCCGGCCAGGGATTCGGGAAGTTCATCTGTTCCTGGTAGGTCTCCAGGCCCCTCGCCCCGCCCGCCAGCTGGCTCGGATCGATGTAGAGCGGCGTGGCCAATCTCGCACTGGCGGACTCGGTCAGCATGCCGGCGATGTTGTGGAACGGCGTGATCCAATGGAACCCGAAGTGGCCCCAGCCCGAATAGATGGAGGTATTCGCGACGCCCGACAGGCCTGCCTCCTCTTCCTTGTACGCGATGTGGCCGCCGTACCACTGCATTTCGCGCCAGACCAGCGGATCGGCCAGGGGCCGAACGGGCTCGGCGTAGGGCGGCACGAAGATCCGCGCGCCATACGACCCCATGTGATGGTGATCCACATACGCCTGCGGCTTCCAGTCCACGAACAGCAGCTTCCCGACGTACTGGGAATCTTTCATGTTCATGGTGAGCGCGTCCCGGTTGTTGTCGTGACCGATGTACTTGTTGTACAGCCACGGCAGAGGCCCAGCCTCGTACTCGGTACCCACGTACTTCATGTAGTAATCGTGGATCATGATCGCCCCGTCCGGGTTGAAGGACGGGATTTCGAGGTACACGACGTTGTCGAGGATCCGCTGCGCTTCCGCGTCGGTCCGCGACACGAGGTCGTAGGTGAGTTCCGGCGCCATGTTGACGCCACCGACTTCGCTGGCGTGCATGCTCATGGTCTGGCAGATCACCACCTTGCCTTCGGCCACGATCTTCTTGATCTCGGCCTCGGGAACCCCCCGCGGGTCGGTCAGCTTGAGGTTCATCTGCCGCAACTGCTCCAACCTGGCCTGGTTGGCCGGCGACGTGATGATGACCAGCAGGAAGGGGTTGCCCATTTCGGTGGGTCCCATGTTCACGACTTTGATTTTGCCGCCGCCCTCTTTTTCCAGGAGCTTGTAGTACTCGACGGCCTTGTCCCAGCGCACCAGCTTCCGGTCCGCGCCCATCTGGAAGCCGAAAAACTTCTCCGGCGAGGTGATCTGCACCTGGGCCTGAGTCGCACGTTCCACCAGCCCCGAGCCCCCAAGCGCCAGAGCCAGCAGAATAGAAGCCACCGAGAGTCGCCTGGTGAGTGCGTTCATCACGGTCTCCAAGAAGGGGTTGGTACGCGGGGCCAGCGGTACGGCGCGAGGATACCACAGACGAATCCGACAATATGGGTTATCCTCGGCTGGCTCGAACGATGTACGAAAGCTGCGCGTTCGTGCATCGGGGCCTGCTGCGAAGCGGGTTCGGCTCGCAGGGGCAGCGCAGTTCATTCCATGGAGATCAATATGTCTAAGCACAAGAGCGTGTCTTGGGGTGTCGCCGTCGCTCTGGTCGCCGCGTTGCTGCCCTCCACCTTCGCGCAACAGTCAGCGCGACCAGGCCCCGACGTCTACAGTCGGCTGCACTGGCGAAACATCGGCCCGGAAGGCAACCGCTTTTCAGCCGCCGCCGGCATCCCCGGCAATCCGCACGTCTACTACGTGGGCGCGGCCTCTGGCGGTATCTACAAGACGATTGATGGTGGAGTGAACTGGACGCCGCTGTTCGACAAGCAACCGGTCCAGTCCATCGGGGCGCTCGCGGTGGCCCCATCGGATCCCAACATCGTGTGGGCTGGCACCGGCGAAGGCAAGATTCGCAGCCACATTTCTCTCGGGCAAGGCGTCTACCGGTCTTTGGACGCGGGAAAGAACTGGACGCTCATGGGCCTCGAGAAGACCGGTCGCATACCGCGCGTGGTCATCGACCCGAAAGATCCCAACGTGGTCCTGGTCTGCGCGCTTGGCCACGCCTACGGGCCGCAGCCCGAGCGCGGCGTGTTTCGTACGGCCGATGGAGGTCAATCCTGGAACCGCGTCCTGTTCGTGGATGAGAACACCGGGTGCTCGGACATTGCGATGGACGGGGCGAATCCGCGCGTCCTGTTTGCCGGCATGTGGCAACTCGGAATTCACACGTGGGGCCGCGAGAGCGGCGGACCCGGCAGCGGCCTCTTCGTGTCCAGGGACGGCGGCGTGACATGGGCCAGGCTCACCGGGCGCGGCCTGCCCGCCAAACCAGTCGGCAAAGTCGCGGTGGCCATCGCGCACTCCAACTCCAATCGGGTCTACGCCATGCTCGAGACAGGCGACGGTGTCCCGTGGAAAGGCCAGGAGACCGATCGTGGCCAGGTGTGGCGTTCAGACGACGGTGGCGAACGATGGGACCTGGTGAGCTACGACCACAGTGCCATGGGCCGGCCCCACTACTACTCGCGTGTGGCCGTGGCGCCCGACGACGAAGATGAGACGTACTACTTGACCGCGTCGTTTGCCAAGTCCATCGACGGTGGCCGCACGCTCAACGTGGTGCCGCGCGCTCAGGCACCGGGAGGCGACCATCACGACATGTGGATCGATCCCACCAACGCCGACCGCATGATCGTGGCACACGACCAGGGGTTGTCCATCTCGATCAACCGCGGGCGCACGTGGTTCCGTCAGCGGTTGAACAACGCGCAGATGTACCACGTGACGGTGGACAACGAGATTCCCTACAACGTGCTTGGCAACAAGCAGGACGAGCCGTCGTACCGTGGTCCGAGCAACAGCCGGCTAGGGGGATTTGTCGGCGATGGCGTGATTCCCCGCGGGATGTGGCACTCGGTAGGCGGCGGGGAAAGTGGCTGGGCGACGCCCGATCCCACCGATTCGAACCTCATTTGGTCCACCGCCTCAGGCTCCGGCATGGTGGGCGGCATCGTCGTCAGATTCGAAGAGAAGCGGCGGCAATTCCGCAACGTCGAAGTGTGGCCAGACCAGTCGAACGGTCCGGCCGAAGGCGTGAAGTATCGCTTCGTGTGGGATTCACCGCTCCAGATCTCGCCGCACGACCACAACACGTTGTACGTGGGAAGCCAGCACGTGCATCGAACCACAGACGGCGGACAGAGCTGGCAGGTGATCAGCCCGGACCTCACGCTCAACGACCGCAGCCGGATGGGGAGCTCCGGAGGGCTCACGCCAGACAACATCGGGGTCGAGTACGCCGGCGTGGTGTATGGCATTGCCGAGTCGCCGAAGGAACCCGGGCTGATCTGGGTGGGCACCAACGACGGGCTGGTGCAGATGACCCGGGACGGGGGCAAGACGTGGACGAACGTCACGAAGAACCTGCCCAACCTGCCGCCATGGGGATCGGTGCGCAGTATCCTGCCTTCCCGCTACGACGGGGCGACCGCCTACCTGACGGTGGATTTTCATCAGGTGAACAACCGCGATCCGTTCGTGTACAAGACGACCGATTACGGCAAGACCTGGAAGCTCATCGTCAACGGAATCCCGAAGAGCACGCTGAGCTATGCCAGGGTGATCTGCGAGGATCCCGTGCGTCGTGGTCTGCTGTACCTCGGCGTGGAGAATGCGATTTACGTGTCGTTCGACGATGGAGAGAACTGGCAGCCGCTGCAAAACGACCTGCCCCACGCACCGGTGTCGGGCATCGTCGTGCAGGAGCACTTCAACGATCTCGTGATCTCGACCTACGGACGCGGTTTCTGGATTCTGGACGACATCACACCGCTTCAACAGCTCACGCCGCGGGTGCTGGCGTCGGATGCGCACGTGTTTCCCCTTCGAGCGGCGTACCGCTTCCGCCCGATCACGGCACCGTCGACGACGTACGACGATCCGACCACTGGCGAGAACCCGCGGTATGGGGCCTCGATCAACTACTACCTGAAGGGCGCGGCCGCGGGGAATGTGGCGGTCACCATTCTCGACCAGACAGGCGAGGTCGTGGCCACATTGAGCGGTACCGGTGCGGCGGGTCTCAACCGCATTCACTGGGACCTCCGGTACGCTCCGACCAACGAGGTCCGTTTGCGGACCAATCCTCTGTTCGCGCAGCACGTGCCGCTGGGCCCAGACGGATGGCGACCTTCGCCTGGTGGCGCCCCAAGGCTCAGCATGCTTGCGCCTCCAGGCACGTACACGGTGAAACTCTCGGTCGGCGGGCGCCAGCTCACAGAGACCCTCACGGTGCGCAAGGATCCCAATTCGGCCGGCACCGTGGCGGACATCGAGGCGCAAACGAAGGTGGTCTTCGAGCTGCGTAAGGACATGAACACGGCTGTGGACGCCGTCAATCAGATTGAGATCGTGCGGAGTCAGCTCGAATCATTGGGGCGCATTGTCGGGGATGCCGGCATCAAGCAGGCGGGGGGCGAGCTGGCTCAGAAGCTCATCGATCTCGAAATGAACCTCATCGAGCTGCGCCTGACCGGCGGGCAGGACGGGGTTCGCTATGCCGCGAAGTTGCTGTCGAGAATCAACTACCTCGCAAACGGGATGGCGAGCAACGATTTCAAACCCACCGACCAGCAACTCGAGGTGCAGAAACTGCTCCAGCAACGGCTGCGCAACCACGTCGGACAGCTCGACAGTCTTCTCAGCCGGGATCTTGGCGGGTTCAACGACCTGCTGAAGAAGCGAAACATCGCGAACATCATCGCGCCGTCGCGGTAGTGTTCTCCACGCGGCGCCTCCACGCGGCGACTTGCCTTCGGCGGCGGTTCGTCCTATGCTCCGGCCGTTCCTCGTTTGTCACAGCGCCCGGTCCCTGGCAGACCGGCGCAGGGCCACGCTGTCCATCTTGGAGATCTGCGATGAGTCGTTCCGCCACGTCCGTCCTGCTGTCTGCGGTGATGCTGGCATTCGTGTTCAATCAGTCCCTGACCGGGCAGTCGACGTCCCGCTTCCTGGACAAAGAGACGTTCATGGACATGGAGACGGTCAGCAACCCGTCCATCTCGCCGGATGGCGCCCAGATCGTGTTTTCGCGCGGGTGGATCGACAAGATCAAGGACCAAACGCGCAGCAACCTGTGGATCGTGGACGCCGCCGGCACGAGGCTGCGCGAGCTGACGCGCGGCAGTTGGCGCGACTCGGCCCCCGTCTGGTCGCCCGACGGGTCAAGAATCGCGTTTCTCTCCGATCGTGACGGCACGACACAGATCCACGTGCTCTTCGTGGCCACCGGCGAGCTGGCGCAATTGACGCACACGGAGCGGTCGCCCGGCAACCTGGGCTGGTCGAACGACGGCAAGCGGATCGCGTTCACCGCCTTCGTTCCCGACGAGGATCCCATTCTTCCGGTGCAGCTGCCGAAGCGCCCGCGCGGCGCTGAGTGGGCCAAGGGCGCCACGATTGTCGACCGCCTGACCTGGGCGCGCGACGGCGAGGGGCCGGTCGAGAAAGGCTACACCCAGGTCTTTACGATCGACGCCATCACGGGCGGCACGCCGGCCCAGATCACGTCTGGCACCTTCAATCACAACAGACCCGAATGGGCACCAGACAGCCTGACGATCTACGTGTCGGCCATTCGCAAACCCGACGCGGAATACCTGAGCGGCGACTCCGAAATCTACGCGGTGGACCTGAAGACGCTCGGCGTGACGGCGTTGACCGACCGCAAGGGCCCCGACTCGAATCCCACCGTGTCACCAAACGGACAGTGGATTGGCTATGCCGGGTACGACGACAAGAACTACACCAGCCACGTGTCGAGCCTCTATGTGATGGACAAGTCCGGTGGCGCCAAGCGTGTGTGGGCCGACAAGCTCAACGATTCGCCGTCCAATCTGAGCTGGGCGCTCGACAACTCCGGTGTGTACTTCGCCGTCCGTGAGCTGGGGTCCACCTCGTTCTACTTCGCGCCGGTCGCCGGATCCCTGAAGAAGCTGACCAGCGGGACGCAGGTGCTCAACGGTCTGTCGATCGCCGCCAACGGCCAGGCGGCCACCATACGCACGACGCCGCTCGAACCCGGTCATCTGGTGACGTTCAACGTGAACACCCCAGCGCAGATGAAGAAACTGGTCGACGTGAACGACGATGTGCTGGCTGGCCGGTCGCTCGGCCAGGTGGAAGAGCTGTGGTTCACCTCCAAGGATGGTGTGAAGATCCAGGGATGGCTCGTCAAGCCGGCCGGCTTCCAACCAGGGAAGAAGTACCCCATGGTCTTGTGGATCCACGGCGGCCCGTGGTCCATGTATGACGTGGGCTTCAGTTGGGGCTACCAGAACTTCGCGGGCATGGGTTACGCGGTGTTGTACACCAACCCGCGGGGGAGCACCGGATACGGCCAGGACTTCGTGAACGGCATCCAGTTCTCGTATCCCGGCAAGGACTACGACGACCTGATGGCCGGCGTGGACGCGGCGATCGCCAAAGGGTTCGTTGACGACAAGAACCTCTACGTGTGCGGCGGCAGCGGTGGCGGCGTCCTGACGGCCTGGATTGTCGGCCACACGAATCGCTTCGCGGCGGCCGTGTCGATGCGCCCGGTGATCAACTGGCACTCGTTTGTCGGCACCACGGACGGTCCATCGTGGTACCGCCAGTTCCAGAAGTACCCGTGGGAAGATCCCATGGAATACGCCGCGCGATCGCCGCTGAACTACGTGGCCAACGTCACGACGCCGACCATGGTGATGACTGGCGAAGCGGATCTGCGGACGCCTATCCGCCAAAGCGAGGAGTTCTATCGCGCGCTGAAGATGCTGAAGAAGGAGACGTTGCTGGTCCGCATGCCGGACGAATTCCACGGCTGGCGGCGGCCATCCCACCAGTT
>CAYHRK010000134.1:0-2711 GCA_964358795.1 uncultured Vicinamibacterales bacterium
CGAGCAGCCGGGCGTGTCGAGATTCGTTGACACGCGATTTTCAGACTCGCTATAATCGGCCGCCTTCATCAACCGTGTAAGGCCATGAGGTTAGGAGGATAGACCGGTGCCACGCGACATGTTCGGGGACGTCGTGAAGTCCTCAATCACACTCGGGAGCCGGAAGTGGTATACGGTGCCGCTTTCGGTACTCGTCCATACGGTTGGCATCGGCGCCGTCGTCATCATCCCCCTGATGGCCGCTGACGTGCTGCCGATACCGCCCGCCATGATGGCGTTTGTCACGGATGTGGCGCCCCCGCCACCCCCGCCCCCGCCCCCGCCACCGCCAGCCGCGGCCGCACCCAAACCGGTGCTGGACGTGAATCCGGCGGCCGCTCCGGTACAGGCGCCGTCCGAGATCAAGCCTGAAACCGGGATCGACGTCGGTCCTGAAGGCGGCGTGGCCGGAGGCGTCGAAGGCGGCGTCCCTGGCGGCGTCCTCGGCGGCATCGTGGGCGGCCTGCCCGAAGCGCCGCCACCACCGCCGCCGCCGCAGGCGCCGGTCCGCGTGGGCGGCAACATCCGTCCGCCGACCAAAATCCGGAACATCGAACCGGTCTACCCGAGCATCGCGCAGTCGGCGCGTGTGCAAGGGGTGGTCATCATCGAGGCCACCATTGGACCGGATGGCAAAGTGAAGGACGCGCGCGTGCTGCGCTCGATCCCGCTGCTTGACCAGGCGGCGCTCGATGCCGTGCGCCGGTGGGAGTTCACGCCGACCCTGCTTAACGGCGTGCCGGTTCCGGTCATCATGACGGTTACCGTGAACTTTACGCTGCAGTAGGCCCTGCCGGTCGATCGATCGGTCGGGACCGGGGCCGCTGCAGGAGCTGGCGGGCGCCTCGGAACTGAAGTAACCAGCCCGGTCACTTGGAGGATGGAGAGACATGAACCTCGTTGATATGTGGCAGCAGATGGGATGGTTTGCGAAAGGTATCGCGTACGTCCTCTTCGCAATGTCGATTATCTCGACCGGCGTGTTCGTGGAGCGTCTGTACACGTTCCTGCAGTTGCGGAAGCAGTCCAAGCTGTACGCGCCGTCGGTCGCCAAGCACTTGAAGGACGGGCGCCTGAAGGAAGCCGTGGCGCTCTCGCAGAAGAAGGAATTCCGGTACAGCCACCTCGCGAAAGTCGTGCTGGCGGGCTTGAACGAATACCAGTACCAGACGGAAACCGGCGGCTCGTCGCTCAGCCGTGAAGACATGGTCGACACCGTGCGCCGCGCCATCCAGCGCGCCTCGGCCCTGACCGCGTCCGATCTGAAGCGCGGCGTGGCGGCCCTGGCCACCATCGGCGCCACCGCCCCGTTCGTCGGCCTGCTCGGCACCGTCATCGGCATCATCACGGCCTTCCAGGGCATCGCGGCCACCGGGTCGGGCGGCCTCGGCGCCGTGTCGGCCGGTATCTCGGAAGCGCTCGTCGAGACCGCGCTCGGACTCGTCGTGGCCATCCCGGCGGTGTGGTTCTACAACTACCTGACGGGCCGGATCGAGTACTTCAACGTGGAGATGGACAATTCCTCGTCGGAGCTCGTGGACTACTTCATCAAGAAGACGGCCGCCTAAGGGTCGCTGGCCGCCTGGCAGGGTGATCCACGGCGGCAGCAGCCGGACGTGTGGGGTCATCGCCAGGCCCGCGATGCCGGACAGGTAGAGGAGAACGACTATGTCGATGGATGTGGGCGCCAAGGGCAGCCTGAAGGCGGACATCAATGTCACGCCTTTGGTGGACGTCATGCTGGTGCTCCTGATCATCATGATGCTCATCGCCCCGATGTTGCAGCAGGGCGTGCCCGTGAAACTGCCGCAGGCCGCCAACACGTCGGACAAGCCCGAAACGCAGGAGCAGACGGTCGTGGCGATCGACGCCAACAGGCAGCTGTTCCTGAACGGGATCCGAATCCGCGAAGACGAACTGCGCACGCAGATCGAGGCAGTGATGGAGAACCGGAAGGAGAAGATCGTGCTCATCAAGGGCGATGAGGACACGCCATACTCCGCCATCATGTCCGCGATGGACCGCTTGCGCGAAAGCAATATCGAGAACGTCGGGCTGATCACCGAACGCAAGATCAGGCCCGGCCTGGTGGGAGGTCAATAGTGGCACACCACCACAAGCACTTCGGCGCTGAGGAAAACGTCAAGGCGACCGAGCTTCACGCCAGCGCGGACATGAACGTGACGCCGCTGATCGACGTGCTCCTCGTGCTGCTGATCATTTTCATGGCAGCCCTCCCGCTGACGCAAAAGGGGCTCGACATCAATTTGCCCCTCGACACCAAGACCGCTGCCACGCCGGTGGACTCGAGCAGTCAGATCGTGATCGAGTACACCGCCGACCGGAAACTGTCGGTGAACAAGCAAGACGTGCCGATTCAGGATCTCGAGACGCGCTTACGCAACATCTTCGAGCAGCGCAAGGACAAGACGATGTTCATCGTGGCCGCCGGGACGTTGCGTTACGGTGACATCATCGAAGTCATCGACGCGGGCAAGGGGGCCGGCGTCGAGAAAGTCGGCATCGTGACCGATGGCATGCGCCAGGCAGCTGGCGTGCACCCGTCGGGCGGCTGATGGTGGAGCGGTCATAGGGGTAGACCAGACCGGACACACACCCGTCTAGCCATCTCAAGGTCGCCTACCGGCCGGCCGCCCCGCACGTTGCGGGAC
>CAYHRK010000134.1:2721-9655 GCA_964358795.1 uncultured Vicinamibacterales bacterium
CCAGCCGGGACAAACACCGGTATTCCATTCTCTGGTGCGCATACGGGCGGGCGGCCCGGCAGGTGGGGGTTCGGCCGGCCGGTCCATGTACGGAAGCCGCTGCACGGTCGGCAGGCCGTCCGCGGTGGTGCAACCCTACTTGACGACGCCCGCCACCTTCTTCTTCTTCAGGACGAGGGCCTGGTCATGCAGCCTGTCGGCTTCCTTGAAGAGGGCCGTCTGCTTGGCGACGTCCTTCTCGAGGTTACCCTGAAGCCGCAGCAGGAGGTTCTTGTAGATCAGGGCGTCGATGTGGTCCGGCTTGAGCTGGAGGGCCTTGTCCACCTGCTCGACACCCTTGACCACGTACTCTTTCTTCTCGGCATCCTTGATCCGGAAGTCGCGGTAGGCCTTGTCCCAATAGTAGGTGGCAATCGTGTAATAGGCCTCCGGGTTGTTCGGCTCGACGGCCGCCCGCTGCGTCAGCGCCTCGATCGTCTTGGGGAAGTCTTCCTGGCTGTTGTAGAAGTCGGCCAGCCGCAGGTACACGTTCGGGTCGTTGGGCCGCGCGTCCTTGGCCCGCAGCAGCACGTCGCCGGCCTTCTCGTACTCGCCCGCGTCCGAGTAAATCTTGGCCAGGGCGAAGTAGCTGGAGGTCTCCTGGGGATCGAGCTGGATCATCTTCTGGACGATCGGTTCGGACTTGGTCGGGTCGTTCATCTTGTCTGGCCCGTAGGCGGCCACCAGGTACTCGAGCGCGTAGCGGCGAGTCTTCGGATCGACTTCCTTCTCGCCGGACTTGGTGTAGTACTCGATGGCCTTGGTCAAGTACGCGTCGTTCTCCTTGTCACCCTTGCGAGCCGACTTGTACAGGTTGTCGTAGCTGTTGGCTAGGTAAAAATAGGCCACCGTCAACTCCGGATCGGCCTTGATCGCCTCCTCGTAGAGCAGTGACGCCTTCTTATACTCCTGCTGCTGGTACTGGACGTGTGCGTCCTTGATCGCTCGCTTGGCCTGCAGTTTCCCGTACTGGCTGCAGGCCACCAGCGACAGGGCCAGCCCCCCCACGATGGCTAACGATGCGCCCCGCCGAAGTCCCCTCACCATTGTTTCCCCCTTACGCGCGACGCGCGAAATTTAGCGGCCGAAGATGGCCTGTTGGCATCAGAACGGTTCGCGAAAATGACGGACCGGCAGGCACCGTGCCCCGTCCCCCGCCAGGGACGTGCACATCCCGAGGTCGCGCCAGTATAGTGAACCGAAAACAAGCGAGTCAAGCAACCGGAGGCCGAGAGAATCCAGCCAGAATCCCGCGGTCCTTGACCCCCCGGGAGACGGGTCCCTATGATGGAGCCGGAACAGGCCCGACTGCCCTCACGCTCGTTAGACACCAGAGGCGCATGATTCGATTTGAAGACCTAGTGGCCAAGGCCGAGGTCTACATCCCGGGACCGGACATCGAGTTGCTGAGGCGGGCGTACGTGTTTTCGGCATTCGCCCACAAGGGACAGGTACGCCGATCGGGCGAGTCGTATCTGGTACACCCCCTCGAAGTGGCCTACTTCCTGGCCGATCTCCGGCTCGATCCGGCCGCCATCATTGCCGGCCTGCTCCACGATGTGGTGGAGGACACGCTGACCACGGTCGATCGCGTCACCGAACTGTTCGGCCCGGAGGTGGCGCACCTGGTCGAAGGTGTGACCAAAATCAGCACCCTGCCGTTTTCCTCTACCGCCGAACGACAGGCCGAGAGCTTCCGCAAGATGCTGCTGGCGATGGTCGACGACATCAGGGTCATCCTGGTGAAGTTGGCCGATCGCCTGCACAACATGCGCACGTTGCAGCACATGTCCGAGGAATCCCGGCAGCGCACGGCGCAGGAAACGCTCGATATCTATGCCCCGATCGCGAACCGGCTGGGCATGAGCCGGGTAAAAAACGAACTGGAAGATCTGGCCTTTCAGTACCTCGAACCAGAGGCCTACCAGTCGCTGAAGAGCCGGGTCGAACGCCGGCGTAAGGCCACCGAGGGGCTGATCGATGATGTGCGGCGCACCATGGCGACGAAGCTGGAAGAGGCGCAGATTCCGGTGGTGGCGATCGACGGCCGAATCAAGCGGCTGTTCAGCATCCATCAGAAGCTGACGCGCCAGAAGATCGATCTCGAACAGGTCTACGACTTCCTGGCCGTCCGCATCATCACTCAATCGGTCAAGGACTGCTACGCTGTTCTCGGCATCATCCACCAGGCGTGGCCCCCGGTGCCGGGCCGCATCAAGGACTTCATCGCCACGCCGCGTCCCAACGGGTACCAGGCGCTCCACACCTCCGTCGTCAGCGGCCAAGGCGTGGCGGTGGAGGTGCAGATACGGAGCGAGGAGATGCACCGCCAGGCCGAGGAAGGCATTGCGTCCCATTGGAAGTACAAGGAAGGGCGCGTCGGCGCGGCCAACGACGAGCGCTACTTCCAGTGGCTGCGCCAGATGCTCGAGTGGCAGCAGGAGGTGCGCGACCCGCAGGAGTTCATCCAGAACCTCAAGGTGGATCTGTACCCGGAGGAGGTGTACACCTTTACGCCAAAGGGCCAGGTGAAGTCGCTGCCGCGCGACGCAACCGTGATCGATTTTGCGTACACGATCCATACCGATGTCGGCCACCGCTGCGTCGGGGGCCGCATCAACGGCAAGATGATGCCGCTGCGCACCCGGCTCAAGAACGGCGACATCGTCGAGATTGTCACCAACCCGAAGCACCGTCCCAGCCGCGACTGGCTGAACTTCGTCGTGACGGCGCGGGCCCGGAACAAGATCAAGCAGTACTTGCACGGCGAGGAGAAGGCACGCGCCGTCGAACTGGGCCGCAAGCTGCTGGAGAAGGAGGCGCGACGCTTCGACGCGAACGTCAAGAGTGTGCTCGACGACGCCGCGCTCGACAAGGTGGCCAACGAGTGGGGCGTGCAGCAGGGCAGCGAGGTGCTGGCCGGGATCGGCTATGGGAAGATCGGCGCCCGCCAGGTGCTCGGCAGGCTGCTGCCGGGCGGCGTGCTGCAGGAGAAGCGCGAATCGGCGGTCACCTCGGCCGTCAAGCGAGCCATCGGCCTGGGCGACGACCGAATCAAAGTGCGCGGCATCGACGACCTGCTGGTGGTCAGAGCCCGCTGCTGCAACCCCATCCGCGGCGAGAAGATCGTGGGCTACATTACCCGCGGGAAAGGCGTATCGGTACATTCGGCGAATTGCCCGAATGTGACGAATCTGATGTACGACCCCGAGCGGCGCATTGACGTCGAGTGGGACAAGGGCGACGACCCGGGCCAGTACACGGTGAGCCTGACGCTAGAGGTGGAAGACAAGAAGGGGATCCTGGCCGAGGTCAGCGCGCGCATTGCCGGCGTCAATACCAACATCCTCGATATCGAGGCGCACACCGACGACCAACGGCGCGGGTGGATTAAGGTGACCATCGAGATCAGCGACCTGAAACACCTGGAGAAGGTGATGAAGTCACTGAAGCGCGCCCCAGGCGTGGTGTCAGTGGACCGGGCCAGGGCGGTGCCGAAAGACGCGAGCCAGACCTCCCCGTAGGGTGATCAGAAGTCGTGTGCGAATGGCCGTAGATACCTTCCTGGCGCGCCATCGCGACGGATGAAGCAGGTTTTCGTCAACCCCCGCAATAAGCTTGCCCCGCACTTGATGCGGGGCGGGGGTCCAGTCCCGGATTCCCGCCTTCTTGGGCCGCCGTAGCCGAAGGCGAAGGCGCCCGCGGGAATGACGGGCTGTCAGAGAACCGCAATGACGTCGATTTCCACGCGCATGTCCCGCGGCAGGCGAGCGGCCTGAATGGTCGTGCGCGCCGGCGCCGGGGCCGCGAAGAATTCCGCGTACGCCGCGTTCATGCTCGGGAAGTCGTTCATGTCGGCGAGATAGACCGTCGAGCGCACCACGTGATCGAACGACGCGCCAGCCGCCTTCAGAATCTCACCGATGTTCTGCATCACGCGCCGCGTAATGGTCGCCACGTCGCCCTCGACCAGGGCGCCGGTCGCCGGATCGATGTGACCTTGCCCCGACACGAACAGCATGTTGCCGGCCCGCACGGCCTGGGAATACGGTCCGATCGCCTGAGGAGCCGATGAAGTGGAGATGGCCTGGCGCATAAGAAGTGGCCTCCGCCGCCGGGAGTTGGGCCGCGTCAGGCGGCCTTCACAACCTTGTTCGATCGCAGGCACCGCGTGCAGACGCGCATGCGCTTGTTGCCGCCGTTGACCGTCACATGGACATTCTGCAGGTTCGGTTCGAACCGCCGCGCGCTCACATTGTGGGCGTGGCTGATCGTGCGGCCCACGACGGGCCCTTTTCCGCAGATTTCGCAGCGTTTTGCCATAACCGTTCACCTAGCCGCCCCGGGGCGCCACCATGTGCGCTCGCCGGCCTTGGGGCCGAAACCTCAATCATACCACGAGTTCCGGCCGTTTCTCAGGACCGGGCAGTCCGGGAGCCTGCCCGAGACGGGCCATCGGACGGCACAGACGGTCACACTGCGGCTGCCGCACCCCAGTGTGGCACAACCGCCACAGCGTCCTCTGGGGATGTCACCGAGCGGGGATCGGCGTGTCCTTGAGCCCGGCGATGAATCCCGAACCGGAACCCTGAGTCCGGCGTCTAAACCGGTGACAGCCAGAACACCGGAAGCCAGGCGCGAGCGTCGAAGAACCGTAAGCTGGTGTGTTTTGAACGGGTTCCAGATTCCGGCTGTCACCATGGCCTCCTGGCTCAGGTGAAGGCAAAGGCGGGAAGCTGCGCCAGGGGGAGTGTCGGCGGTCAGGTTTCGAGTAGTGCTTGACATGCTCCACGGCGCTCCCTATAATGGCAGATTCTTTGCAGGAAAAGCGCAGACAGAGAGGCCCCCGAAGCTCCGGGGAGTAGACGTGAAAGGAGCGTCACACACCATGGCAAGCACGAACGCAGACGCGAAGGGGATGGCGAGCGACCGCTACGAGGAACTCAAGCGCATGCTCGGCGACCGCCGGCGCGAGATCATGAGCCAGGTGCACGAGAAGATTCGAGACGTGCGCACCGAGGGCTCGCACGGCAAGTCGAGCGGCGTGTTCGACGCCGGCGAGAGCTCGGAAGCGGACATTCAGGAAGACATCGAGTTCGCGTTGATTCAGATGAAGGCCGAAACCCTCACGAAGATCAACGAAGCGTTGTCCCGTCTGGAAGAAGGCGCCTACGGCTACTGTTTCGAGTGCGGCGAGGACATCGCCAAACAGCGCCTCCGCGCGCTCCCGTTCGCCGTCCGGTGCAAGGACTGCGAGCAGGCCCGTGAGAACGCCCTGCACCGCGATCGGCTGCTGGCGCAGCGGTCGGCGTCTTCGTCTCTCTTCTTTGACATCTCCCACTAACTGGGGCATCCTTCAGGCGGGCCGCCGGCTGAATATGGCCGGGGCCCGGCCCCTGTCTCCGCTTCCATCGGACGCGCACCTTCAGGCCCTTCTTGCCGCCCGACGCGAGGGGTGCAGATGAACGACGCACCAGAGAAATCTCCGTTCGAGGACGTGGCGGGCGACGACAGCCTGCTGTCGATTCCGCCCGAGTTACCGATCCTGCCGCTGCGGGACACGGTGTTGTTCCCGAATTCGTTCATGCCGCTGGCGGTGGCTCGCGAGAGCTCCGTCCGGCTGATTGACGAGGCGTTGGGCAGCGGCAAGCTGATCGCCGTCTTTACGCAGCGCGATGCGACCGTCGAAGATCCGCGCTTCGACGATCTCTACCGCACCGGCACCGCCACCCATATCCACAAGATGTTCAAGCTGCCAGACGGCAGCCTGCGGCTCATCGTGCAAGGCCTGTCGCGTCTCCACCTCGACCGACTGGTCGGCACCGACCCGTACCTGCGTGGTGCGGTGCGGCGGGCCGACGAGCTGGCCGGCGATGCCGATCGTCTCGAGATCGACGCGCTGCAGCGGAACATCAAGTCGAATTTCCAGCAGGTCGTCTCTCTCTCGCCGCTGCTGTCGGATGACCTCCAGACGCTGGCTCTCAGCATCACGGATCCTGGACGCCTGGCGGATTTCATCGCCTCCAGCCTCAGCACCATTGACACGGTCGTGAAACAGGAGATTCTCGACACGCTCGACCTGCGCGAGCGGATGGCTAACCTGAACCGCATCCTGATCAAGGAGCTCGAAGTGCTCGAGCTGGGCTCCAAGATCCAGTCGCAGGTCCAGTCGGAGGTCGGCAAGAACCAACGCGAGTACTTCCTGCGCGAGCAGATGAAGGCGATTCAGCGCGAGCTTGGGGAGGGCGACGACCAGGCCAAGGAGGTCGAGGAGCTGCGCGAGAAAATCGATGCCGCCGGCATGCCGGACGCGGTCAAGAAAGAAGTGTTGCGCGAGCTGGATCGGCTGGCGAGAATGCCCGCGGCGGCTGCCGAGTACACCGTGTCGCGCACCTATATCGACTGGCTCGTCGCCCTGCCGTGGGCGAAGCGCACAGACGAGGTGATCGACCTGGCGCACACCAAGAGCGTGCTCGACGCGGACCACTCGGATCTCGAGAAGGCGAAGGACCGAATCCTGGAGTTCCTCGCGGTGCGCAAGCTCAATCCCGGCATGAAGGGACCCATCCTGTGCTTTGTGGGTCCGCCCGGTGTCGGCAAGACGTCGCTGGCCAAGTCGATTGCCACGTCGCTTGGCCGGAAGTTCGTGCGGGTGTCGCTGGGCGGGATGAGAGACGAGGCCGAGATCCGCGGCCACCGGCGCACCTACATCGGCGCGCTGCCGGGCCAGGTCATCCAGGGTCTGCGGCGAGCCGAGTCGAAAAACCCCGTCTTCATCCTGGACGAGATCGACAAACTCGGGTCGGATTTCCGCGGCGACCCCTCGTCGGCTTTGCTGGAGGTGCTCGATCCGGAGCAGAACAACACGTTCCGCGACCACTATCTGGACGTGCCG
>CAYHRK010000135.1:0-9639 GCA_964358795.1 uncultured Vicinamibacterales bacterium
CGGGCAGCCTTCGCGTGAATCATGAGCGAAGGCTGGTGGACCAGACGGGAATCGAACCCGTGACCTCCTGAATGCCATTCAGGCGCGCTCCCAACTGCGCTACTGGCCCACGAGAGAACAACCCCTCATTTTACCAAAGAACAGGGACGCTCGGCCAGTGCGTTTGGACACCGCCGCTGGATTCCTCCGAATCCCGAATCCCAATTCCAGAATCCCGACGAGGCGTGGATCGACTACATGGAAGGATCGACCGGGACGTGGTGCGCCAGTGACAGCCAGCGAATCAGCCGCGCGGCGGCTTCGTGCGAGGTGGGCCCGTAGAACGGCATCAGCGACGAAGGCAGGCCCGGCCGGCGCGCGATCTGCGCGCGCCAGCGATCAGTCTGAATCGGCGACGTCTCGATCACGTAGACGCGGCCGCCGATTTCCCGCTCGAATCGTTGAATCTCCGTGGCCATGCCTTACCATTCGTGCACGAACACTCGCGAAAGAACAAGCCTCAGCATTCTACGCGACGATTCCTGCCGATCAAGCGAAACGTCGCGCGAAGGTGACATCCACATCAAGGATCGTCCTGATGGGCGCGTGTTTGCGCGACCGATCGCGCGGCCGTGTCCGACCGTCCACATGTTTTCCACGTCGGCGTCCACAACTTTTCCACAGGGAGGCCGGTCAGCGCGCGTGTGTGGCGCGCTTGACGCCTTCTGGGGCGCGCACTACGCTTGCAACGAAATGACCGCGACGATGCCGCGACGGGGCGCCAGCGCCGGTGCTCCGCCCCCACACTTAAGGCGCGTGCGAGCGCGACTGGCCGCAATATTCGCGGTCCTGCTGGTGCCGTGCGGAGGTGCCGGCGCGCAGGATGCGACGTCCACATCGTTCTACCGCATCTTCCTGACCAACGGTACGGCACTGGCCAGCTACGGCGAGTACACGCGAGCCGGCGACCGGGTGGTCTTCGCCATGCCCCTGGGAAACGCCGCGCAACCGGATTCACTTCAGCTGGTCAGCCTGCCGGCCGGCGTGGTCGACTGGGATCGAACCACTCGCTATGCCAACAGCGTGCGCTACCAGCGCTACGCGGCCACGCGTGGTGACGCCGACTACCGGGCCCTGACCGACATGGTGGCGCGCGCCCTCACGGACATTCGCGCGGCGAAGGACTCCACCCGCCGGCTGGCGATTGCCGAGGATGCGCGGCGGCAGTTGGTGGAGTGGCCCGCCGCTCATTTCGGTTTCCGCGCCAGCAACGTGCGCGACCTGACCACACTGGTGGAGGAGATCATCTCGGATATACGCGCGAATGCTGGCGGGCGCCAGTTCGACCTGAACCTCGTGGCGATGATTGAACCACCGAGCGATCCCCTGATGTCCGATCCCACGGCGATCGAAACGGTGGACCTGGCGTCGGCCGTGACCCGAATAAGCGACATCCCCGTCGAACGGCGGTCGCTTCAACAGGCAATCCTGGCCACGCTCGATCGGCATCAGGGAGGGCTTCCCGCAGCCTGGGTCAAGTCCACGCGCGGCCGCCTTCATGACAGCATGGTCGCCGAAACGCGCGTTGATACGCGCTACGCCAAACTGACGTCACGGGCGCTGGCGGACGCCTCGGCCCGTGCTGCAGAGGCAGACGTCACGGGTGTGGAGCGCGTGATCGCCGGGGTGCGAGCGAAAGACACGAAGCTGGGAGGACGCCGGCCCGAACAGATCGCCTCGTTGCTGGTCTCGCTCGATGCACACGTTGAGGCGGCGCGTGTGCGGCGATTGGCATGGGATCGTTGGGCGTTTCGCGTCGACACCTATCGCCGATACCGGCACGATGTCGACCGGCACCTGGAGCGTCTCTCGAGCCTGGTGCGCGACGTCGAACGGATTCGCTTGATGGCGGGTCCGGACATCAAGCGTGTGTCGGACCTCGAGAGGCGCGCACACGCCATCGGACTGGAACTGGGCGTGCTGCAGCCTCCTCAGGACTTGAAGGCCTCCCATGACGCGCTGTCCGCCTCGGTACGCCTGATCGAGGATGCGTGCCGCTTGCGCCGGGAGGCGGTCGCCACGGTCAGCATCGACCTGGCCCGAAACGCCTCGACCGCCGCAGCCGGATCGCTCGTGTTGCTCAACTCGGCCCGGGCCGGTATCAAGAGTTTCTTCAGCCCGCCGCAACGACCGTGATCACGGCTCGCGCAACCCGTCTGCTTCGCGTGCCGCACCTGAGCGCATTCCGCCAGGGTCTAGCGCGCCTGGCCATCGAGGGCACGGTGGCCGCCGTTCGGCGGCGCGTGATCATCGTGCCCACCCGAGCAGCCGCCGAGCAGCTGCGGCGGAGCATCGAGGACGCCTCGCTGGCAACCGGCGCCCGCGCGATCGCCATTCCCAACCTGCTGACGCGCGATGAATGGTTGACGGCGCTCCAGGACGACCTCTGTGAATCGCGTCCACGGCTGTCGATCCACGAACGAGAGGTACTGCTTGACGCGGCAGCGCGCGCTGCCGTCAGCGCCGGGGCCGGGCCGCCGTTTACCATCCGTCCGGGTCTGCTGGCCGAGATGCTGGTGTTCTACGACGAGCTGGGCCGCCATCAGAAGACCGTCGACGACTTCGCCCGCCTGGTGGGGGGGCAGCTGGAGCGCGACGCCGAATCGGATCGGGGCGCCGCCCGCATGTGGGCTCAGACCCGTTTCATGGTGGCGACGTTCCGGGGCTATCAGGACAGGCTCGCCACCGCAGGTGTGCTCGACGAGCACCTGCTTCGCGTCCGGTTGCTCGAGACCCCGGCCACCGGTTTCTCGCACGTGATCGTGGCGGTTGGCGATCGCGCAGGTGATGCACACGGGCTCTGGCCGGCGGATTTCGATCTATTGACGCGGCTTGCGGGAGTGGAACGTCTCGACGTGGTGGCCACAGAAGCCGCGCTGGCCGCCGGATTCCTGGAGCGGGTGCGCCAGGCGCTGCCTGGACTTGCCGAAGTGATGGACGAGGGTCACGATGGTGCCGTGCCGCCGGTGGTGGTGGCTCCATCAGGACCTGAATCGCATCCGTTTGCGACCTACCGCGACCGCGAGGACGAACTGGCTGCCATCCTCCGGCGTGTGAAACGGACGCATCAGGCCGGGACGGGTGCGCCCTTGTGGCAGACGGGCATCGTCTTCAAGGGCCCATTGCCGTACGTGTACCTCGCGAGCCAGCTCTTCCCGTCAGCCGGCGTGCCCTACCAGGCCTTCGACGCGCTTCCGTTGGCGTCGGAACCCTACGCGGCGTTAGTGGATGTGATCATCGAGGGTGCCACGGCCGGCTTCACGCGCGCGGCGCTGGTCGCCTTGATGCGGTCGCCGATGCTAAGTGTCGGAGTAGGGGTCGGGCACGGTGCGCGTTCCCAGTTAGCCGTCTCGCGGCTCGATCGGGCGCTGGGCGACGCGGGCTATCTGGGAGACACGGCGGAACTGGAACGGCTGGCCGCTGTCTGGCGTTCCCGCGCCAGCACACCGGGCGGCGGTGGGCGACATAGCGGCGACGATTTGCTGGCCGGTGCCGCCGACATGGCCGTCCAGATCACCGGGGAACTGGAGGCTCTGACCCGCGACGCTACACCTTCACATCATCTCGACGTGTTGCTGGCCTTCCTTGTGGCGCACGACCGGCCGCCGCGCGAACACGACGGCACCATCGACCGCAACCTGCGGGCCCGCGCAGCCATCCACGCCGCGCTCTCGATCCTGCGCGACGCGCACCGACGCTACGACAACGACCCTCGGCCGTTCCCCCAGACCGCGGCGGCCATCCATCGGTGGATCGAACAGCAGACGTTCGCGCCGCGGCAGGGATCGGGTGGCGTGCAGTTGATCGACGCCGATGCGGCGCGCTTCGCCAACCTCGACACGATGTACCTGGTGGGTCTAACGCGTCACGAGTGGCCCGAACACCGGCGGCGTTCGGTCTTCTTTCCCGTCTCGCTGCTGTCGCAACTTGGCTGGCCGCCGGAGGCGGACGCGCTGGCGGCCCAACGCGCGGCCTTTGAGGACTTGTTGCGCGTGCCATCGGGGGAAGTACTGGTGTCCTCCATCACCCTGGAAGACGATGCCATCGTCGAGGCGTCGCCGTATCTGGAAGACGTGAGTCAGAGCGGACTCGAGATCCGGTGGGAGGATGCGCCTGAGCACGCCAGGATCTTCCAGGATGAGGCCGTGGTGGCAGATCCGGTTCGGCCCGATGTCCTCCAGGCGCCAACGGTCACGTGGCTGGCAGCGCGCATGGGTCGCACGTCAGCCGATGATGTGCGCTTCCACGGCCAGGCGTTCTCCCCTGGGATCGACTCGTACCGGGTCAGCGCCATCGATCAATATCTGGATTGCCCGTTCAAATTCTTCGCCACGCACGTGCTGAAACTCGATGAAGACCCACAGGACCGGGATGCGCTGGACTCGCGTGCCCAGGGCGAATTCGTGCACCGGGTATTCGAGCGGTTCTTCCGGGAATGGCACGAGTCGGGGCGGCGGGCGATCTCCGCCGCCAATCTGGCTGAGGCCCGCACGCGGTTTGGCGCCGTGGTCGATGAGGCGCTGCCGAGCCTGCCCGAGGCGGACGCCACGCTGCTTCGAGCCCGGCTTCTGGGATCGGCCGCGGCGCCCGGCTTTGGGGACGTTGTGTTCCAGATCGAGATCGACCAGCCAGAGCCGGTGGTTGACCGCCTCGTCGAGTTCCCGTTGAGCGGGGACACGGTGTTGGGAACCGGGCCAGACGCCCGAACCGTCTCGCTGCGCGCGAAGGCCGATCGTGTGGACCTGCTCGCCAACGGCACGTTCCGCATCTATGACTACAAGCTGGGCCGCGCACCCGACACCAAGAGGGCGGTGCAGTTGCCCGCCTACGCGGCCGCCGCCCGACAACGGCTCGATCGACGCGACGACCGCTCGTGGCAACCGTCCGATGTGGCGTATATCGCGTTTGGCAAAGGCGATCATCGCCAGCCGGTTGCCGCGAAGGCCGGAGAGCTTTCCGCGAAGTTGGCGGACGGAGAAACCAGACTGCTCGAGACCCTGCTGCGAATCGAACGGGGCGAGTTTCCGCCCTCTCCGCACCAGCCGCGCCGCTGCGCCGTCTGCCCGTTTTCCACGGTGTGCCGCAAGGAGTACGTCGGTGATGAGTAGCGGCATGCCGTCTGGCGCATTCGATGCCCGACCGCCATCTGGCGCCGAGCGGCTGCGCGATGCCGAGGCGCGGCGGGCGGCCGTGGATCCCACGCGCAATGTCGTTCTGGAAGCCTCAGCCGGCACCGGCAAGACCCGCGTACTCGTGGATCGCTACGTCGGGTTGATCCGAGCTGGCGTCGATCCGGTCAACATCCTGGCGATCACGTTCACCAGGAAGGCCGCCGCCGAGATGCGTCAGCGCATCGTTGACGAACTGCGCGCGTCGGCGGCGAGATCACCCGAGGATGCGGTCCGCTGGCGAGGCCTTCGCGATCGTCTCGACGACATCGCGGTCAGCACCATCGATGCCTTCTGCCTGTCGCTGCTGCGCGAGTTTCCGCTCGAGGCCGATCTCGATCCTGGCTTCGACGTGGCCGACGAAACCGAGGTGCCACGACTGGTCGAGGAATCGCTCGACCAGGCGTTGCGCATCTGCCGAGGCCGCGCGCGAACCGACGAAGGCGTGGCGCTGTTGTTCACGCAGTTGGGAGAACCGCGCCTCAGGGAAGGACTGGCGTCTCTGCTGAACCGCCGGATTGTAGCCGGAAGCGTGCTGCAACGCGTGCTGGCCAACGGGCCGCGCGACCTCACCATCGCGCGCGCGTGTGCGCAGGGTGCGATCGGGCTGGCTGACGCATTGCGTTCCGTTCCGGATGGTCTCGACAGGTGGCTCGAGAACGGCCCGGTCGGGCATCCCCGTTACGCGCTGCTGGTATCGGATGTCCGCGCGCTGGTCGCGTCGGGATCGAGTGGCACCAGCGGGGACAGGTGGACACCCGGCCGGCTGCGCGATCTGATTGAGCGGTTACGCGCCCATGTCTTCACCAAGGCCGGCAAGCCCCGCCAGAGAGCCCACAGCGAGTTCCTGGACGGGCACTACGCGTCGGCCGCAGCGCGCAAGGCGCACTGGCCACTGGTCTACACCACGGCGCCGGCCATCGACGGTGCCGTACGAGCGCTGCGGCGCGACCTGAACGTGATCCTGTCGAGAGCCGTGTGGCAGGTGTTCTCCATCTCGATCGACCGATACCTCCGAACGCTCGACGTCAGGGGAGTGGTCGATTTCGCCGAGTTGCTCGTGCGTGCCCGGGGCCTGCTGGGCGAGATGGACGAGTTTGCGCGAAGCCGCTACCTGCTCGAGGCCCGCTACCACCACGTGCTGGTCGACGAGTTCCAGGACACCTCGCGCGCACAGTGGGAACTGGTCTCGCAGTTGGTGCGCACGTGGGGCGAGGGGGCCGGTCTGGCCCACGAGGCACCGCTGCCGCCGTCGATCTTCGTCGTGGGCGATCGCAAGCAATCGATCTACGGGTTCCGCGATGCCGAGGTCACGGTGTTCGATGACGCCGCGGCGTTTGTCGGTGCACTGCGTTCCGGCGAAGAGCCGCTGAAGAGCATTTCACACAGCTTCCGATCGGTGCCGGCGATCCTTGCCTTCGCAAACGACGTGTTCGGCGACGTCGAGAAGCTCGATGGCCGGGCCGACTCGTTCAGATACGACGACCGCGACACGTTTCCGCAAGAGACCGACCCGTCGCCGCAAGACGATGACGGCGCGCTCGGCATCGTTGCCGGGCCAGACGTGACATCGTGCGCCGCGGCGGTGGCTGCCGAAGTCGCACGTCTGCTGGGCGGTGCGGCCGTCAGAGACCGGGCGACAGGCGAACGGCGGCCGGTGCGCCCTGGCGACATGGCCATCCTCTTCCGGTCGCGAGTCAGTCACCGCGACTTCGAACGGGCGCTCGAGAGCCGCGGGATTCCCACCTATGTCTACAAGGGGCTTGGGTTCTTTGACGCCGACGAGATCAAGGACATCGTGGCGTTGCTGCGATACCTGGCCGAGCCCACCTCGAATCTGCGCGCGGCGGCGTTGCTGCGATCGCGGTTTGTCCGGCTCTCCGATTCGGGCCTGCAGCGGCTGGCGCCGGCTCTGGCGCGGGCGTTGATCGAGCCGCGCCCGCCCGTGGCGCTGACAGGTCTGGACGGGGAGGACCGGCGATTTCTGGAACTGGCCCGAACCGCTGTTCCCCTGTGGCTCGATCTGGCAGACCGCATTCCCCCGGCCGAGCTGCTGGATCGTGTAATCGCCGACACGGCGTACATGTACGAGCTTCGGGGATCCCGGGTCGAGCAGGCCCGTGAAAACGTCAAGAAGATCAGATCGCTTGTCCGGCGAATCCAGAACCGTGGATACGTCACGCTGGGGCGGCTGGCCAGTCACCTGGATCAGATGTCGACAGGCGATGAATCCAACGCGGTGATTGATGCGCTCGACGCCGTCAACCTGATGACCGTGCACGCGGCCAAGGGCCTCGAGTTTCCAGTGGTCTTCCTGGTGAACCTCTCGAAAGGGTCCGGCGGCTGGCCAGAGCCGATTCGCGTCTCGGCTCAGGCCTCCATCGAAGAGGCCGTGTCGGTTGGCGACTATCGGACAGAAATCGATGAGGATGGAAAAGCCCGCGACTCGGAAGAGACCAAGCGGTTGTTGTATGTGGCCGTCACACGAGCACGAGATCGGCTCTACCTGTCGTCAGTGGTTGCCGCACACACGTTCAAACCAGGCCCCGGCAGCCTGGCGCAAGTGCTGCCAGACAGCCTGAAGGAGATCTTCGAGAAGGCGTCCGCCACCGATAGCGCCGGTGCCGAAATAGCGTGGACGGCTGCGTCGGGCGCCACACACCGATTGAGGGTGTGCACGGATCCTTCGACGCCACTAAGTACTTCGACTCGCAATGCCGTCCACGATCGGCTTTCGGCGCACGTGGCCGGTTCTGCTCGCTCAGCACCAAGGGAGATGGAGCGTGAAGGTGAGGCACAACCGGAGGCGACCCGGAAACCGATCCGGAAACCGATCCGGGAACCGATCTGGATAACAGAGCCACCGGGCAGCGGCGACGACTTCTCCGTGTTGTTAGACAGCGCGGCTCCCACTCGCGCTCCGGTGACCGCGGCGGTCCGGCTGCCGGAATCGGAGCCGGATCGCCCGCCCGCTTCTCCCGACCGCACTCGCGCCGTGGTGGGCCGCCTGGTGCATCGGTTGTTTCAGGCGAGCGCGTCGGGAGACGACGAGGCACAGCTCGTGACGCTCGCTCGCAGGCTGCTTCGCTCCGAGGATCTCGAAGCGGTCGCCGATGCGACATCGGCGGTGCAAGAGGCCGCATCGCTGTTTGCGAGCATGAGGAATCAGCCAGGCGTGACTGCGGCCATCGACGGGGCCCAGTGTCTGTACGAAGTGCCCGTGTCGGTGGTGCGCGAGGCTGGCGCTCGAGAAGTGCTTCGCGGCGTCATCGACTGCGTGGTGTTGCGTCCAGACGGCAACGTGGTGGTGCTGGACTTCAAGACCGGCGCGCCCCGCGAATCAGACCAGCGCCAGTTGGAGATCTACGTCGCCGCCGCCAAGACGTTATTTCCGGGATCGAGCGTCACCGGCCAGCTCGTGTACGCCACAAGTTCTCAGGACTAGGGACTGGGGATCCACAGGCGCCGATAATCGCGCCCTTGCCTTGCTCAACCTCCGTTCTGACACACGGGGGCGAAGCCGAAGCCGCGTGCGCGCAGCGCGGGAATGAGCCGCGCCGTTGCGTCTACTGTTTGGCGCTGGTCCTTGCGGGGCGCCGATTCATCGCCGTCGTGCATGACGACGATGTCGCCGGCCGAGACTCGGTCCGCGAGCCGTTTGACGATGCTGTCCGCGGTGCGGGCGCGAAACCAGTTCCAGTCCCACAGCATCCAACCCCAGCCGACCAGCTGATAGTCGATCTGGCGCAGGCCCGCGTACATCTGGCCACTGCGCCACCCGGCATGGGGCCGAAACGCGCGGCACGGCCGCGCGCCCCCCAGCCGCTCGATGCGATCGGCGGCCATCGTGAGCGTCCGCGCCAGTTCCGATGGAGAGAAGAGCATGTAGCGGCGGGTCGCCGAGTGCAACGCGACCGCGTGTCCCTCGGCAAACATCCGCCGGATCAGGGGCGCCGTTTCGTCGGTCACGTGACGATCGATGAGGAAAAACGTCGCCTGCACCCCCTCGCGCGCCAGCACGTCCAGCAGGTCCGGCGTCGTCGTCGGATTGGGTCCATCGTCGTAGGTGAGATATAGGGTTTGAGGATCGCCGCGCGGCATGTGCCACACCGCGCCATCGCCGGCCATGGCATCAAGGATGAAGGGTACGGGAGCGGTGTGGGCCAGCGCGACGATCCCCATAGCCACCAGCACGACAATCCACATCAGGTCCACCTCGGTCACCTACCTTATTGACACAGACCAGCGGCTCCAGTCTAGCGATCGATCGGCCATGCCCTCCGGGAAGTTGTGCAGTGTCATGGCCAGCATGAGCAGCCCCGATCGCTGCCACGCCACCTTCGGCCCTTCGGTGACCGCTTCATCGGGAAACTCGGCTGCCTGAAGAATCGGCCCGGAAGCGGCAAGGGACTCGATCATTTCCTGAAGATCG
>CAYHRK010000136.1:0-1272 GCA_964358795.1 uncultured Vicinamibacterales bacterium
GACCGCGCTGCTGTGTCCCGGCCGATCGTGCGATCGCCCCGCTAAACGTTTACGTTTTGAATTGCTCAGGTACGAACATTTGAATCTGGTAAAGTAGTGCTAATCTCACGCCCCTCGCCTAAACGAGCGGCGGTCGTCGGCGATCCGGTCGCTGCCAGACCGACCGCGTCGAGTATGAAGGCGTACCGGAACGCGACTTCGCGGAGACGATCGTATCGCCCCGAGCTGCCGTCGTGGCCGCCCGCCAAGTTGATCTTGAAGTACAGCGGGTTGGTGTCAGTCTTCATCGCGCGCAGCTTCGCCACCCACTTCGCCGGTTCCCAATACATGACCTGCGAGTCGTTGACCGACGTGGTCACCAGCATCCACGGGTAGGCTTTCCTCTCGACATTGTCGTACGGCGAGTAGCTCCGCATGTACGCGTAGTGTTTCGGGTTCTTCGGGTTCCCCCACTGCTCCCAGTCCTGCGCCGTGAGCGGCAGCGAGGCATCCAGCAGGGTGTTGATCACGTCCACGAACGGTACGTCCGCAACGATAGCCTTGAACAGGTCCGGCCGCATATTGGCCACCGCGCCCATCAGTAGGCCGCCGGCGCTACCGCCGTTGGCGACGAGCCGGTCCGAGCGCGTGTAACCGGCTTTTACCAGGTACTCGGCGACGTCGAGGAAGTCGTTGAACGTATTCTTCTTCTTCATCAGCTTGCCATCGTCGTACCACTGGCGGCCCATCTCCTGTCCGCCGCGGACGTGAGCGATCGCGTAGAGCATCCCGCGATCCACGAGACTGAGCACGCTGGAGTTGAACGTCGGCTCCGTCGTCGCGCCGTACGAGCCATAGGCGTACAGCAGCAATGGGCTGCTACCGTCAAGCGCGATCCCCTTCCGCAAGAGGATCGAGACGGGCACCTGCACGCCGTCGCGCGCGGGCGCCATCCGGCGGTGAACGTCGTACTTCGTGGCATCGAAGCCGATCGGAATCTCCTGTTGCTTCTTCAGCGCACGATTGCGGGTTGTCATGTTGTAGTCGTACACGGACGACGGCGTCGCCAGAGACGAGTAGTTGAAGCGAAACACGTCGGTGTCGAACTCGTGGTTGCCTGTCGGGAATACGCCGTGCGCCGCCTCCGGGAACGTCACGTCGTGGCAGCGGTTCGTCTCCAACTCGACGACCGGCTCTTTCTCCTGGACCACATCGCCGACCTTTTTGATCCAGCGGACCACGACCCCTTCCGTGATCGTCTGTCCCGGCTGCGGCATCGGCATCCCAACGAGT
>CAYHRK010000136.1:1282-9503 GCA_964358795.1 uncultured Vicinamibacterales bacterium
GTGGTGGCGTGTCGGTAATCCGCGGTGCGCCGCCTCCGGGACCGTCACGTGTTGGCAGCGGTGCGTCTACAACTCCCCGACCCGTCGGCGGCGCAACCCGCCACGACGCTCGGCGATTACGGCGAACTTCTTGAACACGTCCACGCCCTCGACGAAGACCTCCGCACGATGCGGCGTCCAGTCCGTCCAGCTGGCGGGCGACTCATCGTCCTCGGGCGCGCGGACAATACGGAAGTTGCGCGCGCCATCGTTGGTCAGGATGTAGAAGAACCTCCCGCCATGCTCGATTCTGTATTCCACGTTGGGCCGGCGCGGCACGAGGACCCGCGGAGCCGCCGTGGGGCTCGCCGCGGGAATCGCCCGCCACTCCGACGACGTGAAGCCATCGGCAGGGATGAAGATGTACTTGTCACTGCGGGATCTGAAGACCGACACGTTGTACAGGATGTTGTCCTCCTGGAACATCTTGACATCTCGCTCGCGCGGCGTGCCGATCACGTGACGCCAGACTGCATTCCCGCGCTTGGCGGCGTCGGCGGTCGTGTAGAAGAAGGTTTTGTTGTCGTCGGCCCAGGCCGTGCCGTTCCAGACATTCGGAATCGACTCAAGGATCTGGTTCTGGGCAAGATCCTTGACGTAAAGCGTGTACTCGCGGAACGCGCTCAGATCTTCGAGGTACAGCAGCTTCGACCCGTCCGGGCTGACGTCGAATCCGCCCAGCGCGTGGAACTTCTTGCCGGCTGCCAGCGCGTTCTGGTCGAGGACGACCTCCTGCGCCGCTTCGAGGGTCCCGCGCCTGCGGCAGTAGATGGGATAGCTCATCGCCTGTTCTGTCCGGGAGTAATACCAGTATCCATCCTTGAGGTACGGAACGGTGACGTCCGACTCCTTGATGCGCCCGAGTAGTTCCTTATAGAGCGTCTCGTGCAGCGCTGCGGTGTGCTTCGTGCCGGCCTCGGTGTAGGCGTTCTCCGCCTTGAGGTGGGCGATGACCTCCGGGTTACCCTTGTCACGCAGCCAGTGATGGTTGTCCACCAATTGCTCGCCGTGCAAGGTGGTGATCTTCGTGTCGAATTTGGTCATGGGTGGTTTCGCGGCTTCGCCTGACCTGACAGCCGGCCGACCAGCCGGCCGTCCGTGCCAAGCATAACGATCGCAAAAACCGACGCCAAACGAATGGCAGATACCAGCGCGGGACTTAGAGCGCGCGCAGTGCGCGTGCCGGATCGATAGAGATCGCGCGGGTCAGAGGCCCCACGGCAGCAGCTAGACCGACGGCAAACACGCAGACGACAGTCGCGACCATCGTAGCCGGATCGGCGGGGGCGATTCCGAACAGCTCGCTTGACAGCGTCCTTGCGAGTGACCACCCCCCGAGGCACCCCATGATCAACCCGGCGATCCAAGGACCAGCAACGTACTTCGCCAGTAGCAGGACCGTCTCCGGCGAGGAGGCACCAAGGGCTTTCCGCAGCGCCAGTTCGCTGGTCTTGTTCGCCACGAATTCTCCAAGCGCACCGCTCACACTGAAAGACGTCAGCACAAAAACAACCACGGACGCGAGCACCAGCATGCGCAGGGTCCGTCGACGTTGCGCCAGAGTGTCGGCGAGCAGGGTCTCGAGCATCTGCGGTTCGTCGATGACAACGCGGTGATCGGTGGCGACAAGCGTGCGGACAACCTGGTCCATCATTTGTATGGTCGCCCGTCGTGAAGGCCGAACCACGAAGTGGCCAACCGAGCCCCGCGGTTGCCTCTTGTCGCGCAAGACGTACAAAGTAGCCCTCACATCCCCAGTTGGTCCGTCAGGTCGCACGTCTCGGACCACTCCGATAATGTGAAATAGAGCACCGTCCATGCGAATGCCAGCCGTCAGCGGATCGACGGACGGCAGGTGCATCTGACAAAACGCCTCGTCTACCACGATCACCGGGGACGCCGCGCGGTAGTCGTCGGTAGAGAAACCTCGCCCGCGGCTCAGGTGCATTCCGATCGATTCGAAATAACCCGGAGAGACATACTGTGTGATCAATGGTCCCAGAGCTTCGGAGGCAAGGCCTGGCGCCTCGAGCAGGTAATCGCCTCCAGATGTCACGACTACTCGACTCAAGGGAGGCGTGTTCGACATCCCTGCTGCCGCCACATTCGAAAGCGAGCGGATCTGCGTCAGAGCATTATCGAAGAACGCTGATTGTGCGTCAGAGGTCTCGTAGTTCTCTTCAGGGAGAAACACGCGAACGATGAATGTCTGCCCGGTGTCGAACCCCAGATCAATATTGATGATGTTCACCATGCTCCGAATCAGCAGCGCGGATACGAGACCCAATGAGGTCGCCGCTGCCATCTGGAACGTGATGACAACTCCGAGAACGACGCGTCGCCGGCAGCTCGGTAGGCCGGTGTGCGCGGCCTCCTTCAACCCGAGCGCTAAGTCCTGTCGGAACAGCACCCAAGACGCGATGCCACCTAAGACGAGACCTGCGAGCAAAGTGAGTCCGGCTGTCCGCGCCACTGACTCTGGATCGGACAGGTGAACCGGGACCGATCCGTGGCCCTCTCCTGGTGCAATCCACATCACCGCCATCCGCGCCAGCGCGAGCCCGAGGAGCCCTCCCGGCACCGTCCACCTGAGCGAGCGCCGGAGGACCAGCCGCACCAGCTTCGGGCGGCTCGCGCCGAGCGCATGCCGAACGGCCATCTCGGGTTCGCGGCGAATAGCGTCCGCTAGGACGAGGCCGGCCGCGCTTGCACACGCCGCCAGCCACGCCAAAACCGCGACCGCCAGGAGCATCGGTTGGACATTCCTCACCTCCCGCGTTCGCCATTCCATCAATGAAACCGCATCGGCGGTTCGTTCACCGTTTGTTTCTGGATACTGTTGCGCCAGTCGTTGGGCGATGACCCGAACCTCGCGCTGCGCGTCCTCGAGCGAGCTGCCCGCCTTCAACCGGCCGACGAGCGTGAGCATGGGGCGGTTGCGATTCTCGCGGCGCAACGCCAGGAGTCGCTCGGTTTGCCCGCCACTCCCTGGGACGACGGGCACCACCAGACATTGGCTGTCGTCGCCGCGCTCGAACAACGTCTTTCGTTCCCGCAAGGAGCCCATCACGTCGTCATCGACCACTCCCACGAGGATGAACGGCATGCCATCGACATGGACGACGCGCCCGACCGCTTGGGGATCTGAGCCAAGCTGCGCTCGCCAGAGGCTGGCGGTGACGAGAAGGGCGGCTGGGGCGCCAGCGTCAAAATCCGCCTCGCTGAGCGTCCGGCCAATCCGAGCGCTCGCTCCCAGAATCCGAAACAGGCCCCGCGTCACAAACACGCGCTGGACCGATCGCCTTCGCCCTCCGCTATCCCAAACCGTCCGTTCCAGACCGGTAACGCCGGCGATGCCGAAAAAAACGTGCTGCTGTGCCGCCAAATCCTGGAAATCCGGCCATGAGAGTTCGTGCGTCGGGACCTTTCGTACGCCAAGATCGTATGTGCCGCGATTCTCCAGCACGACAAGGCTGTCCACGTCCGTATACGGCGAAGTGCCAACAATGGCATCGCGAAGCACGCTCATGACCGCAACGTTCGCGCCGACACCCAGGGCGACGACGATTGCGATGCTCACCGTGACGTGTGGGGATCGTCCCAGCAGGGGCATCGGTCGGCTAGTCCTTCCTCGCGAACACCTTCAAAACATCCCGACCGCCTGGGTACGCGCTGTACACGGTCAACGTGCGACCCCCATCAGACAAGGACCAACGCTCGGTGTAGCTAACGCTCGCCTTATCGGCCAATCTCGTCATCGTGATCTGAAACAGCAGCATGCCGTTGTCGCGCTGCAGTGTGCGTGAGAACAGGCCGCCCGCTATCGTGTGCTCGTGAGGCTTGCCGTCGAACAAGACTGAGTACTCGTCCTCCCCGCTCGGTCGACGTTCCGTGACCTTGACACTCGATCGGTCTTCCACGACCACCAGCTCGAGTTCCCTTTTGGTTCCGCCGTACAGGACACTCCGCGCAGGATCGAGAACCCACGTACCGCTGAATGCCTGGGGCGTGCTCGCACGCTGGGGGGACATGCTGACTCCCTGGACAGATATCAGAGCAAACGCCAAAAGGGCGCTCATTGGTCACACCTTCTCTTCTTTGTTCCAGCGTTAGATCGCTGCCTTGGAAAAGACGTTCGCGCTTTGCAGCATTCGTCGGCGACCATCTCCGTGCGGCCCGGCGGTTCCCGGATCACCCCTACGGCTGTGTCACGTCCTTAGGGCTGCTCCCTTCCACTATGTTACCACCGGTCTGGCTACGGCGCCTCGATAAACCGGATGAGCGAGTCCTCGACGCCCTGCCAACATATGCAGGTCTCGACAGGTCGCTGTGGCTTCGCGGGCGCATTCGGTTGTTCGTCATCGACAGGACCATATCTGTTCGGATCGATCGGTACCATACGGCACTCCTTTCCAGAGGTCTTAAACGACCCCATGCGATCTGGCTCCGCTTGCTGGACGTCGACACACACCGTCGCGGGGGACGGGAACCGCCGGGTCAGCCTGGAGAAACGGCATCGGAATCCCTATTGAGATGGTCGAATGCATGTGGGTTGCTCTCGAGAACCGCCGCATAGTCTTCCAGCGCTTCCATGATGCGCGAGCGGCTTTCGTCGCATGTCTCGGCGCGCGAGGCTGCGGACCATTTGTTCTCGGACATGAAGTCCCGGTAGCACGTTCTGCACAACCGCATCGCCCAACAAGAGCGACAGTCCTCAAGGCCGTGGTCACAGTACTCGCGGACAAGATCGACGACGGCATCGACGCTGATGCCGCCGTGATTGACGTTGCCGACACGGTTGTCGTGGTCCATGCGCTCGCACAGATAAGTGTCCCCACCGGCCGCAACGTGCATCTTTCTCAGTAGAGGTACACAGCAGCCATTCGGCGAGATTACTGTACCGAGCTGCGTGCGTGGACGCGTCGCTATTGGTAGAAGCGATCTGACGCCGGCCACGGCCAGTGGATTCGACGGTTCATGTTGGATCGCGACGACTTCCTCTCGCATCGCAGACCGTAACCGCTGCTGGTCTTCTTTGGCGAAAGTCCCATACGAGTCCGCGAACCAGCGAGTTGATCCGACGGGCTGAAACGTCACGCTGTGGCCGCGGCATAGTTCGTTCCGACCGAAGAACTCGGCGACCGCACTGATATCGACACCAGGGGTAAGCACGCAGTGGAACCGCACGCGTTTTCGGTAATAGTCGGAGTCCTCGCGCAGAATCGTTTGAAGGCCTGCGACGATCCTGTCGAACATTCCCTTGCCTGACGAGAGGACACGGTGACGGTCATGCACGACCGCCGGACCGTCCATGCTGACGACCACCGTGACATCGTGGTCAATCAAGAACCGCACGGCAGAGTCGCTGAACAGCGTTCCATTCGTCGTAAACTGATACCTGACCGCACGATTCGGGTACTCTCGCGCTACGTGTTCGACAGCCCGGCGCATCAGCGGCAACTCGAGCAACGGCTCACCGCCCCAAAACGAGACGGAACACTCCGCGACATCGGAACTGCGTGACATGAGCAACGCGAGCGCGTTTGTGAGCGTTGCCCAATTCATGCGACGAGGTGCGTCGCATCGCTGCGGACTACGGACGTAAGGACAATAGTGGCACCTGGCGTTGCACGCCTCCGTCAACTCCAGGGTGATGTGGGCGATCTGTCGTGCGATCGCATCTCTCAGCTCGGCGTCGTCTAGGTAGAGACACATCGAGTGGACGTTGCACGGTGCAAGAAACCCGTGAGCTAGACCTTCTTCGATCTCGAGACAAACGGGGTCCATAGAATCCCGCTGGGCAGCGACCGGGACGATCGCAGCCGCCTCCGCAGGCGCTTCGGAACGGGTCGTCAAATACTCGTCGATTACGTTCCACAACTCCTGCGATGCCTGCAGGATCTGGTTCGACGACGCATCGTAGACGTAGAACCGTGTTCCGGTCGCGAACTTCACGTAAAGCCTCTGGCCTGTGCTCATGGCTCGACGCTCTTCGAGTACGCGAACACTCCAGACGCGCGTCTGGCGCTGAGAAACGACCCCACGGATACGCCCGACACGCTCTCTTACGTTACCGCCGATCGTCGGATGAAGCACTCCGTCGTCGCTCCAGCACCCACAGTCTGCGGTGCGGCGCGACTGTTGTGGAAGCTCACCGATCGAGCGCGGCGCTATCGTTGCCGATACGCCCCAGCCCGAACTTCTCACCAGGAGCAAGTCGGAGTGTGACCGCTTCGCGACCTTGCCTGGGCCTAATAACCAATCCCGTAATCAGAATCCGTTCGATTCGAAGATCGATGCATGCTTGAATAAGCAGTTCCGCTCCATTCGATGGGCGAACCGGGGCGTTCGCGTCCGACTCGTGGGTCACAGGCGATTGCTCTCTATTTACAAGAAGCATGACGTCGAAGTCTTCATGGCCACGTCCCAACATGTCCCTCACACGCCATTCGGCGGGCGCGGCGCGACGGTCCGAAAGGAGCAAGTACGCGTAGAATGCGCCTATCTCAGTCAAGTGCTGCGGCACCTGACGAATGATCGCCGCTGACACCGGCTCACCGTTGATCCCGCCATCGGCAAAAACGGCGCGCCCGCCGACGATGGGCACATAGGGCGGATGTGCAACGATGCGATCGAATCTCGTTCCGACCATGGTGCCGAAAAGGTCGCCGCATTCAAGTCTCGCGTTATGCAGACCATTCAATAGCCGATTGAATTCCGCGAAACGTATGGCGCGAGGGTTAATGTCGATGCCATACGCGATATCGGCCGCACCGCTCCCTGTGGTCAAACACGCAGGTCCCGCACCGCAACACAGCTCCAAGAATGTCTCGCAGTGGCTGGTAGGCAGCATCTTCAGAAAGGCCTTGGAGCTGCGGTTCCACACGTTAAGCACGTGTTCGTTGTCAAACGACCTGCCCTGAACTCGATCGGCACATAGAATGACGGCATCAACGGGTTCAGCGCGAACCGCCGCTCTACACTCCTCGGAAGAAACGCTGATGAGTCCCAGTTCATGCAGGTCGGCAAAGAGATCCGAGCCAATGGCCGTGTGCACAGCATTCACAGCGATAGCCTCTTGGCCGACGAAAAGGTGCACCAGCGCGTCGAGACCGGGCGATACGGTGACACCCGCCGTGCTGAACCTACGCGCCGGCAGTGTGACTGGTCCCGATTCATCAAGAATGTAATGTGCACGAATCAGGCTCTCGTTGAACCCGAACTCACGGAGTCTCCGCCGCGCGCGTTCGAAGGTGAGCTCAGAACCTTCGCCAAGGTGAACCGAGGTGCCGAGTTGATCCGCAGCACCGACGGATCGGACGTCTGGGTCGGTCGCGACTGGCGTCCGGATGTCGTCGTAGCGCACTGTGGCTAGGTCGTTCCGCATACGGGGCCCACGCGCTGCCACTGCTTGAATCCTCTTGCTACTTTCAACAGGACACCGGACGGCGGCTACAACGAAGACACCAACAGAGGCCTGCGGTTCTTGGTCGCGCGAAATCTAAGAGCAAGAACGATACCTCCAGACGCTGGCTGGGTAGGAAACGACGCTAGTCCGAAAAGAGGGAAGATTGCGCCGCTCGGCGCGGGTTGGTACACGCTTCCGGAACGGTGGAACGTTGCCGTGGGGACACGAGCCCCATTTGGCGGCGCCCCACTTCGGGGTACCGCCACGATCTGGAGCAGCCCCGACCAGCGGTTGCCTGTCGCGGGATTGTCAGAAACGGTTGGATTCGAGGTATCTGTTTAGCGGGTCACCAACGATTCGTACAAGCGATCCAAAATTCCGTACTTGTACTTTGTCGCCGAAGGTGACATAAATCATGCGTGCCTGAACGCGAGCCACTACCGGGATCCGCCGACGATCTCCGCCGCGAGAACGAACGGTTGCGGCGCGAGAACGAGCGGCTCGAAGGAGAGCGCGAGCGCTGGCACCGTGAGCGCGAACAGCTGCGCCGCACGATCGATCACCTCCAGCACCAACTCGACGCCGCCCGGCGGGCGGGCTTCCGCCAAGCGGCCCCCTTCTCCAAAGGCCCGCCGGTGGGCGCACCGCGCCGACCCGGACGCCGACCCGGTGCGGCGTACGGTCCGAAGGCCTATCGGGCGATCCCGACGCATGTCGAGGAGATCCATGAGGCGACGTTGCCCGCGATCTGCCCGCACTGTCAGGGACCGGTCG
>CAYHRK010000137.1:0-9470 GCA_964358795.1 uncultured Vicinamibacterales bacterium
GGGGCAAGCTTATTGCGGGGGTGACGAAAAACTTGCTTCATTCGGTGAGATGAAGCCCATAGAAGATGTCTAAGTCAACTCACGATCCCACCAGACGCCTGACGCCCAGCAACCGCGTGGCCCAGTACGTTGAGGCGAGCGATTCGATGCGCACCACCGTCCGGCTCTTGGGTGCGTGGATGAAGTGGTTGTGGCCAGTCGCAATCGCCACATGGGTAGCGCCTCGCCCGGTGGTCGAGAAAAACAGGAGATCGCCGGGCTTGATGGCGCGCGCCGGCACCGGTTGTCCGATCCGGTAGAGGTTGCGCACATCCCGCGGCACGCTGATGCCGTTCTGCGCAAAGACATACCAGACAAGCCCGCTGCAGTCGAACCCCCGTGGCGTGGTGCCCGCCTCCCGGTAGGGCGCGCCCAGTAGCGCCTGCGCCGTGCGGACGATGGCGGCGGCTGAAGGTGCGGCGGCGGGAGGCAGCACGCGGGGCCTCGGCTGGTATCCCGCGCAGCCGGAAACAACGATGGCAGCCAGCACCACGAGAATGACCGGTAGCATTCGACGCATCACACGCTCTATCGGCGTCAACTACCGGCAGGACCACCCCAGGGGCTGCTAGCGGGACTCGGCGACTCCTCGAGAAGTCGGGGAGGGCAGACACCGGCGGCCAGTTTGTGATAATACATAGCCAGCCCCAGCTCTGTGGCGCATCGCGTGCCGCCAAGCGCTTCCCCCTGCTGTTCCGCAATCACGGGAGACACCTTTATGCGCCGTGTTCCAATCGCTGCGGTGGTTGTGATGGTATGGCTATGCGCCGGTGTGCCAGCGTTGGCCAGCACACCAGCGGACCTTCGGACCGGGCGGGCCTGCGCCGTCGACGCGCCCCGCAGTGACGTGTGGGCGGTGGAGTTTGGCGCCACCTCTGGGGTCCTGCCTTCGGGCCGCAGTGGTGGTCCCGTGTTGTCGTTCGACCTGGCCGCCGTCAGCGCCGCCAGCGCCGCACTCGGCGGCGAGCAGGCCGCCCAGGGACGCCGGCGCCCGGTGGCCTTCGAGTACAGCGATGGCTACAAGATGCGCGCGAGAATTCACAAGATGGCCAGCCTGGCCACTCTGCCTCTGTTTGTCGGGGAGTACCTGGTCGGCAAGAACCTATACGATCATCCCGGGGAATCCAGTTCGATGCGGTCCGCGCATGGCGTGCTGGCGGGATCGATCGGCGTGCTGTTTGGCGCCAATTCGGCCCTCGGTGTCTGGAACCTGATCGAAGCGCGCAAGGACCCGAACCACCGAAGCCTCCGCACCGTGCACGCCATCCTGATGCTGGTGGCCGACGCGGGATTCGTGGCCACCGGAGCGCTGGCGCCAGACGCGGAAGAAGGCGGCACGACGTACATCGACCGCCGCGGCACCCATCGTGCGGTGGCCCTGACGTCGATGGCGATCGCGACCGCCAGCTACGTCATGATGCTGTTTGGAGGGAAGTGACGCCATGGCCGCCCCGGAATTCCTGATTCGCGCCACCGAGTCGTGGATGGCGCTCTACAGCCACACCAAAGCGCTGTCGATCTCGATCACCTACCTGCATTTCGCCGGTCTGCTGCTCGGCGGTGGCGCGGCGGTCGCTGCCGACCGCGGCGCGTTCAAGGCGTGTGGGGGATCGGACGCCGATCGAGCGGCGTTTCTGGCCACCCTAGCATCCATCCACCGCGTGGTGGTGCCCGGTCTGGTCCTGATGGTGGTCTCGGGCGCGCTGATGTTCCTGGCCGACGTGGAAACGTACTGGGCCTCTCGCGCGTATTGGATGAAGATGGCGCTGTTCGTCCTGCTGTTGGTGAACGGCTACGTGCTGCGGCGCGCCGAACGCCGCGCGCTGGCATCGCCGGCGGCGGGATGGAGACAGCTCAGATTCACCGCCGTGGCGAGCGCCACCCTGTGGTTTGCCATCGTCCTGGCCGGCACGATCCTCGTCGCCACGGCCTAGAAGGGTTCACCGTTTCCATGCACCAGAATCCACATCAACCGCCCCACCCCTGCGAGCACTGCGGCGCAGACCGTCGCCACTTCCTAAGCCAAGCCGCCGCCATCGTCGCGGCGATCGCGGCGTCGACTGGGTTCCCCGCAACAGCATTGCCCGTGCGCCTGGGCGGAGCCGGCATCCGCGAGGGCGACGACTTCACCTATCCCATCCCGGCCGCCGATGGCGCCACCATCGATCGCGACAACGCGATCATCGTGGTGCGCATCGCGGGCAGGGTGTGTGCGTTCAACCTGTCGTGCCCGCACCAGAACGCGGCCGTGCGCTGGCGCCCGGCCGAAGCCCGCTTCGAGTGCAGCAAGCACGACTCCGTGTACCGGCTCGACGGCGTGTACGTGGGGGGCCGTGCCACCCGCAGCATGGACCGGTTTCCCGTGAAGCGCCAGGGCAACTCGGTGGTGGTGAACGTGGCCACCATGATCCAGTCGGACCTGAACAAGGCCCAGTGGGAGGCCGCTGTTGTCGCGGTGTAAGGACCCGGCAGGAAACGCCCTGACCCGGCCCGGGTCGCCCCGCCCGTCTTGACACTCTACGGAACGTTCTGCACAATTGGCGCATGGAGCAGACGCTCCTTCTCAACGCGTCGTACGAACCGCTGAAGGTGGTTCACTGGCAGAAAGCCATCACCCTGTGGTGCCAGGGCAAGGTTGAGGTGATCTCTGTCTACGACCGCGAGATCCACAGCGTGTCGATTACGTTCCGCCTGCCGGCGGTGATCCGGCTGCTGCGCTACGTCCGCATCCGCCAGCGTTTCGACTACGTGCCGTTCTCGCGCGCCAACATCTACGCCCGCGACGAGCACACCTGCCAGTACTGCGGCGATCGTCTGCCCACAAGCGAACTCACCTTCGATCACGTGGTGCCGGTGGCGCACGGCGGCCACAAGGACTGGGGGAACATCGTCACCTGCTGCGTGTCGTGCAATCGTCGCAAGGGCGGCCGCACGCCTCATCAGGCCGGCTTGCGCCTGGTGCGGATGCCGAAACGCCCCGAGAAGATCCCGGCGCTGCGCATCACGATTGGCCTTCGGCACGCACCCGAAAGCTGGCGCGACTACCTCTACTGGAACATGGAACTCGACGACGAGTAGCCGCTGCCGCGTGATAGGCTTACGTCATCCGTGCCTGCATCCTCCACACCTGTCCTGCTAGGCATCGAACCGGCCTGGGCCATCGAAGGCGCCAGGGTGATGCTGCGCGGCCGGCACTTTCCCATTGACAGACCCGTGCTGCCCGCCGTGCGCGTGGGCGGGGTCGACGCCCGTGTGGTGATGGCGGCACCGGGGCGCATGGGACTGCTGGTGCCCGCCGGCCTTGCACGGGGCCGGCATGCGGTGTCGGTTGAAGGCGTCGGCGGCGAGGTCTTTCTCGATCTGGGGACGCCTGTCGCCACCGGTCTCCACCAGGTGGACAACCCGGCCTTCGATGCGCAGGGTGCGCTGTATGTGACCCATAGCGGCCGGCGCGGCCAGCAGGTGCCGGTGTCGGTGTTCCGCGTGGCGGGCGTGGCGGAAGAGCGCGAGCCGTACCTGTCTGGCATCGTAAACGCCACCTCGCTGGCGTTCAACGCCAATGGCGTGCTCCACGTGTCGAGCCGATTCGAGGGCCAGGTGTATCGCGTCAAGCGCGACCTGAGCCTCGAAACGGTGGCCACCGAGCTGGGGGTGGCGTTTGGCATTGCCTTCGGGTCTGATGGCACGATGTTCGTGGGCGACCGCAGCGGGACGGTGTTTCGCATCGGCACCAGCGGCCGCCCGATTCCGTTTGTCACACTGCCGCCCAGCATGGCCGCGTTTCATCTGGCCATGGGACCAGACGACGAGTTGTTCGTGACGGCGCCGACGTTCGACACCTACGACCGCGTGTACCGGATCGATCGCCAAGGCGTGGTCGGCGTGGTGTCGACCGAGTTCGGCCGGCCGCAGGGCCTGGCGTGCGATGCCAGCGGCACGCTGTACGTGGTGGATGCGATCGCCGGCGGCGCCGGACTCTACCTGGTGCGGCCCGGCGAGCCGCGCGAGCTGGTGCTGGCCGCGCAGGCGCTTGTGGGCGTGGCGTTCGACCCGCGCGGCGGACTGGTCGTAGCGTCAAACGACACCGCATATCGCCTCGATGTGGATCTGCGCCCCTGGAGATTCCCATGAGAAACCTGTTCGCCGTGAAGTCGCTCGATCGCCTCATCGGCGCCACCCAGGATCCGTCGCACCAGTTGAAGCGGACGCTGGGTCCGGTGCAGCTGACGGCCCTGGGGATTGGGGCCATCATTGGCGCGGGCATCTTCTCCACGGTGGGCACGGCGGCAGCCGGAGGGGCCGATCACCTCGGTGCGGGACCGGCCGTGGCGTTGTCGTTTGTGCTGACGGCCATTGCGTGTGCCTTCGCCGCGCTGTGCTATGCCGAGTTTGCGGCCATGGTGCCGGTGTCGGGGTCGGCCTACACCTACGCTTATGCGACGCTGGGTGAGTTCATCGCGTGGATCATTGGCTGGGACCTGATTCTGGAGTACGCCATCGGCAACGTCGCCGTGGCGGTGTCCTGGTCGGGCTACTTCCAGGAACTGTTGAACGGGCTGGGGCTGAGCATCCCGAAGTGGATCGGGATCGACTATCGGTCGGCGGCGCAGGCAGCCGCGCAGCTGGCCGCCACGCAAGCCTCCGGCGGCGACGTGCAGGCGCTTGGCGCCGTCGTGCTAAAGGCGGCTGACGCCTTTGCGCGCGCGCCGCGTCTGGCGGGCATCCCGATCATCCTCGATGTGCCGGCGTTCCTGATCGTGGCCTTCATCACGTGGGTGCTCGTGCGCGGCATCAGCGAAAGCGCGCGGATGAACACGGCGATGGTCGTGCTGAAACTCCTGATCATCGGCTTCTTCATCATCGTGGGCGCCTTCTACGTGAAGCCCGAGCACTGGACGCCGTTTGCGCCCAACGGCTTCAAGGGCATCTCGAGCGCGGCGGCCATCATCTTCTTCGCCTACATCGGCTTCGATGCCGTGTCGACCGCGGCCGAAGAAACCAAGAACCCGCAGCGCGACATGCCCATTGCCATGATGGCCAGCCTCGCCATCTGCACGGTACTGTATGTCGTCGTGGCGCTCGTGCTGACCGGCATGCTGGACTGGAAGCAGCTGGGCACGGCCGAGCCGCTGGCCACGGCGTTTTCGGCGCTCGGCATGAACTGGGCGTCGGGCATCATCTCGCTGGGTGCGGTGTTTGCCACCACGTCGGTGCTGATCGTGTTCCAGTTGGGGCAGCCGCGCATCTTCTTTTCGATGGCGCGCGACGGCCTGCTGCCGGCGTGGGCGGCGAAGGTGCACCCGAAATACCGCACGCCGCACGTCACCACGATCCTGACGGGCGCGTTCGTGGCCGTGTTCGCGACGCTGCTCAACATCAACGAAGTGGTGGAGTTGACCAACATCGGCACCTTGTTCGCCTTCGTGCTGGTCTCGATCGGCATCGTCGTGCTGCGACGGACCGATCCCAACCGGCATCGTCCGTTCCGCGCGCCGTTTGTGCCGTGGGTGCCGCTGTTCTCGTGTCTGATGTGCGGCTATCTGATGTGGCAGCTGCCCACGCGCACGTGGGAGCGGTTTTTCATCTGGCTCGCGATCGGCATCGTGATCTACTTCGCCTACGGCATCCGCCACAGCGTGCTGCGCAAGGCGAACGCCAAAGGCTAGAGATCTTCCAAGGACCTCATCGTACCGGATGAACCAAGTGACTCGTCACCCCCGCGGAAGCGGGGGACCAGTCCTGGATTCCCGCATTCTTGGGCCGCCGTCGCCGAAGCCGCCTGCGCCCTTGGGCCGCCGTAGCCGAAGACGCCTGCACCCTTGGGCGGCCGTAGCCGAAGGCGAAGGCGCCCGCGAGAGGACTCGGCAGTTGGAGGCGGCGCTTCGCTAGTCAGACCACTCAGAACGTGCTGGGCTGGCATGTATTGACGTTGGTCCTATGTGTGGGGCGATTCGCGGATTGAAGCTCATCGAATTGTTCGAGAGTAACTGGTGCTGCGGGAGCGCCGGGATCTACAACCTCACCCAACCGGAAATGGCCGGGCAGTTATTGGAACGTAAACTTGATCACATCGAGAGAACCGGCGCGACCACGGTCGCCACCGCGAATCCCGGCTACCTGTTGCAACTGGTCAACGGTGCCAGGGCGCGCGGCTTGAACTTGCGCACGGCGCACCCGGTGACGCTGCTGGCGGAGGCGTATCGCCGCGAGAGTTGAACGCGCGAGAACGCCCCGTCGCGCTCCTGCTCATACTCCTCAGCTTGCTCTTCATCTCCCCATCGTCCGGAGGATGGGGAATCAAGCGAGGCCGAGTTGTTGCAGAACCTGCTCCAGTGTGAGGCGATGATGGGCCATGACCTCACCGAGGATGGCGCGCAGTGTGCCGGGGCGGAGCGGGTCGTGGTTGGGGATGGTCAAGGGATGTTCGCCGCCGGTCTGCGTGGTAAGGCGCCGGTGCGAACCGAGTTGCCGGGCAAACTCGTAACCGAAAGTGCGGCGAAGCGCCTTTTCCAAATCGGCGGCCGAGAGATCGCGCGGCAGCTTCATGCCACGGCGACGAGTTCGTCCAGCACGCGGTGCAGGCGGATGACGGCCGGGGCTTTGCCTTCGTCGAAGTGGCAGAGGACGGCCTCGCGGACGTTGGCGCGGAGCTGCTCCCAAGTGTCGGCCTCGGTGACAATGGAGTGGCCAAGGGCGCGGGCAATGAAGCCGCCGTCGGTGTCGTCCTCGGTGATTTGAAATATGATTTCGCTCATGGGTTCAGTCTAGCAGAGGGTGAGGTGCTGGGGAAGGTGGTGATAGGTTTTGGATTTCAAACTGGCTACGATCGACATTCTGCTGTGCCTGTCTCCGCGGGGACGACAAAACCGCGTGAACCGCTTGCCATCGAAGCGCCACATTCTATCCTCAATGAGAGCCCTGTTGTCCGAGCCCATGGAATGGGGCCGCACGGGCTCGAGTCTTCGGCCGCTTGTGGATGGGTCACAAAACGCCCGGAATACAGGCGCCCGGGTCTCAGGGCTGGCCTAACCTTGACACGAATCTGGTGTAACACTAAAATCGTGTTATGAAACGGCTGCGAAACGTCACGATCACGCTCGAGGATGAGGTGGCGCATTGGGCGCGGATCAAAGCCGCCGAGGAGAACTCGTCCGTTTCGCGGATGGTCGGCGACCTGCTTCGCCGGCAGATGCAGCAGCACGAGCGCTTCGACCGGGCGCGGCGCGAGTTCCAGCGGATCGGCACCGCGGTCATCAGCAGCGGCCCCTATCCCCGTCGCGAGGACCTGCATGACCGGACCGGTGTTCGTTGACACCAACGTGCTCGTCTACGACCGCGACGAGCGAGATGCCCTGAAGCACGATCGGGCGCGCGCGTGGATGACGGCGCTGTGGCAGCAGCCGGGTCTGGGCGTGGTCAGCGGCCAGGTCCTCAGCGAGTTTCATTGGACGGTCACGCGGAAGCTGACGCCGGGTCTCGATGACGAGCAGGCCCGACGCTACATCCGGACGTTGTTTGCATGGGAGTTCGTCGCCGTCGATCAGGCGGTGATCAGCGAGGCTTGGAGCGTGCAGGACCGCTTCGGGTTCAGTTTCTGGGATGCGCTCGTGGTGGCCGCTGCCCGCATCGGTGGCTGCCGCGTGCTGCTCACCGAAGACCTGCAGGATGGCCAGGATCTCGACGGCGTCCTTGTCGTCAATCCCTTCATCTGGCCGCCCGGATCGCTATCCACCTAGGCGCGGCCGGCCGCCGCGTCGAACGGCAGCCCGATCAGCGTCGGTTGCACGGGCACTTCCCGGTGGCCTTCACGCGCCTACGATACCACTCAGTTCCGAACGAGGTTGGAGGTGTATCCCCGCCGGACCAGTTCCTGCCACGCCAGCCACACGTCGTCTGGGACAGTCTGCGGGATCTGGAATCCACGCTCCGCGTACACGCGCATCCGTTGGACGTCTCCTACGACGACGCTGATCACCAGGTCTTTGGGCAGATCCCCGGTGGGGTAGTTGTCGAAGGAGATGGGCGGCGATGTCACGCGGACATCGAGACCGGGCCACCTGCACATGGCCGTTGCATAGGCCCTGCGCTCCATGTACGGCTTCTGGACGAGGATGGCGCGGCGCGGGTGGATACCGCGGGAGGCCAGCAACTCGCGCGAGAACATGATGTTCTCGCCGGTGTTGGTCGAGCGTGTGTCGAGCAGGATCGCCTCTGGCGGGACCCCTTTGGCGACCGCCACCTCTGCGAACGTCTCGGCTTCGCTCGACTGGAACCGTCCGCTGGTCAGGCGGCCGACGTTGCCCGAGCAGACGAGCACCGGGGCCAGCCCCCGCAGAAAGACATCCGCGGCATGTTCGGCGACGCGCGTGTCGTGGCTGCCCAGCGCCAGGATGACATCGCTCTCGACCAATTCGTGGCGGAGCAGCATGTAGTTCCACAGCAGGCGGGCCAGGTCGTCGGTGGTCAGCGCGCAGCCCATGCTGCTGTGATTGTAAGGCGAGGACAACGCAAGATGCTGGAGCGCTACCGAGGAAACCGGGATTCGGCGTCCGTCGGCGCCGACGCCGGCAGGCATTGGGGAAATCGCCAACACAGATTGGGGCCCGCGCGGTGCTACCATCCCGCTCGTCCGCACACGAGTTCAAGGCGCATCAGCCACCTGGGACGTGGTCAGGGAAGAGAGCCGTTTGGATCTCGGGCACGTGTGGGTGGTCGTCGCGAGGCGAGGCACGGAAAGGTGTTTCGTGGCACGTCGTGCGGACTGTCACCGGACCTGCCGGGCCCGGTCGGCCTGACGTTGACATATGTCACTACACATGAGACGATGACACATATGGTGAAGACTCAGGTGTACCTGCGCGAAGAGGAACTGGAAGCCCTCCATCGCGTCGCGAAGCGGGCACGGCGGCCAGTCGCGGCGCTGGTCCGAGACGCCGTCAGACGAATGTGGTTCAGGCCCGACATCACGGGTCCGGTCGCTCTGTGGGACGGGACGCCCGGGCGGACCTCCTCCGAACACGACGTGGTCTACGACGAGCCGTGATCCGCGAAGCTCAGGCGGTCTTTGTCGACACCGGCGCCTGGATCGCGCTGGCGCTCACGAAAGACCCCTACCACGATCGGGCCCGGCAGGCCTGGCTGGAACTGGCGCAGTCGGGAGCGCGGCTTCATACCTCGGTCTGCGTGGTGCTCGAGACGTTCACGTTCCTCGACCGGCAGACGACGCGAGACGTCGCCATCGCATGGCGCCAAAGTCTTGCCACGATTCCCCGGTTGCGCGTCTGGCCGGTGACGCCGCGTGACCTGGCCGGCGCGTGGGTGTTCTTCGACAGGGCCGATCTCCACAAACTGTCCGCCGTCGACGCCGTCAGTTTCGTCCTCATGCGACGGGCAAAGATCCGATTCGCCTTCGCGTTCGATCATCATTTCGC
>CAYHRK010000138.1:0-9428 GCA_964358795.1 uncultured Vicinamibacterales bacterium
GCCGACCGATCCGCCGCGATGCAGAGTTCCATCGTGCGTTGGGCGTCGAACACGTTGAGATGCGTCTCACGGTCCTCGAGGACGCATTGAACGAGTTCGTCGATCTCTCCCTGGAACGGATGGTGCGAGACATCGGACGATCCGGGCATGACCGTCTCGACGCGGATCGCGGGAGCGCCCGTCGCCGTCTGGTGATCGCGCAGCGTCACATCCGTGAACGGGCACGCCGCCTGGAGCGCGACGCGGTCGAGCGGCGTGTCGCTCCAGAGAAGAAGATCGTCACGGATCGTGGCGCGGTCGCCCATCAACTCCACGCCGAACGTGTACGGCATCTGGAAGTCGGTTGAACTGGTGACGTGGCCGATGGCGCGCGTGTCTCCCCGCGCGCCGGGCTCGCGCAGCCGCACGTTGACGGCGATCGTCGTCGGCCACTGGTACCCGCGCGTATACCTCGTGTGGTAGGCCGACACTTCGGTGGCCTCCAGCCCCGTGCACCAGCGTAATGCGTCAACGGCGTGGCAGCCTGCCGCGAGCAGGTGGCTCCGGCCGCTGCGAGAGGTCCGCACCCACGACCACCCGGAGTACCAATCGGTCACGCGTGACAGGTACTGAACACGCGCGAAGTGGAGGCGTCCCAGGTGACCGCTCTCGCGCAGCCACCGCACGAAGCGCAGGTACGGGTTGTAGTGAAGCTCGAACGACACAATCGTGCGGACTTTCGCACCGCTAACGGCGTCGCGGATACGGCGAAGCTCGGGTACGTCCAGCCCGGTCGGCTTTTCGAGCAGAATGTGCTTGCCAGCATCGGCAGCCCGCACCGCCTGATCCGCGTGCATGTGGTTGGGCGTCGCAATCGACACGATATCGACATCGTCGGCATCGAGGAGGTCGCGGTAGCGGCGCGTGAACGGCGCGACGCCCACATCGATGCCGGCCGCCGCCAGCCTCTGGCGCGCGCGCGCCTCGTCGCGCGTGCAGAGCATCGCCACGCGAACGTGCGGATTGCGTGCGAACGCCCGCAGGTGTTCCACGGCGACCCAACCGATGCCGACGATGCCGACCCCAAGACGGCGATTCATGATTGAGCCGCGATTCTACCCCATCCTTGACACGCGTTCAGAATCGATGGTATTCCACGCGACACCGGAGGACGAACGATGAGACAGACCCTGCCAGTCGCTTTGAGAATCCTGTTGTGCGCGGTCGTGATCGCCCAGATGGGCCCGGCCCTCGCCGCGGCGCCCGGGCAGGGCGCCGCCAACACCCTGACACCGGCCGAGAAGGCGGCAGGCTGGCGCCTGCTCTTCGACGGTGCGACCACGGCGGGCTGGCGGGGATTCAAGAAGACCGAGATGCCGGCCGGCTGGACCATCGAGGCCGGGGCGCTGACGCGCACCGGGGCCGGCGGTGACATCGTGACGGTGGACCAGTTCGAGAGTTTCGAGCTTGTATTCGAGTGGACGGCGCCCGCCCGCGGCAACAGCGGCGTGTTCTTCCATGTGACGGAGGATGTGGCGTCCGTATGGCAGAGCGCCCCGGAGTACCAGATTCTCGACAACGCCGGACACAAAGACGGGCTGGCGCCCGAGACCTCCGCGGGGGCGGACTACGCGCTGCACGCGCCGGTGAAGGACGTGACGAAGCCGCTGGGGCAGTGGAACGAGAGCCGCATCGTGGTGACGGGCGCGCATGTCGAGCACTGGCTGAACGGCGTGAAGCTGCTCGAGTACGAGTTGTGGAGTCCCGACTGGACCGCGCGCGTGGCGAAGAGCAAGTTCAACCCTTACCCCGGGTTCGGCAAGGCGAAGCGCGGCCACATCGCCATCCAGGACCACGACAGCAAGGTGGGCTTCAGGAACATCAAGATCAGAACTCTGTAGGGACTGACCTGAAACCTGTGCCCTGAAGGAGTGTCCATGGTTCGCGTGAAGCTGTCGGCGATGATGTTCGTGCAGTACTTCATCTGGGGCGCGTGGTCTGTGACGATGGGAACCTACCTCGGCGCCACGTTGAAGTTCGACGGCACCCAGATCGGGCTGGCCTACGGGACGACGGCGCTGGCGGCCATGATCTCGCCGTTCTTCGTCGGGATGATCGCCGACCGGTTCTTCTCGACCGAACGGATTCTGGCCGTGCTGCACCTGGTCGGAGCCGCGCTGATGTGGTTCGCGTCCGCGCAGGACAACTTCGGGGCGTTCTACCCGGTGCTGCTGGGCTACACACTCTGCTACATGCCGACACTCGCGCTGACAAACTCGCTGTCGTTCCATCACATGACGGACCCGGCCCGCGAGTTCCCGCGCGTGCGGGTGCTGGGCACCATCGGCTGGATCCTGGCCGGCCTGGTCGTCGGGCAACTGGGGCTCGAAGCGTCCGCGGTGCCGCTGCGCATCGCCGCCGGCGCCTCCCTCGTGATGGGACTCTACGCGCTGATGCTGCCGCACACGCCGCCCAAGATGGCCGGGGCGCCCGTGACGGTAAGAGCGATCCTCGGGCTCGATGCCCTCGCGCTGCTCAAGGACCGGTCCTTCACCGTGTTCGTCATTGGCTCGTTCCTGTTGTGTATCCCGCTGCAGTTCTACTACGCCTTCACCAACCTGTTCCTGAACGAAATCGGGATGGCCGAGCCGGCGAGCAAGATGACCTTCGGGCAGATGTCCGAGATCGGGTTCATGCTGATCATGCCGTGGATGCTCGTGCGCCTCGGCGTGAAGCGCATGCTGCTCATCGGCATGGCGGCGTGGGCTACCCGCTACCTGTTCTTCGCCTGGGGCAACGCCGACACGCTGGCATGGATGCTCTACTCGGGCATCCTGCTCCACGGCATCTGCTACGACTTCTTCTTCGTGACCGGACAGATCTATGTGGACCAGCAGGCCGACGTCCGCATCCGGGCCGCGGCACAGGGGCTCATCGCGTTTGTGACGCTGGGGGTCGGGATGTTCATCGGGGCGTGGTCGTCGGGCCAGGTGGTGCAGGCCTACGCCTCGACCGGCGCCGGCGGCCTCGTGAGCCATGCGTGGTCTGGCATCTGGATCGTGCCCGCGGCGGGCGCCGCTGCAGTGCTCGTGCTGTTCGCGCTCGCGTTCAAACCGCGACGCTGATGCCCCTCCGGCCAGTTGAACACCACGATGAGCAGGCGTGCGACATGCTGAACGTCCGGGCCAGATGCCGGCCGGGCGGAGAGACAAGCAATGCTGCCGGTTCTCGTTGACCTCGTCGGCGGCGGCTTGTAACATAATGCACATGAAACGTACAAATCTTGTGCTTGACGAGAAACTGCTCGAGGAGGCGACCCGACTCTCGGCGCAGCGCACCTATTCGAAGACGGTCGATCTAGCGCTGTCGGAGTTTGTCCGCCGCGCGCGGGCCGGGAAGGTCCTCGCGCTCGCGGGGTCTGGACTGTGGGAAGGGGACCTCTCCGTCATGCGCCGGGACGTTCCGAAGAAGTCGAAACGGCAGGCGACACATGCTGCTCGTTGACACCTCGGCCTGGGTCGAGGTCTTTCGCAAGCCGGCGCGTCTCGATCTCGACGACATCGGAGGGTTGGACGAGGTGGTGACCTGTCTGCCGGTCGTGCAGGAGGTCTTGCAGGGGTTTCGCGACGAAGCCGCGTTTCGCGTGGCGCGCGATGCCATGCTGGCGCTGCAATGTGTCGAATCGCCACTGCGCCAGGAGCGCTTCGAGGAGGCCGCCGGTCTCTACCGGGCCGCGCGCCGGGCCGGCTTCACGGTGCGGTCCGGCGTGGACTGCCTCATCGCCGCCTGCGCGATCCGCCATGGCCTCACCGTGTTGCACCGGGACCGTGATTATCCTGTCCTGGCGAAGGTCTCCCCGCTGCTCGAACGGACTCTCTCAGCCTGATCTCTACCTTCGACCAGGGGTTCGACTCGGTTTTCGGCATCACGCGCGTCCAGATGACCTGACGCCCCCGTCTCCAACATGTCTCCAGGCGCCCGGTCGGACCATCTGATAGACAATCCGCCGCGCCCTGCGAGGCCATCTGCTCTTATAATCGGACCATCACGAAGGAGGGCGCTGATGACAGCACGCAGTGTCGTATCGGTTGCCGCGGCGATCGCGGTCCTGGCGACGGGTCTGGTCGGATTCGGTGGAGCCGCGCAATTGCCGCCGGGTCAGAAGCCACAGGTGGTGTCCCCGCTCGGCAAGCAGTTCTTCGCGAAGGCCGATAATGACGGCGCGATAGCGAAGGCCGACGCCGCACTCGCCGCGGAACCCAACAACCTCGATCTACTCATCGCCGCGGCCCGTGCCCGCGACGGGGCCCTCCAGTTCGACGCCGCGATCGAGATGTATACGAAGGCAATCGGCATGGCGCCAGACGACGTGCGCGCCTATCGCTTCCGAGGGCACCGCTACATCTCGACCCGGAAGTTCGAACTGGCCATCAAGGACCTCGAGCACGCGCTGTCGCTTGCCCCCTCGAGTTTCGACGTGGTCTACCACCTCGGCCTTGCGTATTTCCTGACCGCCGAGTTCCCGGCGGCGGCTAAGACCTACCGCGCCTGCCTCGATCGCAAGACGCCTGGGCCCGCGCTGCCCGCCGGCTGGCGCGACTGCGCAGCGCTCTCCTCCGGCACTCCGCCCGACCCTGCTCGTCTTGCTACCGCACCCGCCGAGTCCCAGGCACCAGACGACGAATCGCGGATTGGGGTCAGTGACTGGTTGTATCGATCGCTGCGGCGGGCCGGGCGAGCCGAGGAGGCAAAGGCCCTGCTCGCCGGCATCCGAGAGGGCCTCGCCGTGAAGGAGAACGAGGCTTACTACCGCGCCCTACTCTTCTACAAAGGGGCACGCACCGAGGCGCAGGTCTTGCCGGATGAGGCGTTCAAAGAGAACACCGGCGTCACCGTCGGCTACGGCCTCGCGAACTACTACCTTGCCGAGGGGCAGACCGCCAAGGCGTGCGCGCTCATGCGCCGCCTCGTGCAGGATGAGGCGCACTGGAACGCGTTCGGGTTCATCGGGGCGGAAGCGGACCTGACGCGCGCGAACGGGCCATGCGTGGCGCCGGCGAAGCAGCCTGAGCCAGGCGGTATTCCCCGTTCGGAACGCTGACGTCCGCCCGCATGCAGCTTGAGCGGAATCAGATCGGCGAGACCAACGACCGGCAGCCGGACGCCGTATCGTCGGGATGTTCCTCGGGAGGTGGTCGTCGGGCCAGGTGGTCCAGGCCTACACCTCACCAGCCACGGACAGGATGGCTATGCGCCCGGCCGACGTCGATCTAGCCGTGAGCCGATCCGGCGCCGGGTTTCGCATTCTGTGACAGAAACACGTGCGACTCAGAGCACTTACTCGGGGAGGTCGTCATGAAGCCCATCACCCGTTCGGTTTTGTCGGCGGCCGTTGGACTCTTGATCGTGTCGGTGTCGAGCGTTTCCGCGCCGGCCACCTCGTACGCGCAGTCCCCATCAGGCTCGGGGAAGGGCGCCTACGGAGGCGCGAGTGTGGGTGTCTACGCCGAGGCCGCCGAAGGCAGCTCCGGCAAGGCGGTGGTCGGTAGCGCCATCATCGGGTATCGGTTCAACGCGCGGTGGGCGATTCAAGGCGAGTTCGGGCGAACCGGGAATGTCTTCTGTTTCTTGTGGAGAATCATTTCTCCTCGGATGCCCGATCGACAGCTCGGGCCACTCGGAACCCCTTACTTCGGAGCAGCCGAACGGCACGCTCCCGTCGGCGTTGATGCGCCGGTTGGGGTTCACGAACGGGCCGGGGTTGCCGGGGGCCAGGCTATTTGTGACCATAGGCAAAAACACACGTGAGTATTCTTGACTGGTGGCAAATATCGCGGCTACACTGGCCCATGTCCGTTCAGGCCCGGTACCTGGCGTCGCCGCTTCGCCACGACCTGGCGCGCAAGATGGTGTTCGTGGCCGGACCCCGCCAGGTCGGCAAGACGACGCTGGCGCTCGGCGTGCCGGGCGCTCGGGCCGGCTACCTGAACTGGGACGTCGCCGACCATCGCGAACGCATCTTGCGCGGCCAGCTCCCCGCCTCCATGCTGTGGGTGTTCGACGAACTGCACAAGTACCGCCAGTGGCGCAATTACCTGAAGGGGATCTACGACGGGCGCCGGGCGGGACAGCGCGTGCTCGTGACGGGCAGTGGACGGCTCGACCTCTACCGTTTCGGCGGCGACTCGTTGCAGGGGCGCTATCACCTGCTGCGGCTCCACCCGTTCTCCGCGCGCGAGTTGACGCTGCGGACACCGGGACACCTGCGCGATCTCCTCACCCTCGGTGGGTTCCCCGAGCCGTACTTGAGCGGAAGCGAGGTGGAGGCGCGTCGCTGGTCACGCGAGTATCGGACGCGACTGATTCGCGAAGACGTCACGTCGCTCGAGCGTATTCTGGACCTCGGCCATCTCGAACTCCTCATGCTGCGCCTGCCGGAACTGGTCGGCTCGCCGCTCTCGATCAACAGCCTGCGCGAGGACCTGCAGGTGAGCCACAAGGCGGTCGCGGCGTGGATTGCGGCGCTCGAGCGGCTGTACGCGATCTTCCGGGTGCCGCCGTTCGGGGCGCCGCGGATCCGAGCGGTCAAGAAGGAGCAGAAGCACTACCACGTCGACTGGTCGCTCGTACCCGCTGACGCGGCTCGGTTCGAGAACCTGGTCGCAGGCCATCTCCTGAAATGGGTGCATTTCCAGCAGGACACGCTCGGTCGTGACGTGGAGTTGCGCTACTTCCGCGACACGGACGGCCGCGAGGTCGACTTTGTCGTCGTCGAACGGCGCTCGCCGCTGCTGCTGGTCGAGTGCAAGTGGGGCGATATCGACGTCGATCGGAGCCTGCGCTACCTCAAGGCACGCTTTCCCGATACCGACGCGTGGCAGGTTTCGGCGACGGGCACAAAGGACTTCGTGAGCCCCGACGGAATCCGGGTCGCGCCCGCGCTGAGACTGCTGAACGGCCTGATCTGATCCCGGCCTTGAGTCTCGGCTTCGCGTGGTCAGAGGACGCCGCGGCCCCTGTCTTCCTACGCCCAGTACGCCTCGCCGGCCGGCTCCGAGATGACAACGTCCTTGAGGAAGGCGATCGCCTTCTTCAACCCCTCCGTCCCTGACATGAGACTGTCCTCGTGCTCGATGCTCAGCACGTGGTCGTATCCGACAAGACGCAACGCGCTCACCATGGCCTTCCACACCGGTGCGCCGTTGCCGTAGCCCACGGTTCGGAAGATCCATGACCGCTCGAGTTCGCGCGTGTACGGCTTGGCATCGAGCACGCCGTTGACCGCGATGTTGGCCGCGTCCAGCTTGCAGTCCTTCGCGTGAACGTGGAAGATGCCGTCTCCGATCGCGCGGATGGCCGCCACCGGATCGGAGCCCTGCCAGAACAGGTGCGACGGATCGAAGTTGCACCCGATCACGTTCGGTGCGACGCGTCGGAGCCGGTTCATCGTCTCGGCGTTGTAGACCACGAAGTTCGGGTGCATCTCGATGGCCACCCGGACGCCGGCCTTCCGGCAGAAGGCCGCCGTCTGCTTCCAGTACGGCACCACGCGTTCGCGCCACTGCCAGTCAAGCGCCTTCGAGAACTCGGGCGGCCACGGCGACACAATCCAGCTGGGCGTGGCTGCCTTCGGATCGGATCCCGGACAGCCGCTGAACGTGATGACGGTCTTGACCCCAAGCCTCGACGCAAGCTCCACGGTCTGTTCGAAGACGCGGTGGTGGGCCTTCGCGGTGGCCGAGTGGGGATGGAGCGGGTTGCCGTGGCAGCTGAGCGCACTGATCACGAGTGAGCGCCGCTCAATCGCTTCACGAAACGCCTTCAGCCGCCACTCGCTGGCGAGCAGCGCCGCCGGGTTCGCGTGCGCATTGCCCGGGTAGGCCCCGGTCCCGATCTCGACCGCGCCGAGCCCGAGATCGACGATGTAGTCGAGCGTTTCTTCGAACGGCTTGCTGCCGAACAGGACGGCGAACACCCCGATCTTCATGCGACCCCCTTCACACGCACCCACCTGCGCGTTTGCGACGACCGCTCGATGGCCTCGAGCACCCGTTGGTTCATCACACCGTCACGGAAGTTCGGCGACGGGACCTTTCCGTCGGCCACGGCCTCGAGCAGGTCGTACACCATGTGCGTGAAGGTGTGCTCCCACCCGATGATGTGCCCGGGCGGCCACCAAGCCGACATGTAGGGATGCGTCTGCTCGGTCACCAGAACCGTCCTGAATCCGCGCAGCGACGGCGGGTCTGACTCGAAGTACACCTCGAGTTCGTTCAGCCGTTCCAGGTCGAAGGCGATGCTGCCCAGGCTGCCGTTGATCTCGAACCGGTTGTAGTTCTTGCGTCCCGGTGCGAGCCGCGTCGCCTCAATCGATCCGATGGCGCCGTTGGCGAACCGCACCGCCGCCACGGCCGCATCATCCACGGTCACGCGCCCTTTCCTCGAGGGGTTGTCTGGCAGCGGACGCGTCTTGATGAATGTCTCGGTGATGCCGGACACCTCGGCAATCTCGCCCACGAGCATGCGGGCAAGATCGACGACGTGCGAGCCGATGTCGCCGAGCGCGCCCGATCCCGCTTTGCGGCGGTCGAGGCGCCACACAAGCGGAAACGCCGGATCGGTAATCCAGTCCTGCAGGTACGTGCCGCGGAAGTGGCGGATCTTCCCGATGCGCCCTTCCTCGATGATCTGCCGTGCGAGACAGACCGCCGGCACGCGACGGTAGTTGTGACAGATCATGTGCGGCACACCCGCTCGTTCAACCGCCGCCAGCATCCGCTCGGCGTCTTTCACGGTGTTGGCAAGCGGCTTCTCGCAGAAGACGACCTTGCCCGCACGGGCCGCCGCGATGGCGATCTCGGCGTGGCTGTCGCCAGGCGTGCAGACGTCGATGACGTGGATGTCTGGCCGACCGATGACCTCGTGCCAGTCGGTGGCGGCTTCGTCCCACCCGTAGGCGCGCGCCGCGGCCTCCGTCTTGTCCCGGGTGCGCCCGCAGATGACCTTCAGGCGAGGCGTCAGTCGCGGCGAGCAGAACGACGACACCTGCCGCCACGCGTTGCTGTGGGCCTTGCCCATGAACGCGTAGCCAATCAGCGCAATGTTCACGTCGGACATGCGGGGCATTCTACAGGGAACGGGGACGGGGGAGTAGCCGGCAGTCAGACGAATCACAGGTGCAGGGGGCCCACCAGAAAGCCGGTGGGGCTCGGCCTCAACAATGCGGAACACGCCCAGGCCCTGAATCCCTCACCGCAGACGTTCGAAGCCTGGCTCGCTCAGAACAAGACCCGCAAGTGGCGTTTCCTCGGCCTTATGGCAGGGCCTCGCGGTCCTGACCCTTGACAATACTAACGCGCGCCATTAGCATTTGCTTATGCCCATCCGGTCGTTCAAGTGCGCCGATACGCAAGCGCTGTTCGGCGGCGATCGTGTCAAGCGGTTTGTGA
>CAYHRK010000139.1:0-9341 GCA_964358795.1 uncultured Vicinamibacterales bacterium
GTAGCCGAAGGCGAAGGCGCCCGCGGGAATGACGACGGGAGGGCGGGAATGACGAAGGAAGGGCGGGAATGACGGGATGGCATTGCCTCGGCGCCTAATTCAGGGCTGATCCACCGTCCCCATGGGCGTCCACGGACCGCAGCGCACGATTCTGCGCGCCGCCAGCCACGTTCCGCGCAGCACACCGTCGCGCGCGATGACGGCCGCCGCGTATTGACTGCACGACGGTCGGAACCTGCACACGGCGCCGGTCGAAGCGACGAGCGGAGACACGGTGGACTGATAGAGACGGATGCCGGTTAACGCCACTCGGGTGCTGACCTGCTGGGCGGGCGGGCGTGTCAGGTCGTACGCCGCCGCCGCGACACACAGCAGGAGCAAGAGCCGCGCGATCCAGCGCATAGGCAACGGCACACGAGAACTGCCCCGCTGCAGTGGGCGAACGGGCGGATGGCGCCCGTTCGCTGGGAATGTCCGCCTCGTCAGAATTTGGTCGCGTAGTCGCTGACGACCGGCAGCGTGAGGCGCTGGCCGTTGACGCCCTTGACGATGGCCATCACGTGAATAACGAGGAAGACCAGCGCAAGCAACGGCCCCAGCAGGCCAAACACGCAGCCAAGAGGCGCGAACACCGCCGACAACATTGCGACGATGATGTAGTAGGCGATCCAGAACACGATCTCGGCCACCATCAGCACGATGCCGTGCTTCGCATGCCACTGAACCTCCTGATCGTCCTTCTCCGTCAGGAGCGGGACGAGCGCGAGGATCCACAGATACGAAAGCACGATCATGACCGAGCGGTTGCTCGATACGGAACCCCCCGACGTGGGCGTTGGGTCTGTCATGGCGTCATCTCCTTGAATGCAACGGGAAGGGGAACGCGCGAAGTGTATCGGAACTGCGCGGCTGCGTCCAGCCGCATCCATCCGTGTTTGTGGCCGGGCGTGGCCCGCTATCGAATAGTCCGAGCCTGGTGGTGGTCGCGCCCACGTCCCCTGCAAGCAGCATGGCGTCCTCGTGTAACCCTATGATTACAGGTCCGCAGTCGCGATGAGCGGATCACCGAGACCCAGGGCGCGAAGGCCATCTTCGATCTTCGCGCGATCCCCAACGGCAACCACGACGAGTCGCTCCGGGTGGATATGTCTGTTGGCCGCGTCGGTCACCTCACCCGGACCTAGCGCGCGGATGCGTGGGCTGAAGTCGGCAAACGTGTCGTCGGGCAGGTCGTAGAGCGCCAGGTGTGTCAAGCCTCGGGCCAGCTGGCCAGTGGTTTCGAAGTTGCGCGCGTACCCTTTCGTCAGCGTCGCGCGCGACAACTCCAGCTCGTCCTCGGTAGCCGGCCGGCTGTCGCGAATGGCCGCGATCTCGCTCAGGGCTTCGCTGACTGCGTCGGCCGTGGCATCCGTTTGCACGCTGGTCTGCAAGCCGAATGGCCCGGCTTGCTTGCGGAAGTCGAAGCCCGTTCGCGCCCCGTACGTGTAGCCCTTACGTTCTCTGAGGTTGAGGTTGATTCGGCTCATGAAGTGCCCGCCCAGCACGGCGTTAGCCAGGATCAGGGCATGATAGTCTGGCGTGGCACGCGACACCGCCACATGACCGATTCTGAGCTCGGTCTGGGCAGCGCCGGGACGATCGATCAGCACGAGGCGAGCGGATGCCGGCCAGTCGGCCGCAGCGCTGCCGTTGGCATGGCTGGCGCCAGACCGACTGACTGGCGGATCGACCCACGCGCCAAACGCGTCCTCGACACGTTGAGCCAGATTGCGGTGGCTGGCCGCACCGGCGGCCACCAGCGTGACGCGAGACGGCCGGTAGGCCTCCTGGTGAAACACAACGACGTCGTCGACGCGCATCTGCGACAGGGCGTCGGTTGTGCCAATCGGGAGGTGCCCGTACGGGTGCCCGCCGTAGAGCGCTCTGGCCAACGCGCACTCGGCTGCTGCCGCTGGAACATCGCGCAGCTGCCGCAGCCGGTTCAGACGCAGCGTACGCACACGCTCGAAGTCTGCTTCGGCCAAGCGGGGCCGGCACACGATGCCCGCCAACAGGCGCAAGCCTGCCTGCAGGTGCTGGCCGAGCAGCGTCAACGACACCGTCACCGCGTCGGGCCCGATGTCGGTGTCGAGTTCTGCGCCAAGTCGAGCCAGGGCCTCCTGCATCTGGATAGCCGACCGATCGCCCGAACCTTCGTCCAGCATGTCGCCCGTGATGCTGGCCAGCCCTGGCCGATCGGCAGGATCCAGCACGGCGCCAGCCGGCAGCATCAGTACCACGCTGACGACCGGCAGCCTGTCGCGGGTCAGTGTCCATAGGCCAAGGCCATTCGACATGCGCGACTTTGTCGCGGCTGGGAACTGGAAATCCGCATCGATTCCCGGCGGCGGGAGTCGGGTCCGATCGATCGGGCTCATCGCATCACCACCGGTTCCGAGTTGCGCGCGCCGAGTTGCGATTGGCCTGCCGGCACCACACTTACGGTCACCCTGTGGTCGGCGACGAGATGTTGCACAGCCGCCAATCGCACGGACTCGGCCGTCGCCCGCCGGTATCGATCCAAGTCTCGCGCGAAGTAGCCAGGCTCGCCAAGGAACACGTTGTAGCCGTTCAACTGATCGGACTTGCCGCCGAATCCGCCTACCGTCTGCAGGCGGGAGACGAACGCCGATTCGGCCAGGGCCACGCTTCGCGCCAGTTCATCCGGGCTGGGGCCATCGGCGACAAGCCTCTCCAGCTCTTCTTCCACGGCGGCTTCAATGCGATCCAGGCCGACGCCGGGGACGGCCGTGGCCGCCACGTGGAAGTAGCTGCCCAGCTCGCGCGAGTTCTGATCGGCGGACACATCGGTGGCGATGCGTTCGTCGAAGACAAGCCGCCGGTACAGACGGGACGCCTTTCCACCGGCGAGCACGTCAGCCAGCAGATCCAGATCGGCATCGCCGTGCGCGTACATGGCAGGCGTCAGCCACGCCAGGTACAATCGCGGAAGCTCCACGCGATCGTCGAGCACGCGTCGAACCGCACGCGCGCGGTCTGGCGCGGCTGATACGTCGGCGGGTCGCGGGCCCGGTGGAATCTCCTCGAAGTACTCACGTGCCAACCGCAGCGCCACCTCGGGGTCCACATCGCCCGCAATCGCCAGCGAGGCGTTAGCAGGATGGTAGTACGTCTGGAAAAACGCCCGGACATCGTCCAGGGAGGCGGCTTGCAAGTCGGCCGGAGATCCAATAGTCGGCCAACTGTACGCGTGGTCGACCGGGTACAGCGCGTCGAGGATCGCAAACGATGCCAGCCCGTAGGGGCGATTCTCGTAGTTCTGCCGGCGCTCGTTCAGCACGACGTCGCGCTGATTCTTGAATTTCGCCTGGGTCAGCGCAGGCAGCAGATATCCCATCCGATCCGATTCCATCCACAGCGCCAGTTCGAGGGCATTGGATGGCACGACCTCCCAGTAGTTGGTGCGGTCGGTGTTCGTCGAACCGTTCAGGTTTCCGCCCGCCTGTTGAACCGGTTCGAAGTAGCTCGAGTCATGGTGCGCCGATCCTTCGAACATCAAGTGCTCGAACAGATGGGCAAAGCCGGTGCGGCCTGGTACCTCGTTTTTCGACCCGACGTGGTACCAGAGATTGACCGCCACGATCGGGCAGTTGTGGTCCTCGTGCACGACCACCTGAAGGCCATTGCCAAGCGTGTGTTTGCAGAACGGGATATCGGGGGTTGTCGTGTCCATGTGTCTGGCGGTCCGGTTCCCGGTTGTTGGTGTCGTGCTATCGTACCGGCAAACGTTGCACATGGTAAACGGGCAACAGGCATGGCGCATGCTGGCGCTGTTGGGATTGGCCGAACTGCTGGGCATGACACCGTGGTTTGCCGGCACGGCCGTGTCGCCCGGCATTGCCGCCGAATTCCACCTGACCGGCGCCCAGGAGGCGTGGCTCACCATGGCTGTGCAAGGCGGCTTTGTGGCCGGCACGCTGGTGAGCGCGCTGCTGAATCTGTCCGACCTGGTCAACCCACGTTGGGTCTTTGCCGCCGGATGCCTGGGCGCTGCCGTTTCGAACGCACTCGTCACCACGTCGCCGTCGCCTGTTGAGGTTGTCGCGTGGCGGTTTGCGACAGGCTTGGCGCTGGCGCTTGTCTATCCTCCGGCCATGAAAATCGCGGCGGGCTGGTTCAAGGCCCGGCGCGGCGCGGCTCTGGGCATCCTGATTGGGTGTCTCACCCTGGGCAAGGCCTTCCCGTATCTGCTGACGGCGATGTCAGACGGATCCTGGCGTTCGCTGATGCAGTTGTCGTCCTGGCTGTCGGCGGCTGGCGGCGTGCTGGTGCTGGTGACGGTGCGCGACGGCCCCTTTGTGGCGACCAGCGCGCCATTCAATCCGTCGGCAGCGTTGAGCGTGTTCACGAAGCGCGGCACGCGACTGGGAGTGCTGGGCTACCTGGGGCACATGTGGGAACTCTACGCCATGTGGACCTGGGTCGGCCTGTACGTCGCCGCTGCATTGACCATGCAAGGGCGCCAAGACGCCGCCCGACTGGGCGCGCTGGCGGCGTTTGTGGGCATTGGGGCCGGCGCCGCTGGCTGTGTGGTGGCGGGTTTCTATGCCGACCGCGTGGGCCGCGCGCGTGTCGCTGCCTGGGCCATGATGACCAGTGCGACGTGCGCGGCGCTGACTGCTGCGGCATTTCATGCGCCGTACGCCGTGTTGCTGGGGCTGGTCGCCATCTGGGGCTTCTCGGTGGTGGCCGACTCGGCACAGTTCTCGGCGATCGTGTCGGACACAAGCGCCGAGGACTACGTGGGCACCGCGTTGACGGTTCAGACCTGCCTGGGCTTCCTGTTGACGATGGTCTCGATTCGGTTGACCTCGGCGGTGGCCGGTTGGCTGGGGTGGCAATGGGCGTTTCTGTTGTTGCTGCCCGGGCCCGTGCTTGGCGTGCAGGCCATGATGGCCTTCATGAAGCCGCGGATCACACGCGAGTAGCGGCGGTCTGGTGCCGGGGCGGTGGATGTGGCACCGTTCGCCGCAGGATTCCTGGCGCTGTTCGCGATCAGCTTCCCGCTGGCGGCCCGGCGTCTGCGCGTCTGAGACGGCCAGCCACCCAACCATCCGGTGCCCGGCTCCGTCCAATACCTCTTGCCTCTCGGCAGCCCCGAACTGCCGGCGTGGTCGGTCGGAGACGGCCCACATAGAGGCCACCATGATAGACGACGCCGACGGGGATAGGCTGTAGCACCCCACAGCTCACGAACAGGAGAAGACCGCGTGCTGGGTTTCATCGCGTCGGTAGGGGAGATCGGGACTTGTTGACCATCGAGACCAGCCGTGGCGCCGAGCAGACCATCAGTACGACCAAGTTCGAAGTCACGAGCCGTGGCGGCAAGGGACGCGAGTTGCGGCAACGCGGCCAGTTCACGCGGATCGTCTGGCCTGATCTGACCGCTCCGGCACCGCTCGAAGCCAACGGCAGGGAGTAGGTTCCGTGCGGTCGAGCACCAGGTCGTGCACCGCGAACGTCCTGAAGGCGGCGGGCTGCCACAGGTGGGGCATTTCGCCTCACCTGTGGCAGTTTGCACCGCCCAGCCTTTTCGCCCACTGGCCCGTCTGTGGAAATACGGCCGCATTCCGACTCCCGGCTCACCAGCTTGCCAGGCACGCTTCTTGATACCTCATCCGGTGTCTGCCCGATGCCCTGAGGCGCAGACGGGGTTGCTTGGCGGTGAAGTCAGCCGCAGCGCCTCCTTGAGTGGGCAGAAGCAGAAAGAGGTTGGATCATATGACACGTCCAGCGTTGGTTTCCATGATGGTGGTCCCGGCTCTCCTCGTTGCGTTCACGGCTTCGTCGTTCGCCAGCACGAAGCCGGCCTCGCACCAGGCCGCCACCGCGCAGACGGCGAAGAAGGTCGAACCGGCGAAGACGGCCCCGGCTGCCGCCAAGGCGGTCGAACCCGTCGACATCAACAGCGCGACCAAGGAACAGTTGTCGGCGCTGCCCGGCATCGGGGACACCTATGCGCAGAAGATCATCGACGGTCGTCCCTACAAGGCCAAGACCGATCTGAAGACCAAGAACATCGTGCCGGAGGCGATCTATCTCAAGATCACCAAGATCATCGTCGCCAAACGGGCAGCGAAGAAGTAGATTCCCCGACGCAGCCCCCCAACGCCCCGAGACGCCTTTCCTCGTCTCGGGGCGTTCGTCCGTACGTACCGCATTGGGTTGAATTGCCAGGCACGGTCCACACGAGTGGCGCATCCCTGGCGCCGCCGCCGTCTCCAGGGGCTGCTAGAATGAGGCATACCCCCAGACCCGGAAAGGTTGCATGATCGAAGGCACAGACGGGAGTGAGGCTCGACCGCGACACACCAGCCCGAGCGTGGCGACGCCCCCCGCGCGCTGGTCCCTGCGCACCCGCCTCGCCCTGTTCACCGCGCTGACCATTGCCGTCGTCATCGGTGCCACGACCTACGTGCAGTCACGGGTCGTGGAACGCACGCTCGAGGCCGAACTGGTCGACGCGGCGAGGTTGACCGCACTCGCCGTGGCCGACGATCTGGAATTGCGGAGCGGCCCGTACAACGCCGACGAGATGCGCGCGGCCATACAGGAATTCATCGACGCCATGCCCGAGTTGGGCTCCATCTCGGTCATCACGATCGAGGCCGGCAAGCCGGCCCTGTTCGCCAGCACGTCGTCGTCCGAACGAACCGACGCCCTGGAGATTGGGCAGCGGGCGATCACACGCCGGAGCCTCGTCTGGGGCGAACAGTCAGGCTCTGTTCGGATCCTGGCCGTCCCCCTGGTACACGACGCGCGGACCTTCGGAGCGGTGGCCGTGACGGTCTCCTTCGATGCACTCTACCGTCTCCGGAACAGCGGCCGGGTCATCGCGGCGTGGTCCACCGTGATCTCCGTCGCAGCCTTGTTCGTCCTCGTCGAATTGCTGGTTCGGTACTTTATCCACCGCCCCATCGGCGCCATCCTCGCCACCGTGCGCGATGTCTCCGGCGGCATCCTGTCGGCACGTGTGCCCGCGATCCGGGATGACGAACTCGGCGCCGTGGCGGACGGCCTCAACCACATGTTGACCGACCTGGAGAGCCTGCATACCGGGCTCCAGCAACGCGTAGGGCAGGCGACACAGGAACTGCGGATGCGCAACCGCGAACTCCTGGAGATGTACCAGGAGATGTTCGCGCTTCGCGAGGAACTCGGCCGTGCCCAGCAACTGGCCGCGGTCGGAGAAACCACGTCGGCCGTGGCCCACCAGATCGGCACGCCGCTCAACCTGGTCTCCGGGTACATCCAGTTGTTGATGGAAGAACAGGGGCCGGCCTCCCCGGTGACCAGGCGACTGCGGGTCGCCGAAGAACAAATCGGAAAGGTCACCGCGATTGTCCAGGACCTGCTCGCCCGCTCCAGGCGACGTCTCGTACGGGAGCGCATTGCCCCGCGCCAGCTCCTCAGCCGGCTCTGCACGCTCGTGCAGCCCGCGATGGGGAGTGCCCGCGTGGACCTGGTGTTCGAACCTGCGGAGGTCCCCGACATCGATGCCGATGCGGCTCAGCTGGAACTCGCGCTGCTGAACCTGGTGAGCAACGCCCTGGATGCCATGCCCCAGGGCGGACAGCTCACCATCCGTCTGGGCCGCGACAACGGTCGGGTCACGATGGCGGTCGCCGACACGGGCACCGGCATGGTCCCCGAACTTGTCGAGCGCGCGTTCGAGCCCTGGGTCACCTCCAAGCCACCGGGGCGTGGCACCGGCCTTGGGCTCAGCATCGCGCGGACCGTCATCGTCGAACATGGCGGGCACATGACACTGACCAGCGCGCCAGGTTGCGGAACCACCGTGTTGGTTGACCTCCCTGCCGCTGCTCCCGAGACGAAGGAAGCCACCGTCCATGCCTGATCTGCTCATCGTCGACGATGATCGCGATACGTGCCAGTTCATCGCCGATCTGCTTGCGGCGCCTGGCCGGCGCATCGTGTTCGAATCGAGCCCGACCGAGGCGATCGCGCGGGCAGGTCGGGAGCCGTTCGACACGGTCGTGTCGGACATCAACCTCAATGCGCCCCAGTCGGGCCTCGATGTCCTGCGCGCGGCGCGGCAGGCCAACCCACGTTGCCAGGTGGTGCTCATCAGCGGGTTCGGCACACTCGAGACGGCCGTCGAGGCCGTCCGCGCCGGGGCGTACGATTACATCAGCAAGCCGTTCAACATCTCCCAGGTGAAGCGCGTGGTCGAGCGCGCGCTGGCGCAGGCCGCGGCGCCGGACCGCGAGCCGCAGCCGGTCGAGCGCGTCGTCCCGCGCGGCCTCATCGGCCGCACCGCTCCCATGTTGGAGGTCTACAAGCAGATTGCCATGGCGGCCGATGCCGCGGCGCCGGTGTTGATCGTCGGCGAGAGCGGTACCGGCAAGGAGCTGGTCGCCAAAGCCATTCATGCGCACAGCCACCGGGCCTCGAGGCCCTTCGTCGCCGTGAACTGCGGCGCGATTGCCGAGACACTGCTCGAGTCCGAGCTGTTCGGTCACACCCGGGGATCGTTCACCGGTGCCGTGTCGGACGCCAAGGGGCTGTTCGAACAAGCGCAGGGCGGCACGATCTTCCTCGATGAGATTGGAGAGACCTCGCCCGCACTGCAGGTGAAGATGCTGCGGACGCTCGAAGAGTCAGAAGTGCGTCCGATTGGCGCCAACCGCACGGTGAGAATCGAGGTGCGCGTGGTGGCGGCCACCAACGTCGAACTGGAACGCGCCGTCGCGGACGGCAAGTTCCGGCAGGACCTTTTCTACCGGCTGAGCGTGGTCGTGATCCGCGTGCCGCCGCTGCGTGAGCGGCGCGCCGATATCCCCCTGCTCATCGATGCGTTCCTGCGCGATGCCTGCTCCCGCGCGAACCGCGAGCGCCAACTGTCGCCCGCGGCGCTGGAGAGGCTCCTGAACCAGACGTGGACGGGCAACGTTCGGGAGCTCGAGAACACCATCGAACGCCTGGTGCTCTTCAGTCCGGGCACGACAATCGATGTTCCCGATCTCCCGCCCGACTTGGGCGGCCGGGCCCCCGTGATTGAAGATGCGCTCTTCCAGGGGTTGCCGTCGCTCGACGAGGTCGAGCGCCGGTACCTGATGCACGTGCTCGACAGCGTGAAAGGCAATCGCACGCGCGCCGCGGAGGTCCTGGGCATCGATCGGCGCACACTCTATCGCATGGCCGATCGCTTTGCCATCCCCCTCGGGGGCGACCCCGAGCGCTAGCCCGGACTATTCATGAATGCGGGCATAGTCCGCCCTCCGTGGTTCGGCGTGGCTCACCACGCCCTGAGCCTGCCG
>CAYHRK010000140.1:0-1328 GCA_964358795.1 uncultured Vicinamibacterales bacterium
CCCCCCCCCCCCCCCCCCGCGGGCCCCCCCGGGGGGCCCGCGGCCCCCCTACTCGATGGGGGTGACACACGGAGCGCAGGGGTCACACACGGAGCGCGGGGGTGGCGGCGAAGGCTCGTCTTCGGGGTGACGACCTGGGGCTACACTCTTTTCGCGCGCGGGTGCGCCCGCCGGTACACGTCGATCAGTTGCGCCGCGCTCACGTGCGTGTAGCGCTGCGTCGTCGACAACTGCGCGTGGCCCAGCAGCTCCTGGATCGAACGCAGGTCGGCGCCACGTTCGAGCAGGTGCGTGGCAAACGAGTGACGCAGCGCGTGCGGGCTGATCCCAAGACGGGTACTGCACTGCGACACGTAGCCGCGCACCAGCCGATGCACGCTGCGGCCGGTGAGCCGGCCGCCACGCCAGTTGAGGAACAGCGGCGTGGATCCCGCCGACCGCCGGGGTGAGGGCCGTCCCACACCGGTCTTCGAGACCCGCTTGGGCGGCCCCACGCGCCCGGTGAGCGCGACCTGCTCGAGCGCCGGCCGATCCTTCAAGTAGGCCCGCATGGCCTCGGCCGCACTGGCATTGAACGGCACCACCCGCTCCTTGCTGCCTTTGCCAAGCACGCGCACCATGCGTCCGTTCAGGTTGATGTCGCCCAGGTCCAGTCCGACCAGTTCGCTCAGGCGCAGGCCCGACGCGTAGAAGAGTTCCAGCATCGCCCGATCCCGGCGGCCCAGCGGCGTGGCGGTATCGGGCGTCTCGAGCAGGGTGATCATCTCGTCGATCTCGAGATGCGCGGGCAGCTTCTGTTCCGATTTCGGCGAGGCCACCAGCCCACCGGGATCGCCGTCAATCAAGTCCTCGCGCCGCAGGTACCGGGCGAATGCACGCACCGCCGCCAGTTTGCGGCCCGCCGTCGCGCGTGAACGATGCGTGCGATACAGCTCGGCCAGAAACGACCGTATCGCGCCGACCGTGCAATCCGACGGTTCGAGATCCGCCTTCGCCTTGCCGGTGTGCACCGGCAGGTAGTCGAGAAACTGGCTGAGATCGCTGTCGTAGGCGCGGACGGTGTGCACTGATGCGCCGCGGTTGAGGCGCAAGTGCTGCAGGAACGCCTTCAGGTGTTCGTTCACCGGGCCATCCAGGCGGCCAGATCGACCAGCGCTCGATCCGCGATCGCGAGCCGGCGCGCCAACTTGTTGCGCGGGGAGGTGGCGAGCGGCTCCATGATGCCGAAGGTGATATTGGTAGGCTGGTAGGTGCCGGCCGCGCCGTGCGACACGTAATGGGCCAGTGCCCCGATCGCGGTCGAGCGCGGCGGGCACGACGGCTCTCGG
>CAYHRK010000140.1:1428-9325 GCA_964358795.1 uncultured Vicinamibacterales bacterium
TCCTGCCTCAGCTGCACCACGGCGTACGGCATGCGTCCCGTCTTCGGATCGACCAGCCCGACCGGCTTCATCGGTCCGAAGCGCAGGGTGTCGATGCCGCGGTGCGCCAACACCTCGATCGGCAGGCATCCTTCGAAAAACTTCTCGCGGTCCAGATCGTGCACGCTTGCCGTTTCAGCATGCGCCAGGGCGTCGTAAAACGAGGCGTACTGCGCGGCGGTCATCGGGCAGTTCAGGTAATCGCCCTCGCCATCATCGGCGCCGCACGCCGGCCCGGCTGGCCGATCGTCAGGCCGCAGGCTTCGACCCCAGCGCGACGCCCGGAAGACCTGGTCGCGATCGATCGTGTCGGCCAGCACAATGGGGCTGATGGCGTCATAGAAATACAGGTACTCCTGTCCCACCAGTTGCGCGATGGCTGCGGCCAGGCGCACTGATGTGAGCGGCCCGGTGGCCACGATCGCGGGCTCGCCCGGTCCGCGGCTCTCCGGGATGTCGGTGACCTCATCGCGCACCAGGGTGATGGCGGGATGCCCGCTGATGGCGCGCGTGATGAACTCGGCAAACTGCCCGCGATCCACCGCCAGCGCGGCGCCCGCCGGCACGCGCGTGGCGTCGGCCGCCCGCATGACGAGCGACCCGAGCCGCCGCATTTCCTCCTTGAGCAGCCCAACGGCATTGTCCAGCTTGTCGGCGCGCAGCGAATTGCTGCACACCAACTCGGCCAACTGACCGGTCTGGTGTACCTCGGTCTGGTGGACGGGTCGCATCTCGTGCAGCGTCACCGTCACGCCGCGCTCGGCCGCCTGCCAGGCGGCCTCGCACCCTGCGAGGCCGCCGCCGATGATACGGATGCCCGTCATCGCGATCAGGACGAGGTGCGCTTGCGCGCCGATCGCCGGCGGGGTGCGGCACTGGCGCGGCCTCGCGGGCCACGCGTAGACGGACCGGCCGACGCCCGAGCCTTCAGCAGGTCCACGGCGTCGGCCAGGGTGAACGATGCGGCATCGGCCGACGTCGGGAGTGACGCGTTCAGGTGGCCGTCGGTCACGTACGGGCCGTAGCGTCCGTCCATCAGCTTGATCTCGGCGCCGCCTTGCGGCAGCGAGCCCAGCGATCGCAGCACGGTCCTGGTCATGGTGCGGCGGCGCGCCTTCTTGGGTGCCGCCAGCAGTTCCAGCGCCCGCACCACCGTCATCGTAAACACATCGTCGCTGTCTTCGAGCGACCGGAACTGGTCGCCGTGCTTCACGTACGGCCCGTACCGGCCGCGGCTCGCCACGATGATCTGGCCGTCAGCCGGATGCGGTCCCAGTTCGCGCGGCAGGCTCAGCAGTTGCAGCGCCTCGCCCAGCGCGATCGCCGACGCACTCTGTCCGGCGGGAATCGACGCGCGCCGCGGCATCTCGGCCTGCTTGCCCTTGACCTTCTGGGGCGCCTCGCCCAGCTGCACGTAGTGCCCGAATCGCCCGTGCTGAACCGTCACGGCCAGTCCCGACGCCGGATCTGCACCGAGCGCGCGCGGTCCATCCGCCTTCGCCTTCAGGAGCGCCAGCGCCTTTTCCACCGTCAAATCGGCCGGGGCCAGGGTTTTCGGCAGCGTGGCCGTGTTGCCCGCTCCGCCTTCGCCACGTTGCAGAAACGGGCCGTAACGGCCTATCCGGACGCAAATCGGCGTGCCGTCGGCCGGGTCGGTGCCGGCGTCGATCATCGGGTATTCGATCGTCGACTCGACGCGTGCCACCGCCGATTCCAGACCTGGATGCCCGCCCTCGCCCTCGCGATAAAACGCGCGGATAAACGACAGCGAATCGCGTTCGCCGTTCGAGATCTGATCCAGATCCTCTTCCATCTCCGCCGTGAACCCCACATCCACGTAGTCGCCGAAGTGCTCGCGCAGCAGGTTGATCACGGCGAACGCCGAGAAGGTGGGCACCAGCGCCTTGCCCTGCCGGAACATGTAGCCGCGCCGGTCGATGGTGGCAATCGTGGGGGCGTAGGTCGATGGCCGGCCAATGCCCGCCTGCTCAAGCTCCTTGATGAGCGACGCTTCCGTAAAGCGCGCCGGCGGCTGCGTGTCGTGACCTTTCGCCTCAAGCGCTCGAAGCGCCACCGGCGTGGCGGGTTGCGCCTTGGCGGCCGAAATGCGGTCGCCTTCCTTCATCGCGGGCAGGATCGATTCCTGGTCGGCCAGTTCCGCGTCCGGGTCGTCGCTGCCTTCCACGTAGGCCCGCCGGAATCCGGCGAACTCAATCGCCTTCCCGCTCGCGGTCAGCGCGCATGGCTCGCCGCCGGGCCCGAGGGCCGTGATTTCGACCGACGTCTTCAACACCCGAGCGTCGGGCATCTGCGACGCCATGGTGCGTTTCCACACCAGTTCGTAGACGCGCAACTCGTCGGCATCGAGCACGCCGGCCAGTTGCTGGGGTGCCAGGCGGAAATCGGTGGGCCGGATCGCCTCATGCGCCTCCTGCGCGTTTTTCACGCGCGTCTGGTAGCGCCGCGGACCGGTGTAGTACTCGTCTCCGAACATGCCGCCGATCACCCGAGCGGCCTCACGAAGCGCCTTCTCACCGAGCGTCGTCGAATCGGTCCGGTGATACGTAATCAGGCCTTCAATCTCGCCATTGCCCAATTCCACGCCCTGGAACAACCGCTGCGCAATCTGCATGGTGCGCTCGGTCGAAAAACCCAGCTTGCGGCTGGATTCCTGCGTCAGCGTGGACGTGGTAAAAGGCGGCGCCGGCCGCTCGACGCCAGGCCGGGCTTCAACCGACGTCACCGTCCAGGGCAGCGTGCCGGTCAGCGCGGCGGCCAAGGCTCGGGCTGCGGCCTCATCCAGATGCCGCATCTTCGAGGACGCCAGTTTGCCGGTGGCCGAATCGAAGTCCTTGCCCGTCGCGACGCGCTCGTGACCCACCCGAACGAGCGTGGCGACAAACGGGCGGCCGTCTCCCGAGAGCACCGCCTCGAGATCCCAATAGGCGCTGGTACGAAAGGCACGGCGGGCCTCCTCGCGCTCCACCAGCAATCGCACGGCCGGGCTCTGTACGCGTCCGGCGCTCAATCCTGTCTGCACTTTTTTCCAGAGCACCGGCGACAACGTGTAGCCGTAGAGCCGGTCCAGGATGCGGCGGCTTTCCTGCGCTCGCACCAGATTCTCGTCGATATCGTGCGCCGTTGCGAGAGCCTCGCGAACCGCATCCTCGGTAATCTCGTGGAACACGATACGGCGGACAGGCACGCGGGGCTTCAGGATTTCCTTCAAGTGCCAACTAATCGACTCCCCTTCCCGATCGGGGTCGGTCGCCAGCAGCAGTTCCGACGCGTCCTTCAGGGCCGCCTTGAGCGCGGCCACCTGCTTTTTCTTGTCTGCCGGCACCACGTAGTAAGGCGTGAAGTCGCCATCGGTATCGACGCCCAGCCGGCCCCAGCTTTGCTTGCGAATCTCGGCTGGTACCTCCGACGCTTTCTCCGGCAAATCCCGCACGTGGCCGTAGCTGGCCTCGACGCGGAACCCGCCGCCCAGGAAACGCGCCAGCGTCTTCGCCTTGGCAGGCGACTCAACAATTACCAGTGGCTTCGCCATTGCACTCCCAAAAGGTCCAATTTCCCGTTACGTTAGCACGTTTTTTCCGGGCTTCACGAATCGGCCCCCACCCGCGCGCTGAATCCAGCCCGACAATTCCAATTCGGCCAGCCGCGGCAGCGCTTTCACCGGATCGAGGCCCGTGGCGTCGCAAAGCGAGGCCAAATCGTAGAGTTCCCCGGCCGCCATCACCCGCAGGATCGGGTCGTTGGTCGGATGCCGGACCACCGGCCCGGCGCCTTGATGCGCGACCAGTTCCAGCTTCAATTCCTGCAGCACGTCGTCGATGTCTTCGACCACCCGGGCGCCATCTTTGATCAAGGCATGGGCGCCGCGATTTCGGCCGCTCAGCACGCCGCCTGGCACCGCCATCACCGCTCGAGATTGCTCGAGCGCGCAGCTGGCGGTAATCAGCGACCCGCTCTCGGTTGAGGCCTCCACGACCACCACACCCAGGCTCAGGCCGCTGATGATGCGGTTGCGGCGTGGAAAGTGCCAGGCCTCGGGCGGCGATCCCGGGGCGAACTCGCTGACGATGGCGCCCGATTCAGCGATGCGGGCGGCCAGCCGATCGTGTTCCGGCGGGTACACGACGTCGGCGCCGCAACCGAGCACGGCGATGGTCTGGCCCTGGGCGCCGAGCGCTCCGGCGTGCGCGGCCGAATCGACGCCGCGGGCAAGGCCGCTCACCACGACCAGTCCCGCGTGAGCCAAGCCCTCACCAAGCCGTCGCCCCACCTCCAGTGCGTGGGGCGTGGCGGCGCGCGATCCCACCACGGCGACTGCCTGTCCGTATGGATCCAATCGGCCTTTCACCCACAGCACGGTCGGCGGGTCTGGAATCGTGGCGAGAATACCCGGATACCCGCCGTCGCCGCGCGGCACCGGCACAAGGCCCCGAGCCGCGCCGATGGCCATCGCACGCTCGGCCCGCGAGCGCAGCTGCTCGGCCTGGCCCGAGCGGTCGCTGGCGCCAATGGCCGCAAGTGCGTCGTTCAGGTCGAGCAGCGTCCGGGCCGAAACGGGGGCCGGGGCTGGAGGCGGCGTACGGCGGGACCGCGATCGGGAGTCCGACCGTGGCGGCCTCTGCCGGGCAGGGTCGCTGATGCCTTCGGTCCACAATAGCGACAGCGCAACAAGATCTCGGAGGTCGGACATAGGCGAGAGTATGGATGCGAAGATCGTTCCAGGGCCGCTTGCGCCCCCCCGGAACGGGCGTTATAGTGGTGAGGACCCTGCCTGCCGCGTGTTTTCGTTCGCATTGGCGCCTGAGGTGTCTATGGCGAAGTTTCATAAACTGATCGTGTTGGCCGTCGCTGCCCTTGCAGTTTCTGCCACCTTGGCCGTGGCGGCCGATCGCAAGCAAGCCAAGTCGCAGGTGGAGTTTGGCATTCGGGTGGCCGCCCAGGGCCTGTGGCGCGAGGCGATCTACCGGTGGGAGCGCGCCGCCGAACTCGATCCCACGTACCCCGCCGTCTGGAACAACCTGGCGGTAGGCTACGAACAGTCGGGGCAGTTCGAGAAGGCCAAGCAGGCCTACGAGAAGGCCACGGCACTCGACCCGAAAAACTCGTACATCAAGCAGAACTTCGACCTGTTCAAGGAAATCAACGACCGTGCGAACCGCGCGAATTCTCGCTAGCCTCGTCGCGCTGGCGGCTGCCGGCGCGTGCACCTCGTTTCTGGAGGTGTCTGTCGAAACACCCATCCAGCCCAAGCTGGACATCACGCCGTTTTCGCGCGTGCTCGTGGCGGGTTTCGTGGCCGGCGGCACCGAGGATGTCGACGCCAATCTGGAAACGGTTCGCATGCTGCGCAATCAGCTCAAGTCCAAATCATCCGTCAAGGTGATCGACGCCGACGTGCTGCCGCTGATGGAAGAGGCGGCCAAGCGGCCCGTGGCGACACCCGATGGATCGGCCGTCCCGGCAGCCGAGTTACCCAAGGTCATCAAGGAAGAGCGGGACCTTCAGCTCTTCGAACCGCTGTTTGCCAACACCGAGTACTGGAGGAAGGTGGGCGAAGAGTTCCAATGGCCACTGATTGTGACCGGCACGGTGATGTTCACGCCTTACGCCACCATCGGCTACGTGCAGAAGGACCAGGAAGTGTTCGACGCGGTGGGCCGCCGTTCGGTCGTGCCGGTACGAACGTACATGGAGCGCAAAGGGTTCATCCTGAAGCCCAAGTTCGTGTTCATCGACAGCCGTACGGGCGCCGTGCTCTATTCGGTGACCTTCCGGGAGGAAATCCTCTACAACGCCGAGCAGAGCACGCCGGCCTTGTCGTCCTACTTCGAGCTGATGGACCGCCTGCTGCCGGCCTTCCTGTCCACGCTGAGCAGCCAGAGCATCAAGGGCACCCGCGTCCTGCTGAGGTAGGCGCCCAGACGATCTGGCGTGGGCCTTTACGCCAACCCGATTCCAATGGTAGGATTGGAGTTTCTGCGGAATGCCAGAGGAGTCAACTGTGTACGCGATCGTTCAGAACGGCGGACATCAGGTGAAAGTCGAGCCCGGCGCGGTCATCACCATCGACCGCATGGCCAACGACGCGGGCGCCGAAGTGGCCTTCGACCAGGTGTTACTGGTGGCCAAGGACGGCGGCGAGATCATGACCGGCACCCCCTATGTGGCGGGTGCGAAGGTCGTGGGCGTGGTCGAAGACCAGATGCGTGGCCCCAAGATCCGGGTGTTCAAGAGCAAGCGCCGCAAACAGGAGCGCCGCACGCATGGGTTCCGCGCCGACCTGACGCGCGTGCGCATTACCAGCATTCAGCTGTAGGTTCCGGGAACGACCGCCATGGCACACAAAAAGGGACAGGGCAGCTCACGCAACGGCCGCGACAGCAATTCGCAGCGCCTCGGCGTGAAGCGTTTCGGCGGCAACCTCGTGACCGGCGGATCCATCCTCGTGAGGCAGCGAGGCCGTAAGTTCAGGCCCGGCTTGAACGTGGGTCTCGGCAAAGACGACACGCTGTTTGCCAAGGTGTCGGGCGTGGTCAGGTTCGAGGATCACGGCAGAGGCGGCCGCTTCATCTGCATTCAGCCGGTCATCGATCGCGACTAGCAGACATCGTCGATGGGCTTCATCGCACCGAGTGAAGCCAGTTGTCCGACGCCCCCCGCGCCCCGTCTGTCACCCCCGCGCAAGCTTCGCTGGAGCTTCGCCTCAGGAAATTCCTTATTTGCTCCATTTGGTTGCTGTTCCCTATTGTGGCCTCAGTTATCATCACACTGCCAGATAGTCCCCTGGTCGTCGGCTACGGGGGGAGGTTGACATGCGGGTAAATGGCCTTCAACGCTGTCCTCGTACGGTTCTGGGCCGTGTCGTGTTCGCGCTGATCTCGGTGCTGCTCACCACCTCGATGCTCGAGGCCGGGCCTCATCGCGCGTACCTGTCGAAGGATCTCGAGACACACCTGACGCTCGGATCGAATGCAGCGGTGGATGTGATCGTTCACGGCGATCGCGCGCTCGTAGACCGGGTGGCCGCCCGCCATGGCATCGACATACGGAAACGACTCGACAGAGGCGGTGTGCTGCGGGTCGACAAGAATCAACTCGAAAGGCTCGCCGAGGATATTGAGGTTGGCCAGGTATCAGGGGACGCCGTGGTGCAGGCCGGCTCCTTCACGGCGGCCGGCGCGAGCGGGTCGGATCGCGTGTGGCAGTCCGCCAACCGCTTCGCGGCCTTCACGGGCCGGGGCGTGGGCGTTGCGATTATCGACTCGGGGATCGCGCGCCACCAGGCGCTGCGCGGCCGCGTCGTGGTGGATGTGGATTTTACTCAGGAAGGCGGCGACGGCCGGGACCAGTACGGCCACGGCACCCACATCGCTGGCATCGTCGCGGGTAGCCAGCCGAGAAACGCCGATGAGCGCGCAGGGTTCCGAAGGACCGCCAGATCGAGAGCCAACGACGAGGATGTAGAGCTGTTCGGCGGCGTGGCGCCAGGCGCCCATCTGATCAATTTGAAGGTGCTCGGCGCGGACGGTTCCGGACAGACCAGCGATGTGATCGAAGCCATCGAATGGGCGATCGCGTACCGAACTCGCTATCGCATCCAGGTGATCAACCTGTCGCTCGGGCACCCGGTCTTCGAGCCATCCAGCGACGACCCGCTTTGTCAGGCTGTCGATCGGGCGGTCGAGGCCGGGATCGTGGTGGTCGTGTCGGCTGGCAACATGGGCAAGGCGACCGATGGCCGGACGATTCTGGGCAGCGTGCTGGTGCCGGGCAATTCCCCGCCGGCGATCACGGTCGGTGCCATCGACACGCACCAGACGCCCCAGCGATCCGACGACAC
>CAYHRK010000141.1:0-9150 GCA_964358795.1 uncultured Vicinamibacterales bacterium
GCAAGTACGCCAAGCTGTCAGGCATGACGGGCACGGCCGAAACCGAGGCCGAGGAATTTGCGAAGATCTACAACCTTGAAGTCGTCGTCGTGCCCACCAACCGCACGTTGCGACGCGAGGAACAGCCCGACACGATCTACCGGACCGCCTCCGAGAAATACGATGCCATTGTCGCCGACATCACGGAGAAGCAGGAGCGGCAGCAGCCGGTGCTGGTCGGCACGGTGTCGATCGAGAAATCCGAAAAGCTGTCGGGCATGCTCCGGCGCCGCGGCGTGAAGCACGTGGTGCTGAACGCCAAGTACCACGCCCAGGAGGCCGAGATCGTGGCGCAGGCCGGGCGGCTGGGCAATATCACGATTGCCACCAACATGGCCGGTCGGGGCACCGACATTCTGCTGGGCGGCAATTCCGAGTTCATGGCCCGACAGAAGTGCCTGGCTGACGATCTAGCCGAACGTCTGCCCAAGGGGCAGGAGAAATTCCTCGACGACGAGGAGTTCGTCTACTTCTACCACATTGACGGATTTTTCCGCGTCGGCCGTGGCGACTGGGATCGCCTCTTTCAGCATTTCCGCGATCTCACGACGGCCGAGCACGAACAGGTCGTGCAGAACGGCGGCCTGCACATCATCGGCACCGAACGTCACGAAGCCCGCCGCATCGACAACCAGTTGCGCGGCCGTGCGGGCCGACAGGGCGATCCCGGCTCGTCCCGCTTCTACATGTCGCTCGAGGACGATCTGATGCGCATTTTCGGGTCCGATCGGATCAAGGGCCTGATGGAGCGGCTGGGCATGGAAGAGGGCGTGCCAATCGAGCACGGGATGGTCACGCGGGCCATCGAGCGCGCCCAGAAGCAGGTGGAAGGTCAGAACTTCTCGATTCGTAAGCACTTGCTCGAATACGACGACGTGATGAACAAGCAGCGCGAGAACATCTACGCGCTGCGCCGCGAACTGCTCGAGGGCCGAATCCGGATCGACGAAGGCGCCGAGGTCGATAGCCGAGGCTACCTGATGCGGCTGGGCGAAGACATGGTCGACGACCTGCTGGACACCTACTGCCCCGAGGATCAAGAAGTCGACCAGTGGGATATCGAGGCGTTGAAACGGGAAGCCGGCAAGTTGTTCGGTCTGGAAGGCGCGGAACTGGGCGCCCTGAGCTTCGAGGGCAAGACGGCGGGCGGGATGCGGGATGAGCTGTGGTCGCGCGTCTCGGCCAGGTACGCCGAGAAGGAACGGGCGATCGGCAGCGAGCTGCTCCACCGGGTCGAGCGCGACATCATGCTCCAGGTCGTGGATGCCCAATGGAAGGACCACCTGTACAGCCTCGACCATTTGAAGGACGGGATCGGGCTGCGCGGGTACGGCCAGCGGGATCCGCTCGTCGAGTACAAGAAAGAAAGCTTCACCTTGTTCCAGGACATGAAGGTCCGAGTCGACGAGGAGATGGTGCGGTACCTGTTCTGGTTGAAACCCGCGGTGTCGGATGAAACGGCACCGGCCGTGCGTCGGCCGGCCCCGCGACGGGCGGCGCCGGTGACGCTGAGCGCGTCTGGCGCCGGAGGCGGGTTCTTTGGATCGGCGCGCGACGGCGCGCCGATCGGGCGGCGCGATGGCCCACGTCCACCTCGCACCGGCGGCGACGATGCGCCGGTGAAGACCGTGCGGCGCGACGAACCGAAGGTGGGCCGTAACGATCCCTGCCCGTGTGGCAGCGGGAAGAAATACAAGAAGTGCCACGGAGCCGGGGCCTAACCGCCGTGGTCAGGCGTTCTCGAAGACACCTGGGGGCCGACCAAGCAGTCGGCCCTTGTCGCACACGGGCCGCAAGCCGCGGTTTCCGAAGGGAGCACGCATGGACCTGAAGGCGATGACCCCCGCGATGATTCACGCCGGTCACGAGCCGGTGACCGCCCTGACGTTCGACGATGTGCTGCTGGTGCCGTGGCAGTCCCAAGTGCTGCCGAATCAGGTGGACGTCAGCACCCGTGTCACGCGCAATATCAGGCTGAACGTGCCCATTGTCAGCGCGGCCATGGATACCGTTACCGAATCCCGGCTCGCGATCGCCATGGCCCAGCACGGCGGCCTCGGGATCATCCACAAGAATCTGTCCATCGAGGAACAGGCGTCGGAAGTGGATCGGGTGAAACGATCCGAGAGCGGGATGATCGTCAATCCCATTACGCTGTCGCCGATCCACAAGATCTACGAGGCGCTGGCTCTGATGACCAAATACCGGATTTCGGGCGTGCCCATCACGGAAGACGGCGCAAAGGAAGGCAAGCTGGTCGGGATCCTGACCAACCGCGATCTGCGTTTCGAAACGAACGTCGATCGGCCAGTTTCGTCGGTGATGACCAAGGATCAGCTGATTACCGTGCCCGTCGGCACCACACTGGACGAAGCGCGCGAGATTCTGCACCGCCACAAGATCGAGAAACTGCTCGTCGTCGACCACCGCTACATGTTGAAGGGTCTGATCACCGTGAAGGACATTCAGAAGGTGATCAAGTACCCGTATGCCAGCAAGGACGCCCTGGGCCGACTGCGCGCAGGCGCGTCGGTGGGCGTCGGAGCCGAAACCGTGGAGCGGGCCGAGGCGCTGGTCGCCGCACATGTCGATGTGCTGGTCGTCGACACGGCCCATGGCCATTCCCAGCGGGTGATGGACACCGTGAAGGAGCTGCGCCGGCGGTTCCCCGGTGTCGACTTGGTGGCCGGCAACGTGGCGACCGGACAGGCCACAGCGGACCTGATTGCGCTGGGCGTCGACGCCGTGAAAGTGGGCATCGGGGCCGGCTCAATCTGCACGACGCGAGTGGTGGCCGGCATCGGCGTCCCGATGGTGAGCGCCGTGCTGGATTGCGCGGCGGCAGCCAAGGACGCCAACGTGCCGATTATCGCCGATGGCGGCATTCGCTACTCGGGCGATCTGACCAAGGCCATGGCCGTGGGCGCCAGTTGCGCGATGATCGGCAACCTGTTTGCGGGCACCGACGAAAGCCCGGGCGAAGTCGTCCTGTACCAGGGACGCAGCTTCAAGGAGTACCGGGGCATGGGGTCGATTGGTGCCATGCGGCGTGGCGCGCGCGATCGCTACTTCCAGGACGATTTCGATCTGGACGCCTCCGGAGGTGGATCCGAGAAGCTGGTGCCTGAGGGCATCGAAGGCCGGGTGCCCTACCGGGGCACGGTGGCCGGCGTGATTCACCAGTTAGTCGGCGGCTTGCGGGCGGGCATGGGGTATGTCGGCTGCGCGACGATTCCGGACCTGCACGAGCACGCGCGCTTGATCCGGGTCACGCCGGCAGGCGTGCGCGAGGGCCATGTGCACGATGTGGTGATCACAAAAGAAGCCCCGAACTACCGTTCAGAATAGCCAGCCAGTTAAGGCACCGTCATCGTGATGCGCCGCAGCGTTGCGCCGGCGTCTTCGATGACTATCTGAACTGCCTCGGCCGGAGGTCGAATCAGTTTCTCCCCCCATTCGATGGCGATCACTCCCCGCTCACCGAGATCGTCGAGGCCCAGCTCTTCGGTTTCGGCCGCGGTGATGCGGTACAGATCCACGTGCACCAGCGGCATCCGGCCCCGATACTGCTGGACAAGCATGAAGGTGGGGCTGCTGACCTCATCGTCGGGCACACCCAAGCCAGCGGCCAGTCCCCTGACGAAGGCCGTTTTGCCGGCGCCCAGCTCTCCGTGAAGCAGCACCACACAGCCCGGTCCCAGGCTCAGCGCGAGATCCCGCCCCAGCTGCACCGTCTCTTCTTCGGAGTGTGTGAGAACGGTGCGGGTCATTCCGAGCGCTGGTCGTCGCCGGTGGGCGCAGATAGCGCCCGCACAGCCGGGCCGAGATGGCCGATGATGTCGCTGGCGATCAGCGCGAACTCGCCCACGTCGGTGGCCGCCAGATCGCCGGCGGCCCCATGAAGGTAGACAGCAAGCTTGCAAGCCGCCTCGCCATCATGCAACTGTGCCAGCCAGCCGGCGACCATGCCCGTCAGGACGTCGCCGCTTCCGCCGGTCGCCATCCCGGGGTTACCAGTCGGATTAATGAAGATGCGTCCATCGGGCGTGGCGATCACCGTCCGATGTCCTTTCAGGATCACGAAGACGCCATGGTCAGTCGCGAAGGTTCGAGCCACGTCGATCCGTTTCTGTTGCACCTCGGCCGTTGTTGCGCCGACGAGCCTGGCCATCTCGCCGGGGTGCGGCGTGATGATGATCAGCCGGCCGTCGCGAGCCACGAGACGACCCGGCACTTCGGCCAATACGTTCAGCGCATCGGCGTCGAGTACAAGCGGCACACTCGACTGGTCGATCAAGCCAAGCACCAGATCGCGCTGATCGGGCCCGATGCCGATGCCGGGTCCGGCGGCAATCACGTCGTAGAGCCCTGCCGGCACGTCGTGTAGCGCGTGGCTGGCCAGACAGCCACCGGTCGACTCCGCCGAGGCGCGCGTCATGTACTCGGCCCCCATCGCGGCGACAATCGGCTGGGACGATGCGGGTGTGGCCACGGTGACAAGCCCGGCACCGCTACGCAGGGCGGCCATGGCCGCCAGGTGAGCCGCGCCGGTCTTGCCAGGCGATCCGGCCACCACCAGCACGTGCCCACAGTTGCCCTTGTGGCTTGATGGTTCCCGCACCGGGACGAGATCGCGAATGTCGTCACGGGCGATCAGATCGAGCCGGGGCCCGTCGAGACCGTCGATGATGCTACGGGGGATTCCGATGTCGGCGACCACCAGCGACCCGGCGTGGCGCTCGCCTGCCGGCACCACCAACGGCAGCTTCAAAGCGCCGAGTGCCACGGTCAGCGTGGCGTCGATGGCCGGCCCGATCGGGCTCGCCTCATCGGCCGACAAGCCGCTGGGCAAGTCGATGGACACCACCGCGAGATGGCTGGCATTCACGTCGGTGATAATCGTTTCGAACAGACCCGCCAGCGGTGTCGTCAGTCCGGTGCCGAACAACGCGTCAACCAGCACATCGCAGCCCAGTACCTCCCGACGGTGGCGTTCCCACTCCTGCTTGGTTGTTACCTGCACGATCGGCACGCCCAGGCGCCCGACTATCGCGAGATTGACTTGCGCATCGCCCCGCACGTCCTCTGCGGCGGCTGTCAGGCACACGCGCACATCGATGCCACGCTGGTGCAGCGCCCTGGCCACCACGCATCCGTCGCCGCCGTTGTTGCCCCGACCGCAGAGCACGACCACCTGTGCGTCGTCGAGTCCATCAATGGCGGCATCCATGGCGGCGACTACCTGACGCCCGGCGTGCTCCATCAGCACCAGCGACGGAATGCCCAGGTCTTCGATGGTGCGCCGGTCGGCTTCGCGCATCTGTTGAACGTTCAGGATTCGCATCATCGTTCTCCCGGCGCACGGCCGCAGCGGCGCTCTATCGCGGCATGGTGGCGCAGCTTGCGCGCACTCTACCACAAGAGGTACGGTACAGGGATGGTTGCGATTGCCTATGTCAACGGACGCATCTGCAGTCAAGCCGACGCGTCGATTTCGGTGTTCGACCACGGATTCCTCTTCGGCGAGGGTGTCTACGATGTGGTCCGCACGTATTGTCGGGAACTGTTCCTCCTGGATCGGCACTTCCGGCGTCTGCGCGCGTCGGCCGGCATGATCGCCCTGGAGCTGCCGATGAGCAACGACGCTCTGGAACGGGCGGTGAGGGATACCATGCAGGCGTTTGCTGAAGGGCCCGGCCGCGACGTGCCCGATGCCGACCTCTACGTGCGCATTCTGGTGACTCGGGGCCTGGGCGACATGACCTACAACCCGGCAGCGTCGCCCGCGCCGACCCTCGTCATCATCGTGAAGCCGCTGGTGGCGCCACCTGCGTCCGCGTACGAAGCGGGCGTGAAGGTGGCCCTGGTCTCCACGATCAGAAACCACCCCGGGTCGGTCAGTCCCCTGATCAAGTCGAACAACCTCCTGAACAACGCGCTCGCCATGCAGGAAGCGCTGAAGAAAGGCGCGTACGAGGCGATCATGCGGAACTATCGCGGTGAGTTGGCGGAGTGTTCTCAATCCAACCTGTTCATCGTCAAGAACGGGAGAGTGTTCACGCCCAGGCTCGATGCCGGATTGCTGGCCGGTATCACACGCGAGTTCGTCGTCGAGGTGGCGGCTGGCGCGTCGGTCAGCATGGAAGACGCCGTGCTTCACGACGAGGATCTGTTCGGCGCAGACGAGGTATTCCTGACGAGCACGACCCGCGAGGTGGTGCCGATTGTGCGGGTAGACGACCGCGTGATTGCCAACGGGCGTCCCGGCCCGATCACGCGACGGCTGCTGGCTGCCTACCGGCAAGCAGCCAGGCAACAGGCGCGGGTGGCCGTCTAGCCCGCCGGCGTAGACGTATCGATGTAGGCCTCGAGCGGCGGGCACGCGCACATTAGGTTGCGGTCGCCGTACGGATGATCGATGCGTCCCACGCTGGGCCAGAACTTGTTGGCCCGAACAAACGGAAGCGGAAACACCGCCTGCTGGCGCGAATAGGGGTGCGTCCACGTGTCGGCGGTCGCGTGGCCCATCGTGTGGGGCGCGTTCTTCAGCACGTTGTCGGTGGGATCCGCCTGGCCGTCGATCACGGCCTGAATCTCTGACCGAATGGCGATCATGGCCTCGCAGAAGCGATCCAATTCCTCTTTGGGCTCGCTTTCCGTGGGTTCTACCATGAGCGTGCCAGGCACGGGAAACGACACCGTTGGTGCGTGGAATCCATAGTCCATCAGACGCTTGGCGATGTCCCCTTCTTCTATCCCCGCCGCCTTGAACGCACGCATGTCGAAGATCATCTCGTGCGCCACGCGGCCCTGCGCGTTGGCGTACAGTACGGGATAGTGACCCTCGAGCCGCGATTTGATGTAGTTCGCGTTCAGAATGGCGTACCGGGTGGCGGCCGTCATGCCCTCGCCACCGAGCAACGACACGTAGGCGTACGAGATCAGGAGGATGCTGGCACTGCCCCACGGCGCGCCGGCAATGGCCGGAATCGCCTTCTCGCCGCCCGTGCGCACCAGCACGTGGCCAGGCAGGTACGGCGCGAGGTGAGCGGCCGTGGCGATCGGGCCCATGCCCGGTCCGCCTCCGCCGTGCGGTATCGCGAATGTCTTGTGCAGGTTCAGATGACACACATCCGCACCGATCAGCGCCGGGCTGGTCAGCCCCAGTTGCGCGTTCAGATTGGCGCCATCCATGTACACCTGCCCGCCGTGCTCGTGAACCACCGCGCAGATTTCCCGAATCGCGTCCTCAAACACCCCATGCGTCGATGGGTACGTGATCATCAGCGCCGCCAGCGTGTCCCGGTACTGCGCGGCCTTGGATCGCAAGTCGCCAACATCCACATTGCCGTGGCTGTCGCACGCGACAACGACCACCTTCATGCCGGCCATGACGGCGCTAGCCGGATTGGTGCCGTGCGCTGAGGAAGGAATCAACACCACGGTTCGCTGTGGCTCGCCACGATCGTGGTGATAGGCGCGGATCACCATCAGACCCGCGAATTCTCCCTGGGCGCCAGAATTCGGTTGCAGACTCACGGCAGCAAAGCCCGTCACCTCGCGCACGGCCGATTCCAGCCCCGCAATCACGACGGCATAGCCGCCGGCTTGCTCGGGTGGCGCAAACGGGTGCATCCGGCCGAATTCGGGCCACGTCACCGGTTCCATTTCGGTCGCCGCGTTCAATTTCATCGTGCACGACCCGAGCGGGATCATCGACAGGTCGAGCCCGACATCTTTCCGCTCCAGGCTCTTCAAGTACCGCATCATGGCCGTTTCCGACCGGTGCACGTGGAAGACCGGGTGCCCAAGGTAGGGCGATGTGCGCCGCAGCGTGTCGGGCCAGGCGGCGGCCGGCGCCGAAGCCGCCGTCGACACCGGCACCGGTGTGCCCAGTCCACGCGCGAAGACGGCCACGACGGCCTCCACCTCCGACTCGCCCACGGTTTCATCGACTGCGATGCCAACAAGATCGGCCGCATCCGGGTAGCGGAAGTTGAATCCTGCGTCAATGGCGGCTGCGCGGATGGCGTCTCGCGTGCCGGCCGGCACTCGGAAAAGCAAGGTGTCGAAAAACGCTGCGTTCTGCTGCCAGCAGCCCAGTTGCCGCAGCGCCCGATCCAGCGTCCGCGCCGATCCGTGCACCCCTTCGGCGATTCGCCGGATGCCCTCCGGACCGTGATACACGGCGTACATAGTCGCCATGGTCGCCAACAACGCCTGAGCCGTGCAGATGTTCGACGTGGCTTTTTCGCGGCGGATGTGCTGCTCGCGTGTTTGCAGCGCCATCCGGTATGCGCGATTCCCATGGACGTCAATCGACACCCCGATCAGGCGTCCGGGCATCTGCCTGACGTGTCGGTCGCGGGTCGCGAAAAACGCCGCGTGGGGACCGCCGTATCCCATCGGCACGCCGAAGCGCTGCGCGCTGCCGAGCACGACGTCGGCCCCCATCTCACCAGGTGGTGTCATCAGTGCCAGCGCCAGGAGGTCGGTGGCCACCGCCAGTTGCACGCCCGCCGCGTGGGCGCGCTGAGCGAGATCGCTAATATCCAGGAGTGCGCCATTGGTGTCGGGTGTCTGCACCAACATGCCGAACATCCGGTCATCGAACTGGGTCTGCGAAGGATCGACAAGGACCAACTCGATGCCCAGCGGTTCGGCGCGGCCGCGCAGCACATCGATCGTGTGCGGGAAGCAGGTGTTCGCCACCGCGAACACCGATCGCGACCCGCCCTGGACACGCCGCAGCATGGTCATCGCTTCGGCGGCCGCCGTGGGTTCGTCCAGCAACGACGCGTTGGCCACCGGCATGCCGGTCAGGTCCTCGATCAGCGTCTGAAAGGTCAGCAAAGCCTCTAGCCTGCCCTGGGCAATCTCGGCCTGATACGGCGTATAGGGCGTATACCAACTGGGATTCTCCAGGACATTCCTCAAGATCACCGTTGGAGTTACGCAATCGTAGTAGCCCAGGCCGATCAACGATCGGAACGGCGCATTGCGCTTGGCGAGGCCTCGCATCCTGGCCAGAAAACGGTGCTCGCTCTCAGCCGGTGGCTCGGTCAGCGGGCTGGGACGTCGAATGCTCCCGGGAATCGCCTCGGCCATCAG
>CAYHRK010000142.1:0-9052 GCA_964358795.1 uncultured Vicinamibacterales bacterium
TTCGGCAGCCCTGGCCCCCACACCTTGCCGTGCAAGCCGTGGCAACTGGCGCAGTTGCCAAGCAATTCGCCGTACACGGCTACCTTCGAGCCGATGTCCATCGCGGCCAGAGCCTTGGCCGCCAATTCGTGCACTTGCTTTTCAGAGGCCAGGATTTCCTTGGTCAGCTTGGCGTCCTTCGGCAGGCTCGCGCCGGCCAGCGGTGCGGCCTGCATCGCGGCGACCCCCTTGGTCCACAACGCGTCGGATGGCGCCATCAAGCCCTGATACAGCAGATCCATGGCCCACTGATGCTCCATCATGTGCGCCGTCACCCCGCGGCCTCCCGCCGGCTTGGCAATTTCCGGCAGCTTCGGCGTGATCTTGGCGGCGACATGGCATTGACCGCAATAGGACACCACCATAGCGGTGGAGGTGCTGGCGGTCTTGATGTCTTTGGCCTGCGCGACGGCTGCCGCAAACCTCTTCATGTCGGCCACAATCGGCTCGGTGCCGGCCGGCAAGCCTTCCGTCTCCTGATGATCGGCTATCCACTTCGCGGGCTCCACCGCCGCGTCCAGATCGCCCCGGATCACGGCCTCCTGGACGTCGGTGACGCGGGCAAGGTGATCGTGCATGTGCTTGGCGACATCCGCAGCCGGCTTGGCCGGATCCGCGGGTGCGGCAGCCTGTTGGGCCGGTGGCTGCGAGGAGCCGCCACACGCCAACACGAACGCCACGGGAACCGTGAGGAATACGAGAACCACCCAACGAGTATGTCGGAACATACGCCAGCCTCCAGAAGGGGGCTCCGTCATTGTTCTCCCGTGCCGTCCCCTCGTCAAGCCGAAGACGGTTCCAGGATATGCTTTCGGCGTGCTTGCCGCCCCCCTGCCGCGCCGGTGTTCGTGCCAAATATCCACGCCGACTTGCTGCTGGAGCATCTGTCGAGTCGCGAAAAGGTGGCGCGCCGATTGAGCCGCGTGGAATCCATGACGTTCGATGCGTTTCTGACGACGATCGCGCTGAAACCCACCACCACATGATCGCACCATCGTCTGTCGCATCGGCACTTCGCGAACAGGATCGGGTGGTCGTGCTGGTGAACCCGGCTGCCAGGCAGACGCGCGATCGCGCTGCGATCGAACGCGCGGTCGACATTCTGCGGCGCCGGTACCGTGTTGATGTGCTGGTGCCACACAGCGGTCAGGCCATCGAATCGGCCGCTCGCCAGGCGGCAGGCACGCACGACGCCCTGGTGGTCGCCGGCGGCGACGGCACGCTGAACCGGGCGGTCAACGCGCTACGTGGCATCCCGGTTCGAGTGGGCATGCTGCCGCTTGGCACGGGCAACGATTTCGCGCGCGCGGTGGGCATTCCGACATGCCCGACGGCGGCTGCAGAGCAGATGCTCGACGGGCGGGTCCGCCTGCTCGACCTCGTGTCGGTCAACGAGCGTCTCTTCACGACGGTGGGCGTGCTCGGCCTTGGTGCCAACAGCGCGTTGACCATCGCCAGGCTCAGCGCCGTAGGGTCGCGCACCCGGCCGTTGGTGCACTGGTTGGGCGGACTGTCCTATCGCCTGGTGAGCCTGGGACATCTGCTGCTGCAGCCCAGAGTGGTGGAACAGATCGGAGTGCGGTCAGCGCAGGGCGCAGAGATGTTCCCACCGATGGCGACTCACGCCGTGTTTGTGACCAACATGCGCGTGCTTGGCGGAGGTTTGTCGTTGCCCGTCGATGTTGATCCCACCGACGGTCAGCTCGAGATCATCGTCGTGTCCGAGATGTCGCGCGCGCGGCTGCTCTGGGCGTTCATCTGCTTTGCGCAGGGCTGGCGAGTGCCAGACGGCGTCTTGCAGGTGCTTCGCGTGCGGGACGCGCACATCACCAGCGGCCGATGCCTGCCGTTTGCGGCGGACGGCGAGTTCCTGTGCGAAGGCACCACGTTTGCCGTGTCGGTTCATCCAGCCGCCCTCGCCGTACTCTGTTGAAGCCGATTCTGGGGTGACACCCCAAAGCCGGTCTTGTATTCCGTCCAGGTTCGATCATGACGGCGCGCGGCGCAGGCGGCGGCGGACGTGGAGGCGCGCCGGAGGGAGGAACGATGGAGCGTATCGTGCTTGCCGAACAACTTGCGGGGATCACCGGCCCGTGGCAGATGAAGAAGTGGCGGTGCTCCTGTTCGAACCAGCCGGTGTCAGGAACACCGGCAACGTGGAGCACCCAACGTTGACCGCGCCATCTTGACCAACGTCGCGAGGCGGGATGCCCCGACCGGAATACGTGGTCGTACTTCGGAATCGGGGCACTTAGGAAGCGCGAACGCTGTCTACCGCCGTGACAAGTCGACGCGGGCGACTGTGCCGGCTACCACGCTCGCCTCGATCGCGATCGACTTCTTTCCGCGGTCGTCCACCCAGACGCGGTATCGTCCCGGCTTCACGTTGGTCAGGCCGTAATAGCCGTTTCCGTCTGACTGTGTGCTGCGTGCGCGCCGGAAGAGTCCAAATCCCGCGCGTTTCACCTTCACGATCACGCCATCAGCATCCGCCGGGGTCGCCGCCGTCACCACCCCCGCAATCCAGCCATGCTCGGGCCGCTCGATCCACGGCATCGCCGGCACCGGTGCTGGCCGGGCAAATGCGCCCGGCATCGCCCCCGCGCCCTCGGCAAGGAACGCAATGCGGTCGGGCGCTTTTGCCGTAGGGTCCCCCGCTGATGGAGGCTCGACGCCGCCAGTGACCTCCGCCGGCAGCCGAGGCACCGCGTACGAGAAGAACGACACGCCGTCGACGCGGCTGCCGCCTTCCCGTTGTCGCACCCGGGCGATCTGCGCCAGCGTGTGCTCGGGTGTGTTGCGGTACGCGCCAAGACCGACCGCAAGCTGCCGGCCGTGCGTGTGGCGCTTCTCCCAGCGAATCCACCCGTCGAACCAGCCCCGCACGCGATCGTCGGTCTCACGCGCATAGTTCATTGGTACGCCCAGATCGAGGAGGCCATCGCGCAGCCACTGGTGCCAATCCTGAAAGATCCGCTGCATCGGCGCGACGTCAACGAAGTTCTTCTCGGTCGTTGGTGGCTGCCCCCACGGGATGAGCGCGGCGCTGATCTTGATGCGCGGGTTGATCCGCTTCGACTCAATCGCCACGCGGCGGACCAGCTGCGTCACCTGCTGGCGTCGCCACGCCATCCACGACTCGTCGCCCGGTTCGGGCGTGTCGTTCCGTCCTGTTGCGCGGCGGAAGCGCTCGAGGTTGACGCGGTTGTAGCCCACGCCCGCCCCGCGCGCGAGACGCTCGTCGGTTTCGGGGTAGCGGACGTAGTCGAAGTGAATGCCGTCGACCGCGTAGTGGCGGACGATGTTCACGTAGATGTCGGCGAGATAGGCGGCGGCTCCGGGATGACCAGGATCGAGGAAGTAGCCGACGGGAAACTTGTGACTGCCAGCGGGCGACGCCGTGAACCAGTTCTCGTCCCCAGGCGCAGAGGGGCCATGAAGATTGAACAGATGCCGCACGTCTTTTGGCGCCAGCTCGTCGCGCCACGCGGGCATCGCATTCACCCACGCGTGTACCTGGATGCCGGCACCGTGCCCCACGTCCACGATGTAGGCGAGTGCATCGAAGGCCGGATCGTACGCGGGGTCATCGAGCGGCGGCTCGATGCCCATGGTGTAGAGCGCGTCGCCGCGCCGGCGCACCTGCACGAACAGCGTGTTGATGTTGGCCAGCCTCGCGACGGCAACCAGTTCGTCGGCCTCCCTCGCCGATCGGATGCCGGCGTGAAACGCATCGACCCACAACGCGCGGATTTCGGGAGGATCAAGTGCCGGCGCGGCCCGTTGTGCGGTTGGAGGTTGTGCGGCGGCCGGCGCAACCAGCACGACCGCGGCGAGAAGGGACAACAGTGAAACCCTCATGGTCGAAGTATCCCTCGAAAACGGCTCGCTTACCGGCCCGATGGGAATGACGGGATAGTCGTGCCTCTCCCGGCGCCGGTCGTCTGTCGCCTCGCGCTTGAGCGCTTGTGGTCCTAGCTGGCCCCGCGTAACATAAGGCGACCGTCCAGTTCCGTGCCGCTCACCTCGCTGTCTGGAGAACATGACTGTGCTGAGTGTCAGCGACCTGCAAGCGTTCCTGCACGAAAAAATTCCCATTTCGAAGTTGATGGGCGTTGAGGTGGTGGCGGCGACAGCGGATGGCGTCACGTTGTCTGCCCCGCTTGGTCCGAACATCAACCATCGGGACACCGTGTTTGGCGGCAGCGCGTCGGCCGTGGCCATTCTGGCCGCCTGGTCGTTGCTCTACCTCCGGTTGAAGGACGCACACGAGCAGTTCCGCATCGTGATTCAACGCAACTCGATGACCTACGATCGTCCGATCACCGGGACGTTTACCGCCTCCTCCAATGTCCGCGATCCGGCGGCGTGGGCCAGCTTTGTTGGTGGGCTGGCGAGGAAAAACAAGGCCCGGATCCATGTGGGCTCGTTGTTGCACTGCAATGGAGAACTGGTCGGAGAACTCGACGCGGCGTTCGTGGCCTGGGGTCTCGAGACGGCGTAATTGTTTTCCGCCTAGAGATCATTAGCGGTACACAATTACCCTGTACCAGGAGTGCCGATCATGCACACTCGATCTCGCGTCCCCGCAGTGGCGGCGCTGCTACTGGCGCTGTCGTTCTTGTCGCCGGCACCGGCGCTCCTCCAGCAGGACCCGGTCGCCGATCGGTTCGTGGTACGCGACGTGATGATTCCCATGCGGGACGGCGTGCGCCTGCACACGAAGCTCTTCACGCCGAAGCAGCAGACCGAGCCGCTGCCCATCATCATGAAGCGCACGCCCTACGGGGTAGACGGCGCGGCCGGCAACTTCGTCACCTACCTGAAGGCGCTCGCCGACGAGGGCTACATCTTCGCGTTTCAGGACATACGCGGCAAGTACGGTTCCGAAGGGACCTTCGTCATGCAGCGGCCGGCGCGTGCTCCCGGCGACACCTCAGCCCTCGACGAGGGGACCGACACCTACGACAGCATCGAGTGGCTGCTGAAGAACGCCGAACCGAACAACGGCCGTGTCGGCATGCTCGGCATTTCCTACGACGGCTGGACGACGATCATGGGCGCGCTCGAGCCGCATCCGGCGTTGAAGGCGATCGCGCCGCAGGCGTCGCCGGCCGACATGTGGCTTGGTGACGACTTCCACCACAACGGGGCGTTTCGCCTGAGCTACGGGTTCGAGTACGCCGCCATGATGGAAAGCGGCAAGGACGTGCAGCAATTCGCGTTCGACCGCTACGACACCTTCGATTGGTACCTGTCGCTTGGCCCCCTCGCCAACGCGAACGCCAAGTACCTGCACGGGAAGATCCCCACGTGGAACGACTACGTGGCACACCCCGACTACGACGCCTTCTGGAAACGCCAGACGATGATCCCCCACATCCGCGATGTGAAGGTGCCCACGTTGAATGTGGCCGGGTGGTGGGATCAGGAGGATTTCTACGGTCCCGTTCGCATCTACGACGCGCTCGAGCCACGCGATACCGCACACCGGAATTTTCTCGTTGTTGGGCCGTGGAATCACGGAGGATGGGGACGTGATCAGGGCGATCGGCTGGGGCCCATTCCCTTCGGCAGCGCCACCTCCGCGTACTACCGAGACCAGGTGCAGGCGCCGTGGTTTGCCTACTTCCTGAAAGACAAGGGCCGGCTCGACCTGCCGGAGGCGCTGACGTTTGAAGCCGGCTCCAACCGCTGGCAGCGATGGGACGCCTGGCCGCCGACCAAGCACACCGCACCACGAGATCTGTACTTCGGACCGGGGGAGACACTCTCGTTCGAGAAGCCCGCGGCCGGCAGCGCGGTGGCGTTCGACGCCTACCTGTCGGACCCGGCGTCCCCGGTGCCGTACCGGCAGCGTCCGATTCAAGCCACATACTTCCCGGGCGGATCGAAGTGGTCGACCTGGCTGGTGGAGGATCAGCGCTTCGTTGACGACCGGACCGACGTGCTGAGCTGGGAAACCGCGCCGTTTGAATCGAACATGACCATCGCCGGAGACGTCGTGGCCCATCTGTTTGCGGCCACAACCGGAAGCGATGCCGACTGGGTGGTGAAGCTCATTGATGTGTATCCCGAGAAATACCCCGAGAACTGGGACCTGGCCGGGTACCAGCTCATGGTGTCGAACGAGGTCTTCAGGGGCCGCTATCGCCGAAGCTTCGAGAAACCGGAGCCCATCACGCCAAACGCGGTGCTCGAGTACGCCTTCAGCCTGCACACGCAAAACTACACGTTTCTGAAGGGCCATCGCGTGATGGTGCAGGTGCAGAGCACGTGGTTTCCGATCATCGACCGCAATCCGCAGACGTTCGTGCCGAACATCTTCGAAGCGAAGGCCGCGGACTTCAAAGCGGAAGTCCATCGCATTTATCGCTCGGTGCAGTATCCGTCGCACGTCACCATTCCGGTGGTGGTGCGACCGCCTTCGTGATTCCGCCCTGGGACCAGACCCATGGGCATAATGGTGGACATGACTGACCTGCGCTATCCTATTGGCACCTTCACGCCGCCAGGCGCGTTCGCACCGCAACTACGCGACCAGTTCATCGAACAGATTGCGGACGCCCCGTCGCGCCTGCGGGCCGCGGCCGACGGCCTGTCTTTGTCACAAGTGCGCCAGCCCTACCGCGACGGCGGCTGGACGGTGGCGCAGGTGGTCCATCACCTGGTCGACAGCCACATGAACGGTTACGTGCGGTTCAAGCTGGCGGTGACCGAAGTTGAGCCCACCATCAAGCCGTACAACGAAGCACTGTGGGCACAACTTCCCGACGCAACGAATCCCGACATCGTGACCTCGCTGCATCTACTCGAGTCGCTGCACGATCGCTGGGTCGTTTTTCTTCGAAGCCTCGATGCCACCGAGTTTCAGAAGACGTTCCGTCATCCCGATCGCGGCATCGTCACGCTTGATTGGACGCTGGCCCTCTACGCGTGGCATGGCCGCCATCACGTGGCACACATCACCAGTCTTCGCTCCCGCATGGGCTGGTAAGTCGGTGACCAACTCTTCGCTCAGTGTTGCGATCCGCCTTGCCGTGCTCGCCGCGGCGATGAGCGGTTGCCAGCAGGCGGCAACCGAACCGGAAGCGTCGGCTATCAGGACCGCCATCGACACGCAGAACCAACAACTGGCGGACTGCTTTGCCAGTGGCGACGCGGATTGCGTTGCCGGAGCGTTTACCCCTGAAGGCTTGCAGTTGCAGTCCAACAGCGCCCCATTGGCCGGTCAGGAGGCCATTCAGCGCTACTGGGGGCGCGCCATGGCCTGGGGAACCTGGGAAGTGTCGTTTGAAACCTCGGCGGTCGAACAGAGCGGACCGCTAGCCGTTGAGCGCGGCAAGTACACGATGCGATTCACGGCCAGTCCGACCGCGCCACCCGGTCGGACATCGTTTGAGGATCGTGGCAACTACGTGGCGGTGTGGCGTTTTGAAAGCAGCACGCGCTGGTTCATTGTGAGCCAGGCCATCGTCAGCGAGCTTCCCCCTCGAGTCGTGAAGACGCCGTAGACAAGGTGGGACTCATAGGCGATCAACCAAAGACCTCTGCGAGTGCCAACCCGGCGCGCGCGCGCCGCTCGTCGGCTGCAGCGGTGTTAGGCTTCTTCCGTCAAGAGTGAACCAACCTTCGCCAACACTTCGGCCAGCGGCCTTTCTGGGAGCCGTCCCGCGTACTGCGCCTCTCTCGCCCGCCAATCCAGGCTCTTAATCTGGTCTGACAGGATGACCCCACCCACGGGAAGACCCGGCGGCACGGCCACCTCAAATGGATAGCCCTTCACGTTGGTGGTGATGGGACACAGGAGAGCCAACCCGACCTTGCCGTTGTAGGGCTTCGGCGACAGCACCAGCGCCGGGCAACGGCCAGCCTGCTCGTGGCCCGCCTGCGGCGAGAACGTCAACCACACGATGTCACCACGGTGCGGGATGTAGCGCGCCGCCATCACCACGACTCCCGCCCGACGGCCGGGCCGGTCGTCATCTCGCCATGGAGATTGGATGGCTTCACCTGCCGCAAGAGGTCGGCGAGCCGGACTTTCGCCGGTTGAACAGGCTTGGCCACTAGACGACCATTCGCCACCGACACGTCGACCACGCTGCCCTCAGAAACCCCGACATCCTGCGCGAACGCCTTCGGGATTCGAACCGCCAGGCTGTTCCCCCACTTTTGAATCGAGACTCGCATCGTCACCTCCGAATGTATCTACAAAGAAGATACATCGGCCCGACGAACCTGGCAAGACCTGCACGACGAAAGCCTAACAGCGCGGAAGAGCTACGAAGCTCCATCGCTGGCGCCTGCTTCGTCAGCTTCATCCGCTTGTCCGACGGCCTCAGCGCATCCCCGACTGGAGCACCCCGACCACGCGGGACACGAGTTCCCGGTGCGCTGCAGCCGTCAGGATTCCGACCGTCTTGACGAACAGGGACTGGCTCGCAGTGAAGAGCTTGCCTGGCCGCGCGACGCTCTCCCGCCCAAGACCGCCGGACGCGAAGGCTGTCCTACTCAGGGGTACTGCAGCCAAATCGCCGTAGGGGTTGCTGGTGACCTGGCAGAGGATCCAGTCCACTCCGCCCGCACTAGCAAGGACGCCGGCGGGCCTCAGCTTCGACGACGACAGATCCGAGAAGGGGAAGCGGACGAGGACGACTACTCCTGGCTGAGTTGGGACCACGCCGCGTCCTCCTCAGGACGCTGCCAGTCTGCGGCCAGCGCGGCTTCGCTCAGCTGAGCGGTCTCCGCTCCAGCCGGCTCGAGCACCGTAACGAGGACACGCGAGCCTGGCGCAAGGGTCACCGGCTCTCTGGGCCGGATGTTGCCCTGATCGTCCACCTCGGCTTCGATGGTCGTGTGCACGAAGCTAGTCTAGCACCGTCGGCCTCCGAACGGACTGCCACATAAATGGGCATGTCACATAGGTGGACATAGGTGGATGGCAATTGCTGGTCAGCCGCCCGGCGCTGAACAGCAGGAAGGCGTACTCGCCAAACGGCCGCAACGCCTTGGC
>CAYHRK010000143.1:0-2334 GCA_964358795.1 uncultured Vicinamibacterales bacterium
GGCCGGGCGCGTCGGTGGTCGCGTCTTCGACGGGAGGATCGGCAACGCCACCCCGATCGAGACCGAACTTCTGCATCCGGTAGATCAGCGTGCTCCTCGTAATATCGAGGTACGCTGCGGTCTTGGTCTGGTTCCAGGCGTGCTTCTCGAGCGCAGCCCTGATCAGGTCCTTTTCGACCTCCTCCAGAGACAGTCCGTCATCCGGCAGTTCCATCTGAAGGCGGCCCACCCGTGGCGCCGGCGTCCGCAGACGATCGGGAAGATCGTCGAGCCCGATCGAGCCATCGGTGTCGAGGACGATGGCCCGTTCGATTGCATTCTCGAGTTCACGGACGTTGCCCGGCCAAGCGTAGAGGTTGAATGCGGAGAACACCTGACGGTCCACCAGGGGCCTGTTACGCCCGATCTTCCGGCTGTGCTCCGTCAGAAAGTGATCGACCAACAATGGGATATCCTCCGTCCGTTCGCGCAGCGGCGGCATACGGATGGAAATCACGGCAAGGCGATAGTAGAGATCGTCGCGAAACACGCCGTCGCTGATCATCGTCTCGAGCTGACGGTTGGTCGCGGCAATCACGCGGACATCCACTTTCACCGGCCTCGCCTCGCCAACTTTGTCGACCTCGCGCTCCTGCAGCACCCGCAGCAGCTTCACCTGGAGTGGCAGCGGCAGCTCTCCCACCTCGTCGAGGAAGATCGTGCCGCGGTGGGCGACTTCGAACTTGCCGGCCCTGTCGGCCACGGCGCCGGTGAACGATCCCCGCTTATGGCCAAACAGCTCCGACTCGAGCAGGTGCTCGGGAATGGCGCCACAGTTGATCGTGATGAACGGTCCGGTTGCCCGCTTGCTGTGCACGTGAATGGCCTTGGCGAGCAGTTCCTTTCCCGTCCCGCTCTCGCCCTCGAGCAACACCGATGTGTCGGTCGGCGCCACCCGTGCAGCCATGTCGGTCACGGCCCGCATGGCGCGCGATCCGGCAATCATGTTCTCGAACGACAGGCGTTCCCGAACCACCTCGCGAAGGTACCGGTTCTCGGCGCGCAACGCGGCCACATCGAGGGCCTTGGCAACGGTCGTTTTCAGCTGATCCCGCGCGAACGGCTTGGTCAGATAGTCGAACGCGCCGAGCTTCATCGCCTCGACCGCCGAGTTGATCGTGGCGTGCGCCGTCAGCAGCACCACGGGCAGGTCTGGCGTCATGCTCTTGATACGCGCCAGAAAATCTACGCCGTCCATCTCGGGCATGCGCACATCGGTGATCACCACGTCGATGCGTTCGGCTTGCAGTCGTTCGAGACCCCCAAGGCCATCGACGGCGGTGACGACGCGATATCCGTCTTCTTGCAGTGTGAACTCGATGACGCGGCGGACACTGTCGTCATCGTCGACCACCAGGACCGTGCGTGGGTCGCTCATGCTGACACCTCCCGTCCGTGTGGCTCGCCAGCTTGGGACGCTGTTGTTCTGGGAAGACGAATCACCACGCGCGTACCCATTGGGCTGCGCGGCTCCATGGCAATCGTGCCGCCATGCGCCGACACAATCCGCTGGGCCACGGGCAGTCCAAGCCCGGTCCCGCGCGGCTTGGTCGTGAAGAACGGATCGAAGACGTGTTCCCTGTGTTCCGAAGTCACACCCGACCCATCATCATCCACGTACAGCGTTGCGCGTTCCGGCGACATCTCGCTCGTTATCGCCACGGTGCCATGGGCCGCTGTGGCCTGGAGGCCATTTAGGACTACGTTGAACAGCACCTGCGTGATCTGCGCTGCGTCCACCCGGATTTCGCCGTCGGGCACCGGCCCAAGTGTCAGCGTCACGTTGCACCGCTGGGCCTCGCTCTGCAGCAGGGTTGCCAGGTGATCGAGTATGGGTCCAAGCGGCGTCTGGCGCAGTTGTGGCGGCCGCGGGCGAGCAAACGAGAGGAACTCTTCGAGCAACGCACTCAAGCGTGCCAACTCGCGGCGCGCCACGTTGCCGAATTCCGCTTCGGGCGTTCCATCCTTCGCGTTGCGGCCGACGATGTCCATCGCGGCGCTGATAGCTGTGATGGGATTGCGTAGCTCGTGTGCGAGACCGGCCGCGATTTCGCCGAGGGCCGATAGCCGCTCGGCGTGGCGCAACTGCTCGTACGATGCCTGGAGTTCGCGATTTCGCATCTCCAGCGCCACCGCACTGTTCCGGAACCGTTCGGTCAAGCGTCGCTGTCGCCGCAGGAGATAGCCCACAGACCCGCCGACTAGGTGGTATGCAACGATCTGGCCGTACTGGCTCGCTGCATAGGGTGCGTTGTCCGCCCAGATCATCTCGATGTGCGGCACGTATGCCATCGA
>CAYHRK010000143.1:2344-8866 GCA_964358795.1 uncultured Vicinamibacterales bacterium
CAGCACGTCGTGGTCGGACCGCGCCCGCAGCCACAGGATGCCGCCCAAGGCGCCATACCACGAGGCTGCGGCAATGATCGGGATGTAATACAGATACTCGTACACCGCATGCCGGCCGGCGTGCGCCGGAGCGGTCATCGTGTGAAGCAGCGAAATCACGGCCACGGCCGTGAAGAGGGCTCCGATGCGCACCGCTGACCGCCATCCGCGATCGACGGAGAGCGGCTCCTCGCGAAGCGGCGGATCGTCCTGGCCGCCCTCGACTAGCCTGACATCAGACACGTGACCCCCGATCCACCAAGAACCCGGTCAGTTAATAGGATACCCACTCCCGGCGTGATTATCGGCCGGTACATGCCGCTTCTTCCAGAGCTTGTAGACGGCCGGATACACGAGCAGTTCCAGCAGGAACGAGGTGGCGAGTCCCCCGATCATAGGCGCGGCGATGCGCTTCATGACGTCGGACCCGGCGGAGGTGGACCACATGATGGGCAGCAACCCCATGAACGCCGCCGCCACGGTCATCATCTTCGGCCGGGCGCGCTTGACGGCGCCGTGGATGATGGCTGTGTCAAGATCGTCAATGGTCCGCAGCAGGCCTCGCCGTTTGGCGTCCTCGTACGACAGGTCGAGGAACAGCAGCATGAAGACGCCTGTTTCGGCATCGAGACCGAGCAGGGCGATCATACCCACCCAGGCGGCAATGGACACGTTGTAGTCGAGGACGTAGAACAGCCAGATGGCGCCAATGGCCGAGAACGGCACGGCCAGCATCACCAGGCCGGTCTTGAATGCCGACTTGGTATTCGCGTACAACAGCACGAAAATCAGACCGAGCGTAATCGGTACCACCACCTTGAGGCGCTCGCGCACCCGCAGCATGTTCTCGTACTGCCCGCTCCACAGGAGGACGTAGCCAGCCGGCAACGCGACCTTCTCGCCCACCACGCGCTTGGCCTCCTCGACGTAGCTGCCGACGTCGCGGCCGGCAATGTCGACGAACACGTAGCCGGCCAGGAACCCATTCTCGTTCCTCAGCATCGATGGTCCACTGACCAGTTGGATATCGGTGAGTTGCTCGAGCGGGATCTGCGCCCCGTTGGCGACGGGTACCAACACGCGCCGCAGCCGCGAGATGTCGTCACGCAGTTCGCGCGGATAGCGCACATTCACCGGGTACCGTTCGCGACCTTCGATCGTCGTGGTGACGTTCTCCCCCCCAATCGCGGACATAATGATGCGCTGCACCTGATCGACCGTCACGCCGTAGCGGGCCATGTCCTGGGGCCGCGGCACGAAGTCGATGAAGTTGCCGCTTGTGGTGCGTTCGGCAAACGCGCTGCGTGTGCCCGGCACCGTTCTGATGGCTTCCTCAATCCGCTGTCCGATGTTCTCGATGACCGCCAGATCGGCGCCCATCACCTTGATCCCAACCGGCGTGCGCACACCGGTGGTCAGCATGTCGATGCGTCCCTTGATCGGCATGGTCCACGCGTTGCTGACCCCGGGAATGCGGAGCGCCTGATCCATCTCATTCACGAGGTCATTCCAGGCGATGCGGTCGGGCCAGATGGGGCGGACAAGGGGGTGCAGCCAGGCTGGCAAACGGTCCGAGTACCACTGAGGAACCTTGCGCCACTGGGCCTCGGGTTTCAGGACGACGGTGGTTTCCATCATCGAGAACGGGGCCGGGTCGGTCGACGTCTCGGCCCGGCCGGCCTTCCCCATCACGGTTTCCACTTCGGGAAACCGCCGCAGCTCCTGGTCTTGACGCCTCAGCAGGTCCTCCGCCTGCGCCACCGAGATTCCGGGCAGCGTGGTCGGCATGTACAGGATCGACCCCTCGTTGAGGGGCGGCATGAACTCGGAACCCAGCTTGAAGTACGCCGGCACACTGACGGCCACAGCCGCAAGCGCGAGGGCAATGACCGTCCGCGGATAACGCAACACGAAGCGGCACGCCGGTTCGTAGGCACGGTGAATGGCTTTACTAATCGGGTGGCGCTCTTCGGCGTAGTACGTGCCGACCATGACTCCGGAGGCCAGCTTCGCCAGCCATCGGGGGCGGAACGCAAACGGATCCATACGCGTGAACATCATGCGCATGGCGGGATCCAGCGTGATGGCGAGCAGCGCGGCGATCGCCATCGCCAGGTTCTTCGAGTACGCCAACGGCTTGAAGAGCCGGCCTTCCTGGTCGACCAGCGCGAAGATGGGCAGGAACGCCACGGCGATGACGAGCAGCGAGAAGAAGACCGCCGGTCCCACTTCCTGCAGCGCTTCGAGCCGGACCGCATGGAAGTCGCCTTGCCGGCCATCTGCCTGCCAGTGGTGCAGCTTGTTGTACGCGTTCTCGACCTCGACGATCGCACCGTCGACGAGAACGCCAATGGAAATGGCGATCCCGGCGAGCGACATGATGTTGATCGTGACGCCGAAGTAGTACATCGGGATGAAGGCCAGCAGCACCGACACCGGAATCGTCACGATGGGTACGACGGCGGACGGGATGTGCCAGAGGAAGATGAGGATCACGATCGACACGATGATCATCTCGATCTTCAGCTCGTGTGTGAGCGTGTCGATGGCGCGCTCGATGAGCGTCGAGCGATCGTACGCGGTCACGATTTCGACGCCGGCCGGAAGGGATGGGCGTAGTTCGGCAATCCGGTTCTTCACGGCCCTGATCACGTTGAGCGCATTCTCGCCGTGGCGCATCACGACAATCCCGCTGACCGTCCCGCCGAGCCCATCGAAATCGGCCACGCCACGGCGTATCTCAGGACCCATCTCGATCCGGGCGACGTCTCTGAGCAGCACAGGCACGCCGCCAGGTGCGGCCTTCAGGACGATCTGTTCGAACGCGGGAATGGTGCGGGCGTAGCCACGGCCACGGACCATGTACTCGCGACCGCTCCATTCAATCAGGCGCCCGCCCACCTCGTTGTTGCTCGCACGAATGGCGTCCACCACGCGGTCCAGCGGCAAGCCGTAGGCGACGAGCTTGTTCGGGTCGACCGTCACCTGGTACTGCTTGACGAACCCGCCAAGTGAGGCGACCTCTGCCACGCCAGGCACCGCCTGCAGCGCGTAGCGGACCGTCCAGTCCTGCACCGATCTCAGCTGCTCGGGTCCGAGCGTCCCCGTGCGATCCACCAGGGCGTACTGGAAGATCCAGCCCACGCCTGTGGCGTCGGGCCCGAGTTCAGTCTGCACCCCAGCCGGCAGCCGGGACTGGATTTTCGACAGGTATTCGAGCACGCGACTGCGCGCCCAGTAGATGTCGGTGCCATCTTCAAAGATCACATAGACGTAGGAAAAGCCGAAGTCCGAAAACCCGCGGATGGCTTTCACGTGCGGCGCACCGAGCAGCGCGCTCGTGATCGGGTAGGTCACCTGGTCCTCGATGATGTCCGGTGACCGGTCCCACCGCGAGTAGATGATGACCTGCGTATCCGAGAGATCCGGCAGGGCGTCCAGACGGATGTGCTCCAGGACGTAGAGGGCACCCACCACCAGCGCTGCCGTCGCCAGCAGCACCAGAATCTGGTTGTGCGCCGAGAACGCGATAATCTTCCGTATCATGCGGGCACCCCTGTTGGCCTGGGCCTACTTGTGCTGCTCGTGGCCCGGCTTCGCCGTCGCGCCGATGGCGGCCCGCAGTCTGGATTCCGAGTCGAGAAGGAAGTTCGCCGACACGGCTACCTGCTCGCCCGCCTTCACGCCGGTCTGGATAAGCACCTGTCCGTCACGACGAGCGCCGGCCTTCACCTCGCGAGGCTCGAAGTGGCCAGGCGACTCCTCGACGAAGACGACCTGCCGCGTGCCGGTGTCGATAAGCGCCGAGTCCGGGACGAGCACGCCGCGCGCTCGCTGGCCTTCGATCTCGACGTTGACGAACATGCCTGGCTTGAGGGTCATCCGGGGATTCCCGAATTCGAAGCGGACTTTGATGGTCCGACTCTCGATGTCGACCGTCGGATAGACCAGACTCACGCGCCCGGAGAGGCGGACGCTGTCGTCGTACTGTAGAAACAGCGACGCTCGCTGGCCTGGTATCGCACTGGCAGCCTCCGATTCGTAGAGCTGCGCGACCACCCACACATGCGAGAGGTCGGAAATGGTCAGCAGCGGCGTGCCCGCGTCGACGCGCTGTCCTTCCAGCACCATCTTCTCGGTGACGTACCCGCTGAACGGGGCGCGAAACGTGATCGTGCGTTGGGAGGCTCCAGTTGTTTCGATGCGTTCCAGCAATTCCTGGGGGACGTCGAGCAGCTGCAGTCGCCGACGTGCGGCGGTGGCCAGGTCCTGACCGCCGCGTCGCACTTCCGGAAGCGTCGACGACTGGAACTGGGCGGCGGTCTGCCTGGCGCGCAGGTATTCCTCCTGGCTGGCCAGCAACTCCGGGGAGAAGAGGTCGAACAAGGGCTGGCCGGCGCTGACAAATTGACCCACCGCGTTCACATGAAGCGTTTCGATCCAGCCGGCAACCTTCGTATTCACCTGTCGGATACGGGTCTCATCGGCGACCACATTTCCCACGGCGCGCACGGTGCTGACCAGCACGCCGCTTGTCGCGACCGCCGTGCGAACGCCAGCCAGATTCGCCTGGGTCTCACTGGCGTGCACCGGGGCAAGGCCCTCGATCCCGGTGCCGCCCGCGGCGTCCGGCTTTGCGTCCGTCGTGGCCTTCGTCTCCGCCGGCTTCGCACCACCGGCACCGGCCGGTGCCACCACGGTCGGCACCAAACGCATGCCACAGATCGGGCAATTCCCTGGACGGTCGGATGTGTAAAACGGATGCATCGGACAGTGATACATAGTGGCGGCGGTGTGCTGGTGGTTCGGTGCGAACACCAACGACGCGGCAGCGATCGAGATCACCAGCATTGCCAGGATCACTACCTTGCCCCAATGTCGGCGAAGCTGGATGAGAAACGCGGGAGTGTTCGTGGACATGGACTCAGTTCTCGAACGTCATTGTGAAAGCGGACCGTGGGCAGCCTTAGCGAGCAGGGCGTCAAGCTGGGCGCTGGCCGCGTAGCGGTCGGCCTCTCGACGAGCCAGTCCGACGCGCACCTCGATCCAGCGGCGGAACTCGTCGAGCACCGACACGAAATCGCCTCGTCCCACCAGGTACCCCGAACGGGTCGCGTCGAGCGCAGCCGAGTTCTGGGGCAGAATCGCGGAGCGGTACCGCTCAATCTGCAGAGTAGCCGTCTGCCAATCGGCTGCCAGCCGTGCCGCTTCTGCACGAACCTCCGCGGACGTGTCTGCAAGATCAAGGCGGGCGGCCTGAAGTTCCCGTTCGGCCGCGGCAATCAATGGCCGCTGCTTGCGCGCTTTCCGGAAAGGCAGCTCAATGCCGACGTTGAACGTGGCCATGCGATCGAGACCGCCCTGCCAGTACAAACCGCCCCCCACACTCCAGCTCGGGCGCAGCTCCTGGCGGGCCTCAGCAACCCGGCGGGTGGCCACCTCGATTTCGGCGTGCTTGAGGACGATCGCCGGCGCGGTCTTTGGCACGACGGAGAGCGTCGGTTCACCGGCCGCCGCAGGGAACTGGGCGGCAACCGGAAGCTCGCGAACCGTTCCAATCAGGGTGTCCGGCGGGTCGTCCATCAGGCGGTTGAGGGCTATCAACGCGGCAATGCGCTCGTTGGCCACATCGGCCACCCGCTCGCCCAATCGCGTCCGTTCCAACTGCACCCGGAGCACGCTCGCCTGGTCCGATGCGCCTGCTGAGTAACGGGCCGACACCGTGGCTTCGAGCAAACTCACGAGCTGGCCGGCATCAACCAGCGTCTCCCGTTCACGGTCGATGACGTACAGTTGCGCGTACAGCACTCTGACGGCTGTCGCGAGCGCTGTCGTCAAGGTGTTCAATTCGGCGCGGCCTTGCCCGATTCCGGCGTTGGCCACGGCACGGCGCGCTTCCCGACGGCCCTTCGTCAACAGACTTTGGCGAACTGACGCACCCAGCATCGAACCCGGATCGGAGCCGATCGTGAAACGCGGAAAGCCCCCGGCCCGATACTCGAACTCCACCATGGGATCGGGCAGGACGTCGACGGTCTTTGCCGCAATCTCGGCCGCATCCAGTCGGGCCTTCCTTGCCGCCACCGACGGCGCGCGAGCGAGCGCCCGATCGACCAACTGCTCCACGGGCGGAGCCGTTGGCGTCTCGGCCACCTGAGGCGGTTGAGCAACCACCGGCGCCGCCAGCAAGAGCAGAATCAAGGCGAACACGCTTCGTCCTCGAACGTCTTGTCGGTCGGCAAATCTCGCTTCCATTATCGTTCCATCGTGGCAAGGGCCATGCCACACGTCGTCGGCAACGGGTTGATGAGTTCACCAGCCGGGCTTGATGTTTCACGGTGCAGCCTAGTGTCCCGAGTCGGAAGTTCGCCGACATATTCCGGGCGGGGCATCCCGCCTCGCTGCGTTGCTCATCGCTCAAATATTCCCGATATTCTCGCGTTTCGCGCCTTGCGATCCGGGCGCCGCGCTCCGGACTATTTG